>JAKAZZ010000040.1 GCA_021826315.1 Actinomycetes bacterium
CAATTGATACTCTCCCAGCTCGAGTAGAGGTGATTTTAGACGTGACTCGCCAAGGACTCTTGCTAACTACCAGTAGGTGAAAGAGGGCGAGGCTATTTAGGTGCACGACAACCAATCAGTTTATACGTAAAGACAGAAAGATGAGCCTATCCCATAGGGGTAGACTCATCTTTTTACTAAACTATGCCGCCGCTTCGTCTCAGACGCGGCTGTCTATAGATAGAAAGAATAGTAACTTTCGATTGCCAAGACAACCAATCGTAACAAATTCTATTTTGACTAGCTACTTCAACTCTACAGTTGCGCCAGCGGACTCAAGTTGAGCCTTTGCCTTCTCAGCATCTTCCTTGGAGACCTTCTCAAGGACGGCCTTTGGAGCTGCCTCTACTAGGTCCTTTGCTTCCTTTAGACCTAGGCTTGTAAGGCCACGAACTTCCTTGATGACCTGAATCTTGGTCTCGCCTATGGCGACCAAGACAACATCAAACTCATCCTGCTCTTCTACTGCTGGAGCAGCATCTCCACCGGCACCAGCTGGTGCGGCAGCGAAAGCAACAGGAGCAGCAGCAGTAACGCCGAACTTCTCTTCGAAAGCCTTGAGTAGCTCACTGAGCTCAAGGACAGTCATGCTTGCAATAGATTCGAGAATTTCTTCTGTATTTGCCATTTTAGGTTATACCTTTCTTATTTTTCTAAATTTGCACTCATTAGAGCAACTTCGTCGACTCTTGAGGCAGAGGTCGCAAGCCCCTTGCTAAGCGACCAAACTTTTTAGGCCGCTTCGTCTCCACGCTTTTCGACCAAGGCCGATAGTGCGTAGGCGAAGTTTTGTGGGAGTGCCTTGAGGACGTATGCGAAGTCCCGCATTGGAGCAGCCATGACTCCCGCGATCTGGCCCAAGAGAACGTCTCTTGAAGGAAGCTCAGCAAGCGCAAGAGCACCAGCACCGTCAATGACTGAAGTTCCAAGAACCCCTGCCTTCACGATGAGACTGGGGTGTCCCTTGGCGAACTCCTTGACAATCTTGGCTACTTCTACAGCGTCTGATTCAACGAAAGCAAGCGCGGTAGGCCCCTCGAGGTAGCCATCAAGACCCTCAAGACCAACCTCATGTGCAGCGATCCTAATCAAGGTATTCTTGTAGATCTTGAAAGATCCGCCAACTCCCTTGAGCTGGCGACGTAAATTCTCTAGATCCGAGACCTTCAAGCCTCTATATTCCGTCAAGATTACGGCAGCTGAAGCGTTTAAGCGCTCTGTAAGCTCTTCAACGATCGCAACCTTGCCGGGACGCGGATTTTCCATACACTACTCCTAAATAAAAAACTGCCATGGAATAATCCATGGCAGTTCACCTAAACTTGCTGTCCCCTATCCAGGTGGTTTCCCTTAGTAACCTGAAGTCTCCGGCGACTGCCCTATAAATTTTTTTGAAGATACTACTCTTCTTCGGCTGCACGCATTCTATTCGTGTCGATCTTTACGCCTGGTCCCATCGTTGACGAGAGCGTTACACTTCTGTAGTAACGGCCCTTGGCAGAAGATGGCTTCGCCCGAGACAGCTCATCAATTACAGCCCTAAAATTACTCAAAAGTGCATCCTTGTCAAAGGAAGCCTTACCGATCGGAACTTGAACGTTGCCTACGCGATCCGTTCTATATTCAACACGTCCACCCTTGAACTCTCTTACTGCGCGACCGACGTCTGTGGTAACGGTACCGGTCTTAGGGTTCGGCATCAAACCACGAGGTCCCAGAACTCTACCAAGCTTACCGACTTGACCCATCAAGTCAGGGGTAGCAATAGCGATATCGAAGTCAAGGAAACCCTCGGATTGAATTCGGTTCACCAAGTCATCAGCACCGATAACATCGGCACCAGCTTCACGCGCTTCAAGAGCGGCATCGCCAGCAGCGAAAACTGCGACACGAACGTCTCGGCCGGTCCCAGCTGGGAGCGATACGGTTCCTCTGACTATCTGGTCAGCTTTTCTTGGATCAACACCAAGACGCACCGCTAACTCAATCGATTCATCGAACTTCGCCGTTGCCAACTTCTTTACAGTCTCGACAGCCTCGTGCGGTAGGTTGAGGTGCTCTCTGTCATAAGACGAGAGGAGCGCCTTCATACGCTTATTTGCCATTTTTAATAATCTCCCAAATTAAGGACCGGTATTTAATTAACCTTGATTCCCATCGAGCGAGCTGTTCCAGCAATCTGCTTTTTAGCCGCTTCCATGTCATAGGCGTTTAGATCCGGCATCTTGGTTCTAGCGATTTCCTCGAGTTGGCTTTCACTGATAGATCCAGCTTCTACTCGCTTATTAGTTGCCGATCCCTTTGAAACACCTGCAGCTTGCCGTAGCAAGACAGGGGTCGGAGGGGTCTTTAGTACGAAGGTAAAGGAACGATCGTCAAAGATAGTAACTTCCACCGGTATAACCGTTCCACGCTGTGCCTCGGTGGCTGCATTATATTGCTTGCAAAACTCCATGGTTTGGATACCATGGGGTCCAAGTGCGGTTCCAACCGGAGGCGCAGGTGTCGCGGCTCCCGCTGGGAGTTGAATCTTTACAACAGCTGTTACTCTACGCTTTGCCATAATCTTTTTCGTTCCACTGACTTAGAGTGTCGACATTTCGCCAACAAAATAACTTAAACAATCTATAGCGAAGACGCTATAGAACGACCGTTTTTCACAAATTGGTATTTATACCTTGGCAACTTGCGAAAATTCGAGCTCAACCGGGGTCTCACGCCCGAAGATATTTACAAGAACCTTTAGCTTGAGATGGTCCTCGTTTATCTCCGAGATAATTCCTGTCAATCCCTCAAAGGCACCGTCTTTAACGGTGACCGGATCGCCCAGCTGATATTCGAGAGAGGTTTTGGTCTTCCTCGGACTATCACGCACTTCAGTCGAGAAGTTCATAACCGACTCGACCTCTTTTCGACTAAGAGGTGTAGGTCTACTTCCCATTCCTACAAATCCCGTAACACCAGGCGTATGACGAATGACGTCCCACGTCTGATCGTCGAGGTCGGCTCTCACCATGATATAACCAGGGAAAACTTTTTTCTGCGAAGTGACTCGCTTCCCATTCTTGATCTCGGTGACATCTTCCATTGGTATAAAAATGTCGTATATTCGATCCTCGACCTCCATGGACATCATCCGTGTCTCGAGATTGGACTTCACTTTATTTTCGTAGCCCGAATAGGAGTGGATAACAAACCAATCGCCCGGTAGATCGAATGGCGAGACAATCGGCTCGACCTCTTCAACTTGTTCTACTTCTACCTCGTCACGAACGTACTCGAGCTGTCCAGTCGAAACAGGTGCAGCTATAACGTCGGTCAGGGGAGCTCCGGGCTCCTCTTCAAAAAAGTCACTCATTACTGCTTCCTAGCTTTCAGTTAACTATCTAAAACTCATCCGAAGAGGAAGAGCACAGCCTTCGAAAAGACAAAGTTAAGACCGAAGATCAACGCGATCAGAAGCGTTAGTGTTACAAATACCACGGTCGAGTAGTTGACGACAACTTTGCGAGATGGCCAATTGACCTTCGATAACTCTTCGCCTACCTCCTTGAGGTAGGCCCTCGGAGTTACTCTCCTTGACTCTGGCAAATTCTTTTGGCTAGCGGCACGACGGTTGGGTGCCGGTCGCGATGCCTCAGTCTGCGCTTGCTGACGCGCCATTAATCTCTTTGTTTGACGATTCATATTCCGATCCTCGTTTGAGGTGCCGACCTACTCTGAGCAGGGCAGGAGGGACTCGAACCCCCAACCCCCGGTTTTGGAGACCGGTGCTCTACCAATTGAGCTACTACCCTACGTTGACACGCCATGGCGAGTCAACGCTAAAATTTAGCATGGATTAGTCTAAATGACCAAGCGCTCACTTGATCCCCTAACGAAGATCTAATTTCACGAACGTAGCCTTTGGTTACCCCTATAGCTTGGATAACGATGACTTACTCCAGCAAATTGCCGCTGCATCAGATCGATAAAGCTCACATCAAAGAGTTGGTGGGGCAAGCAAAGGCTGGACGCAAAGAAGCCTTCGATGAACTCGTTCGCATAACATATCCACGCCTGCTCGCCGTTGCACTCAGACTCACTGGCAACGCAGAAGATGCCAAGGATGTCCTACAAGAGGCTTACATCAGGGCATTTAGGTCCCTAAAGAACTACCGAGAAGAAGCCAACTTCTGGAATTGGATGCAGACAATTATCCGAAACGTAGCGTCTTCGTTACTCGCGCGAGCACGAAGACGAAGATTTGAAGTCATAGATGGCGTTGATTCGAACGATATTTCTGGTTACAAAGGCGATATGGACCAAGAGATCGTCGATTCGATCGACCTCAAAGAGGCTATGGACGAACTGCCCTCCGAGATGAAGAGGCTTGTTTTGCTTAAAGACTTTTATGGATTTGAACACTCTGAGATTGCAAATCGTCTGTCAATATCCGAAGCCAACGCAAAAGTGCGTCTTCACCGTGCAAGAAACGCCCTCAAGGTACGACTCGAGCAAAGGCTACCTAAGCGATAAAAAAAGCCCCTCCGAAGTGGAGGGGCTTTTAGACACTTCCTACAACTAAGGCTATCGAGTCTCTTTGTGGGTGGTATGCAACCGATCCCAGCGGCAGTACTTCTTCATCTCAATACGCTCACGGTCGTTAATTCTGTTCTTAGTCGTGATGTAATTACGACGCTTGCAAGTCTCACAAGCCAAAGTAACTTTGATACGCTTTTCGTTCTTTGCCATTCTTCTATCCCTAAATAAAAGGCCGAACTTTCGGCCTCACCAACTTGGTTACACCCAGAGAAATCTCTGCGCTAACCACGAGTAGCGGCGGTCGGACTCGAACCGACGACCCCACGATTATGAGCCGTGTGCTCTAACCACCTGAGCTACGCCGCCAGAGAGCCCCCTGTCGGAATCGAACCGACGACCCCATCCTTACCATGGATGTGCTCTGCCGTCTGAGCTAAGGGGGCTCGACAAAAGTCAGCATATAAGCATACATGCCACTGCTACGAATGTAGCCTATTTGCAATCAATTGATTGCTACTTGGATAGGCAACTTCTCGAGCCATGAATATCGACGACACTTACTCAATACGGCACATAACTCTTCGAGACGCTGAGGCGCTCATGGCCATCTATAACCGTGAGGTCCTTGGGTCCCGAGTAACCCTCGATCTCGTGCCTAGAAGCATCTCTCAGCAGCGTGCATGGATCGAAGAACACCAAGGTGTATACCCCGCCCTATTGGCCTGTGAAATTAGCACCGAGGAGGTCGTCGGCTTTGCTTCGGTATCTCCATATCGAATTCGACCTGGGTACTCAACAACGGTCGAGAACTCAATCTACATAGCCCCTAGCCACCAAGGTAAGGGGCTAGGGAAGTTCCTACTTTCATCGATATTGGACGAAGCTGCACGGCACGGCTTCCACGCCTGCATCGCACGCGTCGCCGCAGATCATGTTGCTTCTATCGCGCTCCATAAGTCACTTGGGTACTTCGAAGTAGGTATTGAGCGTGAGATCGGACGAAAGTTTGGGAAGTGGATCGACATGCTACTTTTAGAAAAATTACTGTAATGAACCCAAAGTCAAGATGGCAACGGTAGCTCTAGGATCCTCCAGAGATACCACGTCGCCATAGATCCAATCGGTGAATAGATCTCTGAAAGACCCTTCAGTTGCCCAAATGTGGGCACTTCTTCGAGCCCTTTTAGCTTTTGATACCCCTTTCGCACCCCTAGATCAAGCGGCGCCCAAACATCACGCCTACCTAGGTCAAAAAGCAAAAACATTTGAGCAGACCAATGACCAAATCCGTACAGTGATGTGATCCTTTCGATGACAACTTCATCATTGTCCGACAAGATTGCGTGCATGGAATCGGGGTCAGCAATAAATATCGAAGCTAACTCATTGATGGCCCGCTGCTTCGACCTGGAAAGTCCAACCTTCGCCAAATCTTCGCTCGTAAGCGTCAAAACCTTCGATGCATCAATTCTTCCACCACATGCATCGAGAAGTCTGGCCTCAATAACCGCCGCAACCTTGGTTGAAAGTTGCTGATGGATCACCTTCCGCGAAAGGTTCGCAAAGAGGTCTTCGTACTCCACGCCCTTGAAGTCCGAATCCAACATAGGAGGGAGCGTAGAAGAAATCATTACGTCGTGGAAGTCAATATCGACTTCGCAAAGTCGATTTAGTTCCGGATGGTAGTGGTTTTTACAAGTTTTCAAAGCTGCGAGCTAAAACTAAGTCAATCCTCCCGGCATTGCCAATGAGAGGAAGCAGTTCAACTGCCCTACCAACCTTGAGTCGGCTAGCCACATAGACGATACCAGCAATTGCTACGAGAGAATATCCGGTCCAAGCAACAATGGACGGCCCATCTGGGAGTCCCAGCACCATTCCCAACATCGAGACGAAGACGATTGCTGAGGTAGAACGGATACTCGGCTTCATCGCCAGAACCATCAGTCCCCAAGTAATGTACCAAGGTTGAATTACTGGACCGAGTAGAACGACCGCAAGTAGCGATAGACCAACCACCTTTTCGAAACCCAAAGTAGCAACGTTATACACAAGGTAAAGGGTGATGAGAGCAGCTAAAAGAAGGCCCAATCCACGGAATAAGGTAAGCAGAAAGCCAAACGAAGAAGGTAGTCCAAAGAGGGAAGCGAGGCGGGACAACCAAGCTGCAACAATGGTTGTTGGGACCGCCGGTGAAACTACCGTCCCAGGCGTACTTAAGTTATGAACCCAGCCCCAACCTACGCCAGTTGCCATCGTAAATCCCGCAAGGGTCGCCAACATTACGAACCCGTGTTTGATTGCGGGAACTATCTTCGATGTCAACCTGCGATCTGGAGTAGACAGGAAGGCGATAGCAGCAACGGCAACAATTACGGGAACCTTAACCGATGCCCCTGCGGTAATTGCAAAAGTTGCTAGGTACGGATGGTTTTTCTTGAATGCCCAAACGCCTAAAGCTAAGCCCAGCATCATAATTGCATCGTTATGAGCCGACGATGCCAAGTGATATACAAAAATAGGGTTCATGCCTACCAAGACGAGCGCTAGCTTTGGGTCATAACCTGCGATCTTGGCAACCTTCATTGCAATTGCCGCAATCGCAACTACAACTCCAATGGATACTGCTCTAAGAACAAGCATCGTGACAAATGCATCGTGACCACTGATAACTGCACTAGCGCCAGCCAACCATAGAAATAAAGGGCCATACGGCGCAGGGGCGTTCCCCCAGAAGGGATCTACCGTATTTAGATATGGTGTTGCGCCCAGGATATTTGGACCATAAAGATAGGGTGATATATGACGCGAAACCATCTCGCCTATCGCTGCGTAACTGTAGACGTCACGCGAGAAGAGTGGTCCAGCAATAAGAAGCGGTAGAAACCAATAGATCGATGTAACTAACAAGAACCTCGTAGTAGCACTCTTTGAAACTACTGCTCTAACGACTTGGAACCAACTGACAAGCACTGCCAGTAGGCCAACGTAAAAAATTACCTGAACAGCGTAGGACGGGATTTGGTCGAATACGAATGGAGTACCCTGTACCCCAATAAACCAGGAACCTAGTGGCTTTGAGGTGAATGGCGACCCCGGTGACATCGATCCGAGAACTACGAACAACGATCCGAAGAGGCCAAGATAACGTATTTGCTTGAGGGTTGGAGAGTAAAGGCGCTGTCGGAGGTTACCTGATAATTCCACTGCGGACTGGTACACTAAAAATTCCTACCAAACAAAGTTGTCGATTAGCCTCGCCCTACGAATTCATCCGTTTAAGTACGACGCTGTGTCACAAAACATAACACTTTAAGACTAATCGGCATTTCCTAAGAATTATTTGAGAATCTAGTCTTTGTTTTGTGGGCCGGGTAGGGTTCGAACCTACGTAGGCGTAACCGGCAGATTTACAGTCTGCTCCCTTTGACCGCTCGGGCACCGACCCACTGTGTTTGGAATATCCTATATTATCGTGCCTACATTTGATGTCGTTTCCGAAGTAAACATTCAAGAAGTGCGCAACGCTGTTGATCAGGCTCAACGAGAGGCTACGACACGTTTCGACTTCAAAGAAACCAACTCCACCGTCGAGTATTCCGACGACGAAATCAAGCTCTCTTCGTCATCGCAAGATCGAATTGCAGCCCTTCTAGTGGTCCTTGAAGAAAAGCTCGTTAAGAGAGGAGTGTCGTTAAAAAGCCTCGAACGCGGCGAAGTAATCGAAGGCGGTCGAGGCGTATGCCGTCAGACAATTAAGGTCGTTGCCGGAATCTCAACTGAAAAAGCAAAGACCATCAATAAGTTCCTAAAGGACACCGCAATAAAGGGCGTGAGTGGATCTATCCAAGGCGATTCTCTGCGCGTCTCCGGTAAAAAGCGTGACGACCTTCAGACTGTCATCGGCAAGTTAAAGGAAGCGGACTTCGGTATTCCCCTGCAATTCAACAATTTCAGGGATTAGTTGCGTAAGATCACTCAATCAGTAGTAGCCAGAATGGACGTACAGACTCGGCAGGCCTAGCAGACGATACATCTCAACATTGTTCGGGTCATCGTCTAGACAAAGGTGAATCCGTATTCCTAGGTCTAGTAGACGCTTCGTCTCGAATTCTTTAAATTTTGTCGCCAAGGTGTAATCGCCATCTGGCCTACTGATTAGTAAGTTCCACCTAATTGAGTTACGTTTCAACCATTGGATCGTCAAATCAGAAATACTCGTAGGCCTGCCCGTCAGGAGAATAACGACGACTTTATGATCGAGTAGCTCGAGGAGTCTCTTGACCTCTTCGATCACTTCGTCATCTTCAGATGCTGCGAAGAATAGCTGCCACTTCTTAGGTCGCTGTTCCAAAAAATGCTGCCGCTTACTTGCGTCAGCTAGGACTCCATCGATGTCTACGACTACCGCATCGTGTCCATCAGGAACCGTTGAGGAAAATTGCCAATGCGACGGCGCCATAAAGTCAGAATCAAACAAGCTCAAATCCCCTTTGGCCGATAAATAACGAGCCTATGCGCCGATTAGCCTATAGGCACAGATAGTCGATTCCAAAGACGGCGCTTCTACGGATGATGTCGCTTCTGGCCGAACTAAGGAGCGCTCAATTGCAAAATGGACGAATTCTCCCAAGAGAAGGCGTCGCAGACGAGGCAAGACTAAACGTTGAATTCGGAAGCAGAGTTATAGTTGTTTCCAACCTTTTTATAAAGAGAGCTTCACCAGAACGGGAAGAACTAAAGAAGTTTTCGAGCTACCTCGCAACAATCGACGGACCAGGCCACCTGATAATCGCAGGCAACCTCTTTGATCTCTCTAACGTTGGCGCAAATTCGATCGATGACATCGTTGCGGACAACAGTGACTTCTTCAATGCTATCGAATCGCTTATTGTCGAGCGCGGCTTTGACTTATCGTTAGTACCTGGTTCAAAGGACAGCGAACTGGTGTCGCTTTGCGATTCATCGACGAAATTCTACGAAAGATTCCAACCGAATATTTCGACTCGATTTGTACTCGACGTCCAAACTGCAACGGGTCCAAGACAGATCGTTGTAGCGGCCGACCTTGGAGGAATTACTACAGAACAAGAAGATGACCGCGAAATCTTAGATTCAATCCAGAAGGACCGATTGTTCTTCGAATTTTTACCACGGATAGCTCGCAAGAGTAGGTGGCTCGATGGGATTGAATTCATAGACAATCCAAGCTTGGCATCCCGATTTGTAGCATCAAGAGTCTTTTACCGCCAAGCTCTCAGGTACTTACCCTTCTTACTCATACCATTGCTCGTTTCGTACCTAATTCGTATTCCACTTTTTCTTTCTGTTGCCAACATCGCCCACCTAAAGAACAGGGTCACCACAGATTCGAATCTCATTCGGTTAGGAGCGCTTGCAACGGCAATCGACGCCGTGGTGATTTTCATAATCGCATCATTGATTATCAGGAGGGTCTACGCATCGATAATCGGGTCGTCATTAAACGACCTTGCCACCGATAGTGACCCCAATGCTACGACTCGAATGGCCGCTCTTGAGAGTATCGATGACTTCACCGTTGGCATCGTCGTCGGTGACAGTATCAACGCAGAGCTCACAGAACTCTTTGAAGGCTTCTTCGCGTCGCCTGGTTCCGTCGCGACAACGTATCATGAATCACGCTCCCGTTTAGGTCTTCCAACCGTCTTCCAACCTCACCTCAACTGCACTTGGATCGAGATACAGCCAGGAGCAAAGATAAGGGTACGCCTCTACTCACAGACTGAAGAAGCTCGTTTGAGACACTTGGGAGAAAGGATTGCTCGCCTAGGTATGCACGACAAAAATGCCGGAATACGCATTCTCGCAGCATACCCCGGAGGGGAAAACTACCACAAAGTTCCCGATATCGAGAGAAATAGCCTCGCGAGACCTCGTCGGTTAATCTCATTAGCCGTTTTCGCAGTCGGAGTCATCGATCTCATCTCAACCCTTGCCCCCCCGTTTCATGTGCGCCTTCGACTGATCACAGAATTTCTCCCAATTTCGATTCCAGTTCTAGCAAATGCTATCGCAGCAATGGAATCGATAGGGTTGATCGCCCTGTCAAGTGGTCTCCGAAGGGGGCAGCGAAGTGCATTCATTCTCACGCTAGCCCTGGCATCAACGATGGTAGCCACCAACCTAATCAAGGGTGCCGATGTAGAGGAGTCGATACTCACCCTAATTCTTACCGTTTCTCTAATTGCGTCGCGGCGATCATTTCGTGCTCCAACAAATCGAGAATCTTTGGCAAAGGGCCTACTTCGCATACCAATCTTTTGGCTTCTAGTCGCACTAGCGGCTACAGCAACGTTGAAGGTCGAGCTATCGATCTTTTCGAGGCGTTCAAATCTCTCGCTGCCTCGTACCTTCGAAGCTGTAATCCAGAGGATGTTCGGAATCCAAAGCGTTCCTCTACCACACGTCATAAACGAATTCCTCACTCCATCGCTAGTAGTTGCATCTCTTTCACTCTTCGCTCTTCTCGTCTTCAGAGGTTTTCGTCCAGTAGTCGAAATCGGAGTGTCAAAGTACTCACTAAGTCACAGATCGAATCAAAACGCAAAGGAGGTCGTAACTAAGTACTCCTCGTCGACCCTTGACTACTTTGCGCTTCGAGACGACAAGGTCTACTTCTTTGCTTACAGTTGTGTTATCGCCTACGCAGTTATTGGAACCGTCGCACTAGTATCTCCTGACCCGATCGGGCCACCGGCAACCAGTAAGCAGGCGTGGAATTCATTTCGTACCTTCGTAGCCAACAAAGGTTGGAATATCGCAGTTCTTGGCGCAGGTGAGGAGTGGCTAGCAACGTATGGCGCAAGTGGGCTTCGATCGATCTATATAGGCGACGAAGCGGTCGTAGAAGTTGAAAACTTTACCCTTGCTGGCAACCGTAACAAATCCATGCGACAAGCGGTCAATAGAATGCGAAACCACGGCTATTCGATTAAATTTGCAAATCCAGCAGAACTCGATGAGGTTACGCAAAATCAACTTCTTGATGTCCTCACCAAGTCAAGGCGAGGCGGCGTTGAGAGGGGCTTCTCGATGACCCTTGGTAGGTTCCTAGATGAACGCGACGATAATCTCCTACTGACAATCTGCCTTGGACCAACCGGTGATGTCGTTGGCTTCTGCCAATGGGTTCCAGCGCCAGGCATCGAAGGATTTTCACTTGACCTAATGAGGCGGGATCTCGGAGAGCACCCTAACGGTCTAACAGATCTGATGGTTGTCGCAACGATAGAACATCTCAAAGATCTAGGATGCAAAGGATTATCGCTCAACTTCGCAACTATGAGGGCAATTATCGCCGGCGACGGCGAAGATGCGCTTTCTACTCGCGTGGAGCGTTGGTTTCTCAAACGTCTTTCAGACACGATGCAGATTGAGAGTCTTTGGCGGTTCAACTCTAAGTTCAGTCCAACTTGGCTCCCTCGCTATCTGGTCTATGAATCACCTGATACCCTCCCACAGGTGGCTATTGCAATTGCTAGGGCAGAGTCATTTTGGGAACTACCAATCATTGGGAAATTCCTAACGCCGAAGACTTAAAACCTCACAGATACTGTCTAATTCGCGATCGTATATGCGAACCCAATTCTCGGCATCCACATGAAGCGCTTCAAGGTTGCGATTAGTCGTATCATCGATGGCCTCATTTGCATATTCAAGATGCCCCTGAATCCTGCGATAGCGACTACGACCGATAATCTCTCGCAACTGCCAATCTACAACCTCAGAGCTACCCTCGATAAGGACGTGAAGAATCTCCTTAGCCCAATGCGCCGCACCCCAATTAAGATCGGTCTTACGCTTATTCGGATGATCCGATATGCCGGTTCCAATACTAACGAGAAAGGGTTTTCTTGTGGGTGAGACCTTTATTGAATGGGCATATGCACACATTGAAGGATTGTTCGCCGCCATGACTCCATCGATAAAAGAGCGGTCGCCTTCGTTCCCATCAACGATTCGAGCTGGATCAAAGTACGTAGGCGCGGCGGTAGTGGATCTCGCCGCCATCCAGAATGGTACATTAGCAGCGTCGTTGACACGGGCATCGTACCTCGACCAGATCACAACGTCACGCGCAAGCAAATCATACGATGTAATTAGAACATCGCTGACGGCCTCAGAAAGTAATGTCGCACCGAAATATTCTCGCAGATACCTTTCGTATGATTCAGAGTGATATCTCTCATGCATGATTCCAAACGATGTCGAGCTACGACGGACAAAAATATTCTTATCAGCATTTTCAAAGATCTCCACGAATTGAGCGGCCCGAGCTGCGGGCTCACCAATCGATCCCGGCGCTGTAAGGGCAAGTGCTAATAGACCACCCGTTGAAGTTCCTGCGACAAGGTCGAACAGTTCCGAGATGAACTTACCGGTCCTATCTTCGATCTCGGCGATGACTCGTGCCGTAATTAGACCTCTAATTCCACCACCGTCGAGTGATAGCACACAAAAATAGTCCTCATCCAATGGGGGTAAAGGCGCAACGTCAAATTGTCGTAAATTGGGCCTGAGATTGCCGCTTTTAGGTGAATGATTCAACTTCTGCCACCCCCTAGCTCATTTGAAACGATACCAAATAAGTAAGGCAGTGATCATACGAAATCAGAGTTCCAAAAAGAAAACCCTAAAAGAGCAAGTGTGCCTCGTTCGCCATCTGGCTAAGTGGGCCAGCGATTATCCCGAATCCGATAGTGAAGACTAACGAGATAACGACGACAACATAGGTCATCGAATCTATTTGCAACTTAGAGTCGACTGCAGTGCTAGCAAGTGCAACTCCTCCGACGCCACCTAATTGCGGCTCCTCTGAACCCGAGAAGGATCCAACCGTTCCCTCAGATGTGGAGCGTTTTGAAAAAACAGTAGCAACGATTCGCAAGTAGAAGAAGGCAGCGATAACAGCGCTCAGCATCGCAATCACGGCTAAGACGTAACTGTGTGCGCTAACGGTAGCCGCCACAACTGAAAACTTAGCGATCAAACCCGTCGTCAACGGAGCACCAGCTTGGGCGACGAGGAAGACTGCGAGCGCAAAGGCGATGAACGGCGAGCGCTCGAAGAGTCCACGAAGGTCAGTCAGCGGCACTCCGCCCACCTCAGGATTTTCAAACACTGATATTATCGCGAATGTGGCAATAATTACGAAGGTGTAGGAGATGAGGTAGTAGAGAGAGGCTGACGCACCACTAGCAGTCCCCGCGGCGACTCCAAGCATTACAAAACCGGCGTGATTAATGGAAGAGTACGCGAGCATCCGCTTGACATCCTTTTGAATGAGAGCAAGCGCAGCTCCAAAGACCATAGTCAAACCAGACAAGACCCACAGAATAGGTCTCCATTGATTGGAAATCGTGGGAAAGGCAGTAAATAGAACCCGCAAGAGCCCCGCAAATCCAGCTGCTTTTGCCGCCGCAGCCATAAAACCCGTCGACACAGATGGCGAGCCTTGGTAGACATCGGGTGTCCATAGGTGGAACGGAACCGCAGCAACCTTGAAGGCGAATCCCACAATAAGTAGAGCAATTCCTGCTAACAATACCCCATTGTTCGTAATCGTATTCGCTGCAAGATAACTGGCAATCTTGGCGATATTAGTACTTCCCGTGGCACCGTAGGTCAAGGCAATTCCGTACAAGAAGATCGCAGAAGAGAAGCCGCCGAGGATAAAGTACTTCAGACCGGCTTCGCCAGATCTGGAATTTCTCTTCTCAAAGGCAGCAAGCACATAGAGTGCGATCGACAATATCTCTAGGCCAATGAATATGACTATCAAGTCGCCCGCGCTCGCCAATATCATGGCGCCAGACGAGGCAAGAAGTAAGAGACTTTGAAATTCAACAACACCGACATTGCTCTTCATCAAGTAGCTACCAGCCGCCAACGAACCAAGGAACGCTGCGGAAGAGATCGTAACCATCATAAAAACAGAGAAACCATCGAGAGTTATCGAACCAGCGATTGCCCGGTAGGCGCCATGCGACCTGAATTGACTCCATAGAACTATCGAATCGATCAAGGCTATCGCCGCAATCGATGTTGCCATGGAGGTAACTACTTCGCGACGGCGCATCGTTGGAAACAACGAAGTTACGACCATGATCAAAAGCGTTCCGACGACCAAAACTAACTCAGGACCTATCGCTTTGTAAGAAATCGACGGAAACTGAATTACGGAACCTTGTGCTATCGTTCCAAGAAGACCGACACTCATTAGTGTGTCACCTTTCCACTTACGTTCAATTTAGCAATCGCTGCGGGCGCGTTTTTAGCTGCATCAACGTGACTTATGAGGGCATTTACAGAAGGCGTAATCCGACTTAGAAGTGGACGTGGGTAAACTCCGACCAAAACTACCAAGAGAACTAATGGAGCGAGAACCGATATTTGTCGAACGCTCAGGTCGAGGCTCTTTGAAGTACTATCCTCAGCTAGAGCCATCTCCTTTGAACCGTGGAAGATCTGCTGATAGCTCCAGAGCATGTAGACGGCACTCAAAATAACCCCGGTAGCACCAACAACTGCCCACCATCGATGGCCAGAAAATGTACCAAGGAGGATCATAAATTCACCGACAAATCCACTGAGCCCTGGCAGTCCAACTGAAGCCATTACAAAGAGAGTAAAGATGCCCGCCAAAATCGGAAGCTTCTTTTGCAGACCACCCATCTTTGACATGTCAAAGATGTCTGTCTTCGCATAAAGGTAGCCGACGAGGAGGAACAGTGCTGCGGTGTAGATACCATGATTGATCATCTGTAGAACGCCACCAGCAGCTCCAATTGACGTCAGGCCGAAGATACCAAGAATTATGAAACCCATGTGCGATAAGGATGAATAAGCAAGCATGCGCTTGACGTCCTTTTCGCCAGCAGCAACGATCGCACCGTAGATGATGCCAATCACCGCAAGCGTGAGTATAAGTGGCGTAAATGCAATCGTCGCATGCGGAAAGAGTGATAGATCAAAACGCAAAATGCCGTAAGTTCCGAGCTTTGCCATAACTGCCGCTAGAACCATTACGCCGGCAGTCGGGCTTTGGCGGTAGGCATCTGGCGACCATGTGTGAAATGGGAACATCGGCGCCTTTACGGCAAAAGCCGCTGTGAAGGCCGCAAATAACCACTTCTCTGTGCTCGAGGCCATGGTTGTATTCGTCAACTTCGTTATATCGAAGGTGATGGGATGTCCTTGACTGGCGTGGATAAAGACTAGGGCCAACATTCCAACCAGCAAAAGTGCGGATCCCAAGAAGGTATAAATGAAGAACTTGATCGCCGCCGGACCACTCTTTTCATATCCCCAAGAACCGATGATGAAGTACGCAGGAATGAGCGTCAACTCAAAGGTGACAAAGAATGCAAAGAGGTCGATGCTGAGAAAACTTCCAAAACACGCAGCTTCGAGCAGCAAGAGCCAAGCTGCGAAAGACTTGGAGTTTCCCTTTTCTCCAGCACCGATGTAGGCGATTGGAAATATCACTGCAGTCAAGACAACAAGAAAGAGTGAGATTCCATCTACTCCCATCTTCCACGAGATACCAAATGCAGGTATCCACGAGTAGCTAGAGACAAATTGGTAACCTGAAAAACCGGCTTTGAAAGTTACAGCAATCACCGCAGCTGCAATCAGCAGGGCCACCATAGCTACTGTGGTGATCGATTGGGTTATCGCCTTGGATGATGACTTTGGAAGAAGGGCCAAGAAGAGCGCCACAACCGCCGGAAAGATAATCAGTGCCTCTACAAGTGATGTCATCTCTTAAAACCAATCTCAAATCTAGAATCAATCTTCACCATTAGAAAGAAGCCCTCGTCACTACGTAACCTAGAAGAACAACCATGCCGAGCGAAATAACAAGGGCATACGATCGCACGTAACCATTTTGAAGAAGTCTCATCACGCCTGCACTAGAGCGCACCAACTTGGCTCCTCCAACGACCGCACCGTCAATCACTAACGGATCAACAAAACCGTTGAGCTCATCGGCCAATTTCTCACCTTGACGAGAGAAGAGGAGATTGAGGAACTCATCCACACCCCATCCCCTTCGCAGGATATCTCGTTCCAGGGCAGGGTTGATTGCGCTTCGCAACCAAACTCGAGAGGCCAGGAAGATGCCAATAGCGGCAAAAACGATGTCGCCAATCTCCAAAATTGCCTTCGTACCGCTACCGAATGAAAGCTGTCGTTCTGCGCTACCGAAGACTGGAACCAACCAGTTAGTCAAAAAGTCGGTGCCTGAGCTAAAGCCAAGGTTCATCAGTCCACCGAGGATCGAAAGTACAGCGAGAATAATCAATGGGTATGTCATCAACTTAGGAGATTCGTGAGGATGAAAGTCTCCAGCCTCTTTGTACCGCGCGCCGCCAAAGAAGACCAAGTAGACCTCGCGCCCCATGTAATAAGCGGTCAGGACTGCCGTGACTGCTCCAACTAACCAGAGAATTGGACTCTTCGAGTAAGCAGCCAGCAAAACATCGCCCTTCGAGAAGAAGCCCGAGAAAGGAGGGAGGCCAGCGATCGAAAGCCAAGCGATAACAAAGGTGAAGCCCGTTATTGGCATGACCTTGTAAAGGGCACCCATCTTTTTGATATCCTGCTCATCGTTCATCGCGTGGATAACTGAGCCAGATCCCAAGAAGAGTAGTGCCTTATAGAACGCATGCGTAACCATCAAAAAGATTGCCGCAACGTATGCTCCACTACCGATTCCGAGGAACATATACCCCAGTTGTGAAACCGTTGAGTAAGCGAGAACCTTCTTGATATCGTTCTGTGCTGTGGCCGCCATTGCAGCGATAAAGGCGGTACTGACACCCACAATCGCGATGGTAGTTGAAGCGACAGTAGACAGATGAATAATTGGAGCGATACGAGCCATGAGATATACGCCCGCAGTAACCATCGTCGCCGCGTGAATAAGCGCCGAGACCGGAGTCGGGCCCTCCATGGCATCGACAAGCCACACAAATAATGGAACCTGGGCTGATTTGCCTGCAGCTCCAACAAAGAGCAAGAGCGCAATCACCGTTGCCTGATGAGGCGAGATCGCAAGGCTCCCAGATCCAAGTGCAGATCCCAGCACGTTGTGATAGTCGAGCGACTTTACAATATCGAATATGTAAAACATTCCGAGGAGGTAGCCAAAGTCACCGACGCGATTGATAATAAATGCCTTCTTGCCAGCAGATGCGGCGCTGTCTCTATCGAACCAGAACGAAATTAGCCAGTAGGAGCATGCTCCGACGCCTTCCCAACCCAGGAATGCAACCACGAAGTTGTTCGCCAGAACTAAGACCAACATAGAAAATACAAAGAGGTTCAGGTAGACGAAGAAGGTCTTCATCCGAGGATCGTGCTCCATGTAAGCGATTGAATATGCGTGGATCAAGGTGGCGACACCCGTAACAAACAAAATCATCACCGATGACAAGGGGTCGAGATAAAGACCAAAGTGAATCGTTAATGCCCCGCCCGCAAACCATGTAAAGAGGTTGGTGTCGATGACTCGATTAGCCGATGCCAACGATAGCAGGTGCGAGTATTCAATTACTGCAATGACGAAGGCGATACCTACCGCTACCGTAGCGAGTGCACCACTTACCTTTTTTGGCAAGCGTGCACCAAAGAAAAGATTTATAAAAAAGCCAGCTAACGGAAGAACTGGAACAAGTACTAACAGAGAATTCACTCGAACTTACCCTTCCAAGATGTGTAGGTCATCAGCGGTTACGCCAACTCGTCTTCTAAAGATCGAAACTATGATTCCCAATCCCACAACGACCTCGGCAGCAGCTACCACTAGGACGAAGAAGACAAGAACTTGGCCTCCGATATCACCAAGCATCCGGGAAAATGTAACGAATGAAAGGTTGACGGCGTTCAACATCATCTCAACCGACATAAACATGATTATTACGTTCTTACGAACCAAGACTCCGATAACTCCGAGCGAAAAAAGTATCGCAGACAGAATTAAGTACCAATTTCCAGGAACTGTCATACTTCGTAAACCTCATCATCATTTTCGGTATCTGGCTCCCACGGAGCCTCTCTATCCGCATCCTCGTTCGCAACGGCTACGCCATCTGAAGACGGCCCATCAAGCGCCTCATCAACGTTCACGACAACACGCTTAGATAGGTAAACAGCCGACAAAACAGCGATCACTAGCAGAATTGCTGTGGCTTCAAAGGGTAGGAGGTACGTGCTAAATACGGCTTGGGCAATCTTAAAGACATTGTCAGAAGAGTTTCCAACTGCACCGGTAGCCGCCTTTGCGCCGGTAGCCCAAGTGGCGTGGCCCAAAATTAGTATCTCACCTAATGTAACAACCCCGGCAACTGCTGCGAGTGGTCGCTGCGCACGGATTCTTTCGCGAGAAAATATCTCAGATCGATCGACGCCAAGAAGCATAATTACAAATAAGAAGAGAACAATAATTGCACCCGCGTAGACAATGATTTGTACCGCAGCCAGAAACTGAGCATTCTGCTCAATGAATAGCGTCGCGATTCCAAACATCGTCATCACCAAAGAGAGGGCCGAATGTACGGGATTTCTGTAGGTGATCACTCCAACGCCACCCGCAATTACTACAACTGCGGCCGCTAGAAAGACGATCAGATCCGGCTTAGCAATAACACTAAGTAGTAGTGAGTCCACGCTATCGCACCCTTCCGCCACTTTGCCGACTTATGCGATCAGCTTTATCTACACGAATCGAGAACGGATTGGCGACATCCACACGTTCATCTACGCTCTGTCCGTTCTCCGGATCCCGGGTACCATATCCGAGCTCATTCGACCAATGGACGACGCCTTCGAACTCTTCATCTCCAGATGGTGAGGTAGCTCGCATCCAACCCGACGTTGCTATGTCGTCTCCCTCATGCCAATCTTCCCAAGGCATCTTCTGCGGAGTGCCATCATCTTGCACTACCAATTCAGTCTTGGTGTAAATTGCATCGTCACGAGAGGTGAAGGAGAATTCGAATAGTTTCGACTCCGTTATGGCCTCGGTTGGGCACGCCTCAACGCAGAGATCGCAGTGGATGCAACGAAGATAGTTAATCTCGTAGACGAACCCGTAACGCTCGCCCGGAGATACCGGATCGTCTAGAGGGTTGTCTGCGCCTCGAACATAGATACAACCAACGGGGCAGACTCCAGCGCACAGCTCACAGCCAATGCACTTTTCCATACCATCCTCGTACCGATTTAGTACGTGGCGACCGTGGAATCGTTGCGGCTTTGGTCGCTTCTCGTCGGGATACTGCTTTGTTACTCGTGGCTCAGAGATCTGCTTAAAGGTTACCTTGAATCCCTTGAACCCATCGAAGACGCCCACTATTGATCTCCTCCTAATGCGCCCCTACGAGGACTCTCTTTTCTAAACGTGGTGACGATATCCACCTCATTCGACTCCTTGCCAACTGCGACTGCCCTAAGGAGCGCAACACCAGCGACAATAAACACTGCAAAGAGTGCAAATCCGTAGACCTTCGATATCTGCATCGCGCCTACTAGCAAGAGCCAGGCGAGTGATATTGGAATCAAAACCTTCCAACCTAAGTCCATCAACTGATCGTATCGAAGTCTCGGAAGAGCTGCTCTAAACCATACGTAGGCAAAGAGGAAGACTCCGGTCTTCAAAAGGAACCAGATTATGGGCCAGATAAAGGAAGGGCCGAAGAGGATTGGACCGTCCGGACCACCGAGGAAGAGCGTTACGATCACCGCAGACATCGTGATGGTATTCATGAACTCTGCTAAGAAGAAGAGAGCGAAACGTATAGACGAGTACTCGGTGTGAAAACCACCGACGAGTTCCTGTTCTGCCTCAGTTAGGTCAAAGGGGGGTCGATTCAGTTCAGCAGTCACTGCTATCAAGAAAATTATGAAGGGAACCACACCGAGACGGATCAGGTTCCACTTTGGAATAATTCCAAAGTAAGAGCCTGCTTGAGCCGCCACGATATCTCGAGTCCCCAATGACCCAGTAACCAATACAACGGTTGCCACCGTCAGACCCATTGCAGCCTCATATGAGATCATCTGGGCTGAAGCCCTAACTGAACCTATCAGAGGATACTTAGACCCAGAAGACCAGCCGGCGAGCATCGTTCCATAGACAGCGACTGAAGACATCGCAAGAACGAAGAGGATTCCCATCGGCGGATCCGCTACCTGCAATTCGACCGTGTGGCCAAAAATGTGAACGGTTCCACCTATCGGCACAACTGTAAAGACCAAGAATGCCGGGATCAAAGTCAGATAAGGTGCCAGCTTGAAGACAAACCTCTCTGAACGATCTGGGATTAGATCTTCTTTGAAGAAGAGCTTTATTCCGTCGGCTAATGTCTGCAAAATTCCATATGGACCGGCCCTATTTGGACCGATACGGTTTTGCATGTCCGAAATCAGCTTCCGCTCAAACCAAATCATCAGCATGACCGATACCATTAGCGCTACGAAAGCAAGTAGCACCTTGATGATCACGATCAAAACTACACCGATGGAGATGTGTCCGAGAAAGAGTGGGTCTTGCCCCATTATTTATCTCCCAACGTTACAAACGTCGCATTCGCTGACGGATCAACAATATTCAAAAGGTCGTAGTTCGTGCCAATTCGGAGTCGAATAGTATCGCTTGGAAGCGACTTATCAACTTGATAGGCAACGACAACCTCTTTGCCGTCGCTTCGCTTGAGGGTTACAGTCTCACCGGAGTAATCAGCCTCGATCACGTTTGGCGCCAAGAAAGCCATAGCTTGCGAGGCAAGACTTTGCATACTCTCAGATGCAGCTAACTGAGCGTTCGGCGCATACAAAGGCTTTTCAACGAGGATTCGGCTGAATCCAGAGCGCGATGCTGCAACTTCAAGGTCGAAGGAGGCGTCAAAGTTGATGGCCGAAGATCGCCTGGATACCTCATTTTCGAGAGGACGAAGTTCCTCTTCAGCGATGTAGGTAATGGCGGGACCCACATTTTCAATTGCCAAGAGCCCTGGCGTTGCCACAGGATCCAGCCTTCGTCGTCCCTTGAGCGATACCTCGGTTGCGGTAAGCGGCACTACTACTCCATCTGCAAATCGATCCGAGGAGAGCATATTGTAGGTAAGGTTGCCGAAGGTCGAACAGTTGGCAACTATCTCTTGGAAGATCTCACTTGGTTCGTACTTGCCAAGGTCGATTCCAATTTCGCGAGCTATTTCGTTCGCAATAACTGATGGCTCTTGCGACAACCCTTTAGGAGTTACGCGCGCAGAGATCCGGCTAACACGCCCTTCTATGTTGGTTGTCGTTCCGTCGTATTCGCCCGCAGCCACAACTGGCAATACGACATCCGCCAACTCTGTAATCTTCGACTTCAAGCTGGCAATGGAGATGACCGTCGAAGTCTCACGAACTCTCTCTACGAGTTCACTCGGTACGGTCGAAGAGTTCATATCCTCGTCGAGCAAGAAAAGAAGTGTCTCTTTTGAAGCCGCCAGCTCAAGGATCTCGACAACGCTGGCTGCTCCATAAGTTGAGAGGTTGCTCCCGACCCTCCCGTAGGTAAATCCGGGGACCGCACCCATCTCATAGGCTCCACGAATATTGGCCGCACCCATTACGTGAAGGAACGACAGCTTCGGAATTCTACCAATGAGACGCGAAGCGATTCGTTCAACTAGGTTGCTGCTACCTCCGTAGCTTGCACGTCCGAGAATGAATGTAGGTGCCTCGAGAAGATTGAGGTCGTCAAGGGCCTTCGAAAGCCTTTCACCAATCGATGCATCGACATCAGATCCTTCAAGGAATGAGGCAAACTCAAGTTGCGAAAGTGAAATTCGCTCTGAGATCTTAGAAAGTTCTGTAGGCGTCTCGGAAATCTCAACGATACGAGCTCCGGCCCGCTTTGCCTCTACAAGTCGGAGGTAGAGGACGGGGAGTACCTCTTTTAGGTCCTGAGATGAGACCACGATCAACGGCGAGGAGACTACTTGGTTTATCGTCGCGGAGTTGGTTCCAAAGATGAGCGATGGAGTTATGTCACCCTCGACGCGAGCGTCGATCAATCCTGTGCCAATTGCCTCTCGGGCGAGTTTGACGAACGAGTAGATACCTTCGTTGGAGAAGTTGGCACCGCCGATAAATGCGATGGGCGTCGAGTTTCTCTTAGCCTCATTTATCAGGTGCGCGACCTTGGTCAGTGCCTCTTTCCACGTAACCTCAAGGACGCCGTCTCTTCCCTTCAGCAGTGGCTTAACGATTCGGTGCTCGGAGTTCGTTGACTCATATCCAAATCGGCCGCGATCACAGAGCCAGGAGTGGTTGACGGCTTCGCTATCTAAACCTAGATACCTTGTAATTTCTCCGCGAGAACTCTGTACCGAAATGCGACAACCAAGGGCACAAGTGGTGCACGTAGATTCGCTTTGGTCAAGATCCCACGGTCGTGCCTTGAATCGATATGGCTTAGCAGTGAGCGCACCAACTGGACATATCTGCACCGTATTACCGGAGAAGTATGACGCGAACGGATGATCGGGGAAAGTCGCAACTTCAGTACGGTCGCCTCTACCTACGAATTCAATCAGTGGGTCGAGCGCAACTTCGCTCGCAAAGCGTGTACAGCGGTCACATTGGATGCAACGCTCCCTGTCCAAATAAACAAGAGACGAGAGTGCGATTGGCTTTTCAAAGTGGCGCTTTTCTTCTACGAAACGCGACTCGCCAGGACCATAAGACAAAACCTGATCCTGAAGCGGACATTCACCACCCTTGTCACATACGGGACAGTCGAGAGGATGGTTGACTAAAAGAAACTCTAGAACGCCGTTTTGCGCCTTCTTGACCTTGGGTGAATCAGTGACGACCTCCATGCCCGGCGCGACTGTCAAATAGCACGACGGGGAGAGGGCAAAGCCACGTGGTCCCTTAACCTCCACCAAACACATTCGACACATACCAACGGATGGCATATGGGGGTGGTAACAGAATCTTGGAATGTAGACGCCATTTCGCTCAGCAGCTGCGATAATCAATTCACCCGGTTCGGCCGTAATCTCTTTACCGTCGAGGATAAAGCTAATTTCATCTGCCATAAGGGCAACCGCCTTCTTTGATGTGGATCAAAAACTCATCACGAAACATCTTGATGCCAGCCACAACTGACGATGGGATAGATGGACCAAGGACACATATAGTTGTCTGGGCCGGAGGCCAAGAAAGACCTGGTGCGATGTTGTCGCACGCGTCAAGGAGCATGTCTAGGTCGGACTCGCGACCGGCGCCCGTCTCAATGCGGCGCATCATCTTCTCAATCCAGCCTGAACCTTCTCGACACGGAGTGCATTGGCCACATGATTCTCGATGGAAGAATTTGGTGATTCTCCAAGCAGCCCTGACCATGCAAGTATGGTCATCCATCATGACGATCGAGCCAGAACCGAGCATCGATCCGGCCTTCGCAACATCATCTTGGGACAATGGAAGGTCAAGCTGTTCTGGGCCAAACCAAGGAGCGGATACACCACCTGGAATAAAGGCCTTTACTTGCCTCCCGTACCGCATTCCACCACCGTACTCGGGGCTATAAACGAGGTCCCGGAAGGTGAGTTTGGCCATCTCTACTTCGTAATTTCCGGGACGATTTACGTGACCTGCGAGTGCAAAGATTCGAGTACCCGTCGATCGTCCAACGCCGAGGCTTGCAAATGCAGCGCCACCGTTGTTAACGATCCAAGGCATATTTGACATCGACTCAACGTTATTAACGATGGTCGGAGCGCCGTAAAGGCCGATCACGGCGGGGAAATACGGGGGCTTAATTCTCGGATATCCGCGCTTTCCCTCTAAAGATTCAATTAGGGCAGTCTCTTCGCCGCAGATATAGGCTCCAGCACCGGGGTGCACAACGAGGTCCAAAGAAAAGCCGCTGCCAAAGATATCTCTTCCTAGCGCGCCATAACGATAGGCTTCATCAACCGCTCGCTGCATTCGTTCTAGACCGAGTGCAAATTCACCTCTGATGTAGATGAATGCGCGAGCCGCTCCTACTGCGTAAGCGGTGATAATGGACCCCTCAACCACTTGGTGAGGGTCACCTTCGATGAGCATATGATCCTTGAAGGTAGCAGGCTCAGATTCGTCACCGTTTACCACCAAATACCTAAGTGGTGCGCTCTTGAGCATCGACCACTTACGACCTACCTCGAATCCGGCACCGCCTCGTCCAAGGAGGTTGGAGGTCATAACTTCTGCTTGGATCTCTTCCGGCGTCATAGAAGTGAGCGCCTTGCGAAGAGCTGTATAGCCCCCCGTAGCTAGGTACGTCTCCAAGGTATGCGAACCTTCGATGCCGATTCGGGATGTGACAATCTTTGGAACGGTTCTCTCTAACGTTTCGTCCATTAAGCCTGAACCTTTCGTTGTGCGATTGCTGCATCGCTTACCGCGCGCTCTTTCAGTACCTCATCCATCGTCAGCGCAATAGGAGCGCTCCGCTCTTCGCGAATCAAGGTTCCGTGCGACGGTACGTCGTCAGCGAGACGACCTTCGCGAAGGTCATCGATCATTTTGTCAAAACCATCCTCGTCGACCGGTCCAAAGAAGCGATAGTTAACCTGAAGCGCCGGGGCCTTGTTGCAGTGCGCGATGCACTCCATATCTTCGAGAGTAAAGAGGCCGTCGTCAGTGGTTCCCCCTGGAGCGACTCCTAACTTTTCTTCAGCGTATTCAAGCAGATCTTCGCCTCCTTGCATGAGGCACGCAATATTGGTGCATACGCCGACTAGGTACTTGCCGACCGGTTCGGTATGCAACATGTCATAGAACGATGCCGTACCGTACACCTCAGCAGGAGTAACATCTACCAACTCGGCGATCTCGATCATCAAATCTTCCCTCAAGTATCCCGCTTGCTCTTGTGCAAGGTGGCAGAGGGGAATAAGGGCTGAACGAACCTTAGGATAGAGCGAACAGATCTTCTCGGCCCTTGCTCTCATCTCTGGCGTGAATCCACTCATCTATCTACTTCTCCCATAACCGGGTCAATTGATGACGTGATGGCAACTGCATCAGCAATCAAAGAACCACTCAACAACGTTGGCAATGCTTGCAAGTTGACAAAGGACGGCCCACGTATGTGCATTCTGAATGGCTTGGCACTTCCATCGGAGACCATGTAGCAGCCCAATTCCCCTCGAGGAGATTCAACGGCTACATAGGTCTCACCTGGCGGAACGTGAATTCCTTCAGTGAACAACTTAAAGTGGTGGATCAAGGCCTCCATCGACTCATCGATGCGCTTTCGCGGAGGCGGAGTTACCTTCTTATCGAGGATTCGATAGGGACCTGAAGGCATCTTTTCGATAATTTGCGAGATGATACGGCACGATTCACGCAACTCGGCTAATCGAACTGCGTACCGATCGAATGTGTCTCCGACACTTCCGACAATCACGTCAAACTCGACTTGATCGTAGGCCAAGTAAGGCATATCTTTACGCAGATCCCAAGCAACGCCAGTAGATCTTAGGAGTGGACCAGTCGCAGATAGCGAAATAGCCTCTTCCTGGGTAATTATTCCGATACCTTCGGTTCGCTCGCGAAATATAGGTTGACCGGTAAGCATATCGTTGTACTCATCGAGGCGCATCGGGATGGTTTCAACGATTGCGTGAACGTCGTCATACCAACCATCCGGAAGATCTGCGGCTACGCCACCGGGACGAATGTAGTTG
>JAKAZZ010000102.1 GCA_021826315.1 Actinomycetes bacterium
AAACCAAGAAAAGGGTTCCTTGCGGTCGGCGCATCCAAAAACGCTTCAGCAATGCTCCTACCTAAAGCTCATTTTCAGTAAATCGGCTACCGCACTAATTTCGAAGCCAAGGCCCGATTGCGTAAAGAGGAATGTTCGCGAAGTCTTCTTGTCGGCGATAGTCTGACAGTGAAAAGCGAACGGCTTCTTCTGGGTTGAAGCGGTCTATGTAGCTGCGCAAACTTTTTGATTTGAGATTCTCCGATGCCTTTACTTCGATAGGTACTAAACCTGAGGGTCTTTCGATCGCAAAGTCAACCTCAGCAGTCGGCTTCTCTGGAGTCCAATACATTGGAACTTCATTCGTAACTGCAACTATTTGCTGAAGGACATATTGCTCGGTTAGGGCTCCGTGAAACTCTTCAAATGCCCTAATTCGATTGACCAAAACTTCGGGATCCAAGCCAGAGATTGCACCGAGTATCCCGACGTCATGTAGGAATAGTTTGAATATTTTAGGATCCCCGGAGCTCCGAGCGGGGTGAGCGGGCTTTGTATACCGGGTTACTTTGTGAACTAGCCCAGCATCTTGAAGCCAACTAATTGCATCGTCAAAGTCCTTAGATCGGGCTCCTTCCCGCACATGACCGAAGACAAATCTCCGATTTTCACGGTCGAGCTGGTGTGGCATCGAGCTCCAAACCTGGGAAATCTGTCGACTTATCGATGGCGTCGCATATTTGGCAAAGTCATTCTCGTAACCTCGTACGATCTCTCGTTGAATTTGCCGGACTTCCTCGACCGACCTTCCCTCGCGATACCGTACAACCGCCTCTGGCATTCCACCAACAAAGAGGTATTGGCCCAAAAGTTCGATAAATCGACTTTGAAAAGTCGAAATAAGATCAAAATCCTGTTGAACCAGTAGATCAGCTAGTTTCTCCTCGCCTAAACCTCGAAGAAATTCATCAAAATCCATTGGATGAAGATCGATGATATTGACTTTGCCGACGGGGAAGGAGCTCTCTTTGTGAATCGCGACGCCCAGTAGAGAACCGGCAGTAGCAAGATGGATATCCGGACGCTGCTCCTGAAAGTACTTGAGTGAGGTGAGTGCTCTTGGCACCTCTTGTATCTCGTCGATTACAACGAGGGTCGTGGTGGGATCGATGGTCTCCCTAGCAATTATTTGAATACCTTGCAGCAGCCTATTTGGATCGAGATCGCCATCGAAGAGTGGACCCAAGTTCGAATTACTTTGGCAGTTGAGGTAGATGACCTTTTCGTAATTGCGCTTACCAAATTCCTGAATCAGCCAGGTTTTGCCGACCTGCCTCGCTCCAAGAATGACGAGAGGCTTGCGCCACTTACTTGCCTTCCAATCCTCTAGAACTTTATAAGTGTGCCGTTCCACAAGAGTACACTGTACCGAAATTGCAAAGTTACCCGGAATTAAGCAACCAACTGTTGCATTTTTCCATGGAACTTTGCAAATAAGTAGAACTCTTTAAAGCTGACGGAGCTAACAGACTTTCGTAGATCGGAGTATCTTCATCGTGCGAAGGATGATCAGGCGCACTTCTTCAAATAATTCTTAGAGTATGTGCTCGCCTCTAACCTACTGAAACTTTGTGCGAGTCACACCGTCAATCCAAGATCGTCTAGTACTACAAGGTGCGTAAGTTCATTTCGTAAGTAATCGATCGGACGACTGAAACCACTCCAAATAGGCAAAGGAGCGCTCACCATGCACTTAGTAATTCAGTGGGGCCCAACTTGCAGTGTGCACCCAAATTAGGCGCGAACCCGGTACGACTCACTGCTACCAGTGGGGTGTTTTCACTAGCTCCCGGCACCTGAACTGTTGCTGTTGCGAGCGCGTTCAACTCTCCCTGACTAAATACGTCGTTATCATGCCATTTAATTGAACCTGAAAATGCGATGGAATCAGCGACCGGGCTTCTATCAGCTCCGATGATATCGACTTCTGGGATATTAGTTCTCGTCCAGTAACCTCCAACGACGTCGCCCGTCAAACCTTCAATTGGAAGAAGTCTCGATATGGCCTCTCTCACGATCGGCTCAATTACACGTCCCCTCCAACTTGGCCAAGTCGCTTTGATTCTTTCGATAACCCTATCACCGCGTCCCCGTTCGATCTCTGACAGGTTTGGACCCACGAAGGTAAGCCAAAAGCTCATATAAGGGTCAGTTATCCTGTAGCGAGCCTCTTTGGAGGCCTTTGTTGATAGGGGAGTTTCGCGAGTAACGATTCTTTTAGCTACAAGGATTTCTAGTGCGCGAGACACGCTAGCGGAGTTTATACCGCCGGCGGCCCGAGCAATATTGGTGAACGTCGTCTCCCCTGAACCAATTTTGCCCAAAACATCACGAGCCATGGCTTCGACAGGGAACTCAGCCGCCAAAGTTCTTTCCGCACTCACGATTAGAGCCGAGGTAGAATCGGATATTGCCTCCGTAACGTACTCCCAGGTAGATAATCCTGCAGACCATTCGTCACAAATAAGGGGAAGGCCGCCAGTGATAAGAAAGGAGTCGAATGCTGAAGCAGCATCAGGTGAACCTACTATCGCCGCAGTCTCAACTGGCGAAAGGGGAGGAATTACCATCTCGGTTCCACGCTGATAGAAGGCTCTATCGTAAGTATTAAGCGCTTCCATAATCGCAATATCAGATCCCACCAAGATCAGAAGTACCGGCTTACGTGAGAGTAGTCGGTCCCACTGCTTTTGAAAAGTCGCTTCAATCCCTCGGTCTTGTTCCAGGAGATAGGGAAATTCATCGATGACGACAATGCTTGGGGCATCGCTTGGCAAGACCGAATTAAGTAGCCTCAAAGCCGCGTCCCAATTTTCGAGCTTAGTGCCACCAAAGATATCGGCGTTAGGAAGACTTGATTCGATTACGGCCTCGGCAAACAATTCAAGTTCAGTTCTTAGTTGACGCGAAGCGGTAAAGTAGATATGGGCCGTTCCCGTACGTTCTACAAAAGTTTCCACAAGTCTGCTCTTGCCTACTCGACGACGACCGCGCATAAGTAGGCAGATTCCTGGCGTTTCAGTACCTATCCTCGATCGGATTCGCTCTAACATTCGACCCAGTGTGGCCAATTGCTTTTCTCGGCCAACAAATCCGGACATCACACCTCACAAAAGGTAAAACTCCGATTAGTTACATATTTGATACTTACATTAGAGATAGTATCATAAAAGTAAGTATTCTTCAATTATGCTCTACTCGAGATTTGAAATTGCTCGTAGTTCAGGAACAAGCAATCGAGGCATCTCATGGGGCAAGGTGACTACGTTCGCCAACCATAAAATCTGCTCACGCAAACTCACCAAAGATTAACAAGACTTAGAAGTTCTTAGTGTTGCGACGCCCAAGCAATTTTCCACTTAGGAAAGAGGAACTACGAAGTAACCAATCGCGTTAGTTCGGCGTAATCAGTAATCACTCCACAGCTGATTCCTTGTTCGTAATTGTTACTCAAAGAAGCAAAGAACTTACTAGCACACTCGATCTTGGCGCTTTCGATACCCTTCAACTCTAGAAACGACAGAGAACCTTTAGTTTCAGCAACAAAATAAACGTGCTTGACGCTTCCTTCAGTGAAAGCAATTGCCCAGTCTGGATTGTCGTTACCAACGGGAGTAGGGATAAAGAAACTCCTCGGAAGTTTCGCGTATACGACTACTTCGCTGCTTAGATCCAACTCATTTACGAATGCACGCTCAATATTTGAATCCGTAAAAACGTATTCGTAGATATGTTTCTTCAGTCTTTCGCTGGATTTGGATAGGTCTTGCTTTCTTTGAGTCTCTGTGAAAATTGCCGAATCAAAACGACCAACGGTAACATCGTAAGTCAGATGTTCTACGATTAACGTTGCCTTCTGCTCGTCAATCAAACGGCCTACCTCATCGATAAAATGCCCTGGACTGAGTCTAAATTTTCCAAAAGTCTTTTTCGATACTCCACGCAAAATTTCAGCCACAGTTCGACGCGTGAGCCGTGTACTACCTGCGATATCACCTAAGAGGTCATATTTTATCGTCGAGCTAGAACTTGCGGTCTCAAAATACGTATCGTTGCTCTCTACCCTAAATCCAACTCCAGCAGTAAGATCATCAACTTCGAGCTTATCGTTCTGCACACATACACGGACCGCATATTGCATCGCAGTAACCGTGAGAAAATCATCGAGGCATTCAATACACTTTCGAATTAATTCACTTGAGTCAAACTCAACGTGGTAAACGGCTTTGTGATTGATCCGGTCCCACAACATTTGAAACTCATTACGGGCAAAGTTGGACTCATTTAGAGGAATCCTCTTTGGCTTACGTCCGTCAATAAATTGGGGCATATCAACATGTAAAGAATCGATAATCGGCCATACGGCTTCAAAGACTTTACTAAGTGCCTCTGAAGTGGGCATTGCCAAGGTTCCCTCTTCTTTACCCCGAATGTACCTCTCGGCTATCGTGTCGTCTTCGTTCAGATAGTCGTTTTTATCTAAATATTTATAGAGTGCCTGAGCAAGCGGTTCGTCCACATAGGATTCGCCAAATTCCGTCGTAATTGTCTTGCCAGTAAAGAGGCTAACGCTAGCCTTTCGTGGACGAGCCGAAAGAGATCGAAGCTTTCAGACGGTCCCTGTCGCTTTCCTGACCGAATGCTAGAAAATATTATTAGCTTATCCAAAAAATCGGCTACAAAATCTGCCTACCTGGCCAGTGAATTTACTTGACCAAATAAGTAAAACTAAGCCCCAAACAATCGGCAGTTGAAGTAAACACGAACAACTTCAGGGGTAGAGCTATCTAAAGCGAATCTCTTGTAGGTACTCTGTCACAATGCGATTGCGCGAACAGACCTAGGAAACAAAACATCTGGTTCCCGCTTCCCAGCAAACAATCATCACGTTGCTCCACGTCGTTCGGCGAGCGTGCCTACCGCCTTGTCATTTCGAACCAAAGTCCAGTAGGTCCAACCGTCGACGTCATTAGTACCGCTTGCTGCTGCCGCAGCGAGGTCGGGACTCTCGTGGCGCACACCACGGACCAAAATTCCATCGTCCTCACTGACGATCGCCATTATCGGGTCAATGGGGTCCGAGTTCGTAAGCATATCGCCTGGGACGAGGATCGCCTTCTCGATTAGTTCGGCGAAGCGCTCATCGCGCCGGAGGTTCCAGCCACCGCGGGTCTCGACTTCTGGGATTCGCGTGTAGGAGAGGCTAGGCTCTTCGAACTGTCGGAACTTCCAAACCGCATCATTCATCTTGCTTGCGTTGAACGCTCCCGCATTTACCAAGCGCTCAAAGTCTTTAAGCGACAAAGTTGTCACCTTCTCGAAGAGCTCGGGCTCGACCTGCGTGATGATATCAAAAACAGTCT
>JAKAZZ010000103.1 GCA_021826315.1 Actinomycetes bacterium
TTGACATTCGCAATTTGTTGTTTCTACAAACTAGTTAGGCTTTACCGTCAATCTGACTATTGCTAATTACGAATTAACGGAATTTGAATAATTTAGGAAATTGTACGTAAAACCCCTGTTCAGATATGCGAAACGATCTTCATCGTTTTGATATTGGTAATAACTTTTCTCGCCAGGAGCCGACTGCAACTCCTAAGTTATACGAGAGGTCAAATGCGATAGATGCCATTGTAGCTTCGAAAATTGTTCGGAGATTAAGGTGGTCTTTGGGCTCATTGCGGATGGTTATTTCAGCCTTTCTCGAAAGGGAATTCTCGGGGGTATTTGCATCTTTTTTGCTCACCCTCTCCATGGTCACCAATTCCTTGACTGACAATACAAAATGCAGTGTCACTTCCATCCCAAGAGTGATCAATACCCTTCTGCTTCGCCTCTTCGCCGACGATTTTTGCTTTGCGAGACGTCGGAGTGTCGGTGGCTCTTCTAACATCAGAGGTTCTACTTTTGCAAGTGGATAGCTTCTATTGGTCTTTAGCCCTTCTCTACTGTGCTTCAGTATTGACCCGCCCGCTAGCGCGGCGACTATCAACTTGATTGCGAACTCTGCAAATCCGTATGACCGCCTTAGCAGAGTGAGCGAATTCGCAGCGCTAGCCTCCCTGCCTCGATTAGTGTCATCGAATTCTCCGAGCCTTTGCTTTTTAGCCAACGATCCTTTCACAACGAAAATTAGTCTCGCATTGACCGTTGAAAGCGGAGCGAAGTTGATCCAACCTCGAGGGAATTGAAAGATTTCACCATCAGTATTCCGATATAGAGGGGCCATCGAACTTCCGTGCCGAAATGCCTGTAACGCAAGGGACTTTATATTTCGCCGTGGTGGGTGAGTGGCGATGATCGACGGATCGTAGTAGCACCGCCCTCCCGACTTTGCGATTCGTCTTACGAAGTCGACATCCTCGCCGTATCGCATATCTTCGTCGAATCCTCCATTGGAGTCGAATAGCGCTCGATCCACGATTAGAAGTGTAGACGGTAGGTACTTAGGTCCACCTCTCCCGACGCTCCCCGCCGCGTTACCGGCGTCAAGTGGAAAGTTGATCATCTGATAGAGGGCAGCACCTTTTGCTGATACGTCCTCACCTTCGGAGAGGATTCGAGGCGCGACAACACCCGCAAACGATGAGGCTACGATCGTCAATAGAGAGTCGATTCCAGAGTCAAAGGTGACGCCACAGTCGAGAAAGATTATGAGATCTCCACTTGCCCTGTATACAACGTCTGAGTGGAGGGTTTGAAAACCAAGGCCGGACAATCACCGCGAGATGATTCAGGATTCATTCTGCAGAGGCGACTCTGGTGTTGTTGATGTTTTCCAGTGGAACAATTGACCTCAATCTTCTCTATGAAGCGGCGAGTTTATCCACATGAAGATCGGTAGAGCCAAACTTTATCAGCAGGCTCCGCAGTGGTTCTTAATCTGAAATCTTTCGCTTCGTCGTAATGTGTTGTACTATCGTTGTCGATGCAGAAAACCTCAAGCGTTTTCAATCGGCGATGTTTACTTCAACAATGAGGGCTGCAATCATCGATATCGTCGCGGTCGGCAGCCCTTTTATTCCTATCCTTTCTGGGTTCATAGCCAGCTCTATCTTTATCTAAGACAGTACTAGGCGCCACTCAAATGATTTCCGAGAAGCTGATTTCCTCTTGAATCGCTTTTGGAAATGCCTTGTGTCGAACTTTGAAAGACTAATTATGATGTTGCGTAATATAATTTGGCATGACGATCCGTGGATGTATGTTACTTGCACCTCATCTTTCCGATGTGGTTGTTAACTATCTCGCCTAGAAGGCGAATACCCGGTTCGATGCTATTCGCATCAATCGCGCCAAAACCGATTCTAATGAAGTTTGTGGGTGGATTATCGCCAAGAAAGTAGACATTCCCTGGTTCGATTACTACTTCTTGATTAAGCGCTTCGCTAGCCAACGACTCAGCATCCACGGATGCATCTACCTCGACCCAAATGCTCGTTCCGCCCGCAGTTGAATAGATCTTTACCCACGGTATGTGTTCTTGTATTGAATCAGTCGTCAACTGCCAGGACTTCTTGAGGGCGGACCGGTACCTCCTAAGGTGTCTAGCATACGCCTCCTGTTCGATCATCAGACCTAGGGCTCTTTGTAGGTGGCCGGGCGGGTGACGAAGTATGTAGCGTTGGCGTTGACGCAAAATCTTAATTAGCGATGGGGGTCCAACCAAAAATCCGAGGCGCAGACCAGGGGCTAGGAACTTAGAAAAGCTCCCCAAATATAGAACCGGTTCAGAGGTAGCTAGTGACGCCAATGCGGGCGTAGGTCGACCTACATAGCGCAGTTCGCTGTCGTAGTCATCTTCGATGACCACCATTGCGCTTTCATTTGCCATTTCGAGAAGGCGGTGTCGTCTTGAAATCGACAAGGTTGCATTCGTTGGAAACTGGTGGCTTGGAGTGGTGTAGATAGCGTTAGTTCCCATCGGAATGCTTTCTGGAATTAGTCCGGAGTCGTCTACCGATGCGGCAACGACATTTGCCTTTGAGCGAAGAAATATATGTCGCGCATCGGGGTAGCCGGGATTTTCCATAGCGACGGTCGACTCATCCCCAAATAAAAGGTCAGATATTAGAAATAGCCCCTCTTGGGTGCCCATAGTTACGAGAATCATTGAGGGATCGGCCTTGATTCCTCGTGATGGCAATACTCGACGACATATTGTTGAAATTAATAGTGGATCGTCGTGCTCGGGATCGTCGGAGAGGCTGTAGTTTCGGTGGGCAGGATCGAGGGCCATCGATAGGTACCTTATCCATGTACTACTAGGAAATAGTTTCGCATTCACTTGACCACAGATGAACGGGTACTTCAGTTTGTGCCAATCGTAGTACGGCTTGTGGATCTCGGGTGGGTGAGTCGATGGTGTGTCGAGCTTGACTTTGAAGACGGGCCCATCGGAATTCGGAGTCCTTGGCTGAAGTGCGTTTTTGGTCTTCGACAATTGCTTCAAGATCTCTGGGTTTATGAAAATTCCACTTTTTGTCCTGGGTTCTGCGAATCCCTCTGCGATAAGTTCCTGATATGCAGCCAAGACTGTGTTGCGAGATACTCCTAACTCCATTGCTAATTGTCTTGATGAAGGCAACTTTGCACCTTGGGGTGTCTGTAAAGACATTATTAATTCCTCGAGCAGCGTCCGTACAAATGCCACTTTTGTCTGTTTTCCACCGAGAGTCAATGAATCTTTGATTCTGGCACCTCCAATCTGGTACTAAAAACTTTGTCCAATCTGGAGCTTACAATAGCTCCAGAATCTCTATAACGTGTCCTAATACGGATTGTCTTGCTGGGGGGAACGGTAAAAGATGAGCGGAAATAACCTCGAAGACTTAAGGGCCAGTGCGAATAAGCACCTAATTCCGCACTTTACCAAGTCCAAAGATTGGGATGCAAAGAACTGGCCGATGATAGTAGAGGGTGAAGGCTGTTACGTCGTCGACGACCGCGGTCGTAGACGATTGGATGGACTTTCGGGTCTCTTTTGTGTCAACCTTGGGTATGGTCGCGAAGATCTCGTTGGAGCAGCCGCACGCCAGATGAAGAAGTTGAGCTTCGCTCCTAATTGGAATGAGGCCCATCCATCCGCGATCGAGGCGAGCGAAATGCTGGCATCTGTGGCGCCGGCAGATCTGAATAGAACCTTTTTTGTTAACTCTGGTTCAGAGGCGGTCGAGGCCGCAATAAAGTTTGCACGCCAATTCTTCTATGCCACAGGTCAACCTTGGCGACGACGTATAGTCACTCGACACCTCGCGTACCATGGCACGACCATGGGAGCACTATCAGCCACCGCATTGCCAAAGATAAAGCGCCCCTTTGAACCTCTGTTAGATGGCTTCTCTCACATCTCAAATAGCAGAGCAGTTTCTGGTATTGAGGATCCAAGGTTGATTGAAGAGCATCTCAAGCTTCTCGAAGAAGAGATTATCGTTCTCGATCCAAATTCGATTGCTCTTCTGATCGCAGAGCCTATCCAGAATTCAGGTGGCGCCATCGCCCCACCAGCAGGCTATTGGAGTGGACTTCGCAGGATTTGTGACAAGTACGGCATATTGCTACTTGCCGATGAAGTCATTACTGGATTTGGCCGACTGGGTTCATTCTTTAGTGTTGAAGATATGGGTGCTGTGCCTGACATGATTACGTTTGCAAAGGGTGCCACTTCTGGTTATGTACCTCTCGGAGGACTTATCGTGAGGGACTCTTTGGCCTCGCAACTCTACGCTGCCGCACCTAGCTTTGCTCACGGCTCCACATTCGGAGCCCATCCGGTGGCAACTACGGTCCTAGCAGCGAATGTGACAGCTATGGCGGAAGAGGAAATTCTTTCCAGCGTCAAGCACCTTCAGTCAATATTCGAAAAAGAGCTTGCTCGATTACAAAAAGCCCATCGATGCGTAGCCGATCTTCGCGGTGGTGGATTTTTATGGGCCCTTGAATTGGCTCGCGATGCCGACGCAGGCTTGGAGTTGTCTCCGCCGCAAATCGAAGACATCTTTGGCAAGGTATTGCCCGAAGCGTTAGAAGAGACTGGTCTGATTGTGAGACCTGATGATCGGGGTGGAGCAATGATTGTAATTGCACCTCCGCTAGTGGCAGACGAGGAAATTCTCGGTCAGCTTTGCGATCGACTCGATACAGTTCTGGCGAGAGTTGACCATTACTGCGAATCATTGTCATAGTAGAAAGAAGGATGACGAATGTATGATATTGGCCACTTCGTTGGCGGGCGGGAAGTAGCTGGGACTTCCAACCGTTTCGGAGATGTTTTCCAACCCTCTACTGGCTTACAGGTTGGAAGAGTTTCATTGGCCTCTGACAGAGAAGTCGAGGGTGCTGTTTCGGTAGCTCGAAGCGCTTCTAAGCAGTGGAGAAATTCCTCACTTGCAGTCAGAGTTGCCGTCATGGAACGATTTCGAGAGCTCGTAGCCAAAGGTATCGACGAGTTAGCCGAGATAATCTCTCGTGAAAACGGAAAGCTCTTCTTAGATGCTAGGGGAGAGGTGCAACGTGGACTAGAGAGTGTAGAGTTCGCTTGCGGTGTGCCCACGCATCTGCTAGGAGCATTCTCCGAATCAGTTACGAGTGATATTGATGCCTACTCGTTACGACAGCCAGTAGGTGTCGTAGCTGCAATCACTCCAGCGAACTTTCCCGCAATGGTTCCATTGTGGATGATACCGAACGCTCTGGTGTGTGGCAATTCGGTCTTGTTCAAACCCTCTGAAAAA
>JAKAZZ010000003.1 GCA_021826315.1 Actinomycetes bacterium
GAGTCCGCTCACCTCCACCAAAGTATCCGTATGAGAACCCTGCACCTGGTCGGTGTCGGTCAATAGTCGGGGATGGCGAGAGGCTGCTGTCATACGGGTCGGCCGCACAAAAAAATCTGGTTCATCGCGCGTATTCGGTCGGTTCGTCGGGTTTGAACATGGGCCGGATGTGATTGCGAAGGTCGGCTTCTCGCAGCGAGGTGAGCGACTCGGTGGCGGTGCTGGTTAGGGTCTGGTTTGCATTCTGTTAGGTACCTTGCTATAATTGTCAGGTGCCTAACAAACTTGTGGATCCCGAACACCAGTCAGCCGGGGCGTGGGCCAAGAAGTATCACTTCGCGTCCCGCGCCGTGATGGAGTCCGTGCTGCGCCCATTCGATGTCGGCCCGACACAGTGGTACGTGCTTTACGAGCTCGCGAACACCGGCCCGACCTCGCAACGTGATCTGGTTCGCCGGCTGCGGGTCGAGCGGGCGACGCTGTCCGGCGTTGTCGCCGTACTTGCCCGCAAGGGGCTGGTCGAGCAGTGTCCCGATGTGCGTGATCAGCGCCAGAAGGTTCTGACCCTCGCTCACGACGGCCGTGAACTATGGGAGCGACTTCCCGACCCGATCGAGCTCATCCTGCGCACCGCGTTCGACGGCATCTCTGACGAAGACCTAGCCGTCACCGTCCGGGTCCTCAGCACCGGCACGGCACGACTCAATGACCTCCTCTCGAAAGGAACATCCCAATGACCGTTCTTGTTACCGGGGCCACCGGCCTCGTCGGTACCCGCCTCGTGAAGCGCCTCATCGAAGCCGATGTCGACGTGCGCGCGCTCGTCCGGCCGGGCAAGACCCTGCCAGATAGCGTTGTCATCGTCGAGGGCGACCTCCTTGACCCAGCGACCTTGCCCGCTGCCGTCACCGGCGTCGACGCCGTGATCCACCTCGCGGCGGTCCTCCGCACCCCAGACCCGCAGGACATTACTCGCGCGAACGTCGAGGGCACCGCCAACCTCATCACCGCCGTTTCCGAACACGCGCCAAACGCGCGCGTGATCATGGCCAGCACCGGACTGGTCTACGCTGCAGACCTCCCACACCCTGCCCGTGAGGACGATCCGACGACCGCGCCGATGCCGTACCCGGCAAGCAAAGTCATCGCCGAGCAATCCCTTCGTGAGAGCGGGCTCACCTGGAGTATCCTGCGGTTCGCGTTCGTGTACGGCGACGGAGATGGGCACCTCCAATCAGCGCCCGAACTACTCGGGAGGTGGAACTGGCACCCTGCCGCGACCCTCAGCCTCATCCACCACCGCGACATTGCTGGCGCCATCCTCCTCGCGCTCGACGGCGTGATGGACGGCAAGGTCGTCAACCTCACCGATGACGCCCCCGCGACGGTCGCCGAGATTGCACGGGTCGTCGGCGCCGACTACCCCGAGTCGAATAAGCCCCTAGAGAATCCATGGAACGGCCATCTCGACGGCACCCTCGCCCGCCAACTCGGATTCGTGCCGACAATCCGCAGCATGTACCAAGCAGCAACAGCAGACGCGCTCTGACCGATCAACTTTGGGGCCTCGAGGACCAGCCAGGTGGCGGACTAGTTTTGCACTGGTCAGTGTCCTGGCACTCGTCACGGAATCTCACCGACCGAGTACTGGCGTCGACACAGTCCGTCGCCAGCAGCTGTCGAGGTTACCGAGGGTTAAAGCGACCGGCTCGTCGAAATCAGTATGAACGCGCCAGAGCTTGAAAACACTCTGCGTAGGCCCACCAAATTACCCGAATCGCAGCCCTGCGCGTTGTCGATGTGAGGGTTCGACAGGAATCCCTTCCGGACCACCAAAGTGGTTCTTCCGTTTCTAACGGGGTGACCTTTTAACATGGTTCTTGAGCTTTGATGGCCCTTCAGCTTTTAGAGGGGTCTAGGTACATCTCTCTCCTGTTGCGCTATGAATGAAGTAACAACCTAGGTAACCAAGTTCATTTTGAAAAGAAGAGGGACGGGGGAGCCTGTAGCTTTACAAGCTGCGAAACAAAACAAACCATTTTTTAGCTCAGCGGTTCAATGATCACAATAACTCCGACGCCAGAAGGTAAAGACTACTGGCTAGTCGGTGCTGACGGTGGCGTATTTTCCTTTGGTGACGCTCCATTTGATGGATCTTTAGGTGCCACTAAATTAAATCAGCCTGCGGAGGGAATTGCATTTGGATAAAAGACCCTTCCTGTCAGATCTGGGCTGATCCAACTCGAATGTGTGGCGAGCCCATGGGAAGTTGTTGTGGATGTCGGCATACTTCTAGGGCGCTTTTGACTCAAATGCTCGGTGTCACTTCTCAGCGAGGGTCCTAACTCGCGCCGCTCTGTCATGAGCGAGATGCTAACTCAACTAAAAACGTCCGACCTTTGAAGGGGAAAACCGCCTGTAAAAAATTAGATCAGGAGAGTACCCCTAGTCTTCAGATAGGAGTAATTCTAAGAATTATGCGTAAACTCCTTCAATACTCTAAAGGAAGTGGGCTCTTCGCTTAATCTTAGATACCGTGACGTGGGCAATAGGTCGCCCAGAAGGATGGTTATTAGTGGTTATGTAGTTCTGTATAAGGTAGCAGGAGGCGAGAGCGGTAGCGCCTCGCAAGAATGGAGCCACGGCCTTGAGATGGAAATACGCCGACCTTTACCAGGACTGGTTTAGAGGTGCAAGCCTATCGAGTCCTGCAGAATTTGTGCGACCGCTACGTCGATATCAGGCCATGGGAAACTGGTAATCGACTGACGCAGAGTTATGAGTCCATGGAGGCTGTACCAAAGCATAACGGTACTCGTATTAGCATCGACCTTCGCTGCAACTCCAGCGTCAATGCACTCTTGTACGGAATTGCGAACAAGAGCAAAAGTATCAGTCATTAGTGGAGAGGTCTCGACCATGGAGAGGCCAGTATCGCTCCAATACGGTGAATAGATGCGGCTGAATAGTACTCGATAGCGACTCGGTGAATGAATGCCAAAGCTAACGTACGCTTTTACGAGTTCGATGATTCGGTCATGAGGGTTTTGAGTAGCAGCGTGAACCTCGCGGAGACGCCGTTGAAAACCATCGAGTTCTCTAGCCACAACGGCATCGATGATCTCATGTATATCATGAAAGTGGCGGGAGATAGAAGGAGCAGCTATTCCTGCTTCGTGCGCGATCGATCTAAGGCTAATGGTGAGTTCGGAACCGCTTTGATCGAGGAGAGTTGTGCACGCAATAAGGATCTCTTCTCTAAGATGATCTCCTTGTCCTCGAGGGTTTCGCACTCGCTTTACTTTTGGCATATCGTCTGGCACGCCTTTATATTAGTCGAGCTTATTTTCGTGCGCCTCGCTTCTTGACATCCATGACTTTATATAGGTAATTTTACAACCGCCATCTTAGGGCTGACGCCCCAGGCATGGCGAAAGAAAGATGACTATTCAAATGTCTGTGGTTTTATCTCGAGCTTTAGGAAAGGGGTCCACTGCCGATATTCGGTAAAGGGGAGCTGAACTAAAGGGTCAAGCCAGCGGTTCGAGTTGCTTTATGGTCATGCGTCGAGCACGATAGGTTCCGAATGCCGCCGCAAGGATTGTGGCTACTCCACCGACAAGGATTCCGATTCGTCCACCAAAGTGCTGGGATATAAAACCAATCAACGGTGCGCCGACTGGCGTTGAGCCAAGGAATGCGACGCCATAAAGTGCCATAACTCGCCCTCGCATCTCCTCTCGTGCCTTTATCTGTAAAAGCGTGTTTGCAGTGCTCAGGAATAGTATCGAAATAGCACCGGTAGCTGCGGTGACGACTAGTTCTAGTGCGTAACTTGGTGCTGCGGCCATTCCGAGCATCATGAGGCCAAAGATTGCAGCTGCGGTATTTAGGAGCTGCTGCGATACTTTGGCGTATTTAGCCGACAGGAATCCGCCGATTACCGCACCAAAGCCAAGTGACGCTGTCAGTATGGCATACGAGCCGGCGCCCTTGTGGAAAGTGGCCGTAGCTAAAAGTGGGATTGAAATCTGGAATTCGTAAGCCAAAGTGCCCACAATCACCATCATTAAGAGTGGGATTGCGAGTTCGCTGTGCGACATTACATACCTAAAGCCCTCTCGAAGCTGCCCCTTCTTGGCTGCTATCCGCGTAGCTGGGCGAAGCTTAGTCATATCCAATTTCAGTAGGACAATAATGACTGCAATGTAGCTGACTGCATTCAGTATGAAGTTAGGTCCCACTCCAAATGCGTAGATGATTCCACCGGCGATTGATGGACCGACGACTCTTGCTCCGTTCATGACAACTGTGTTTAGCGAAACTGCGTTTTGGAGGTCTTCGCGCCCGACGAGTTCGATGACGAATGCTTGTCGGGTTGGCATATCAATTGTGTTGATGACTCCCATGAGTGCCGCTGAAACGAAGATCATCCAAAGTTGGATCACCCCGGATAGGTCTAAAATCCCGAGGACGAGAGCGACGACTCCGAAGAGGCTTTGGGTGAGGATTAGCAGCTTTCGCTTGTTGTATCTATCTGTGTATACCCCAGCCAAGGGTCCTAAGAATAGCATGGGCAGGAATTGCACTGCCGAAACAACGCCGAGGATACTCCCTGACTTTGAAATCTGAAGAACCAACCACGACTGCGCAACCATTTGCATCCAGGTGCCGGCATTAGAGATTATTTGACCGATAAAGTAGAGGCGGTAATTTCGTTGTTTGAGCGACGAAATAGCGCTCCGCTTTATCTTTTGTTGTCTATCTGCGACTTGATCTTCGCTATCTTTTCGAAACGTTTTCATATTCGTACCTTGTATTCACTTTAAGACCTTCGAACTCCATGGCTGATGTTTGCTCACAAGCAGCGACTGCACGGGCGCTATTCGGCGATAAATAGTGGTGCCTCCAGATCGTTTTCCTTGCTTCCTCCTGCAATTGCTGCGACCGACCGAAGTGGCTTTTCAGGCAGGATGAGAGCGAAGATGATCGCTACTGCTGCAAATGGGATAGCAAACAAGAAGACCACGTGCAGACTTTTGACGAACGCCTCAAGGATTCCTTGGTGGATAAGGGGCGGCAGCTTATCTAGAACTTTGGGAGATCCACCCATCAGCGACGACGCAGCATTAGAAGCGCTCTTTCCAGCGCCAAGGCGATTCAAATTGTATGTGAGACGATTGACGAGGATATTTCCGAAGAAGCTGGTTCCAATTGCGCCTCCCATTGTCCTAAAGAAGGTAACTGCTGAGGTTGCCGTTCCCATGTCCTTGAATTCGACGCTATTTTGAGTGGCGAGCACGATGACCTGGATAGTTAATCCGAGGCCAACTCCAGTGACCGCCATGTAGATAGCCTCTTTCCAGTACGCCGTATTCACTCCAATGAGCGACAGCATGTAAAATCCGGCGGTAAGAAAAATCGAGCCGACGATCGGGAATATCTTGTACTTTCCTACCCTGGTAATTATCTGTCCAGAACCAACCGACCCGATTACGATCCCAATCGTTAGTGGAATAAGCATTAGTCCCGACTTAGTTGCCGAAACTCCCCTGACAACCTGCATGTATTCAGGGAGAAAGATGACCGCACCAAAGAGTGAGAAGCCGCTTATGAAGCCAATAGTCGACGATACTGAAAAAACCTTATCTCTAAAGAGTCGAAGGGGCAGGATGGGTTCTGGCGCCTTCATCTCGACGAAGATGAAAAGGGCAACTAGGAGTACCGCCAATACTTCAAGCGCAATCAACGTGGTTGATCCCCATGCGTATGTGACTCCACCCCAAACAGTTACCAAAAGCGCCGATGTGACGGCGGCCGTAATTAGGGCCGATCCGAGGAAGTCGATCTTGTGGGCGACGTGCTTGACAGGGAGCTTTAGGACTGCAGAGGTGACAATTAAGGCAAAGATGCCTACTGGGAGGTTGACGTAGAAGATCCATCGCCACGATATCTGGTCAGTCAAAAAACCGCCTGCGAGAGGGCCGAAGACACTTGCAGAGGCGAAGACGGCGCCTAGATAACCTTGGTATTTGCCGCGTTCTCTCGGCGGCACAATGTCACCTATTATCGAGAGAACCATTGCGAAGAGGCCACCACCACCGATACCTTGGAGAGCTCGAAATGCTATGAGTTCGCCCATATTCTGACTCAGGCCAGCGAGTGCTGACCCAACCAAGAAGACCACAATGGCAAATTGGAATAGCTTTTTGCGACCGAATAGGTCGGACAGTTTTCCATACAGCGGAGTTACTGCAGTAGACGAGAGAAGGTAGGCGGTAACCACCCAACTGAGGTGCTTCAGACCGCCGAGATCGCCGACGATGGTTGGTAGAGCAGTCGCAACGATTGTTTGGTCCAATGCTGCGAGCAGCATTCCCAACATAAGGCCACTCAATGCAATTAGGATTTGCCTATGGGAGAGGGGTGCTGCGCCGTAGGTTTCTTTACTGTCACTCATTTGATACCGACACCTATGTTGAAGTTATCACAGAAACTTTGCAAACAAGTTGTTTGCAACATACAACTATCAACCTATCGGCAGAGCCAAGCTATTCCTGATGTTCAACTACTTGATTGCGGAAATTACAATTCGCTCGACCGAGATGCAGAATTGAGAGGTCAATAAAGTGTGTGGTCGGTTTACTCAGACGATTTCTCTAGCAGATGTGGTGGCGAAGTACTCCTACTTAAAGATTGTGGATAAAGGCGAAATTGGAGATGAGAGGTTTGAAAATTTCAATCTCGCACCTTCGGAGGCTGCGCTGACGCTTAAAAGAAGAAACGACGACGTCGAGGCTATCTTCGATACCTTTGGTACCTACATCACTCTCGGGAAGGGCGGTGCGCGAAAGTCTCTTCTAAATGCCAGGGTTGAGACGGTACTCGAAAAACCGACCTTTTCTAGGCGGATCTTGTCGTCTCGAGTCGTTGTTCCGATAAACGGCTACTTTGAGTGGAAGACCACCACTCCACCTAAGCGACCCTTTTTCGTCCACTTTGACGGTGGCCCAATCGCTTCAATTGCGGGAATTGAACTCGTCGATAGAGAGACGGGGGAAGTCGGTGTTGTTCTTGTAACTACCGAAGCAAATCCTGATATTCGCGTTATTCACGACAGAATGCCTCTGGCGCTATCCGATGAGCTAGTTCTGGGTTGGTTGGATGAATCTGTGACGACAAAAGATTCAGTCGCGGAGATTTTGGAAGAAGCTAAGCGCCTTACCGACGCGAGCCCAATCCGCTACTACGAAGTGGATAAGCGCGTAGGGTCTCCAACCTTTAAGTCTCCCACGGCGATCGCTCCAGTAGAGCAGTCCACGCTATTTTAATTCAACTTCCTGTGCACCGCGGCGCGTACTACTGCTTGGTTTGGATCTCGTTATACCAAGTCGTTGTCTAAAACGTAGTTTCGGAGGTGTTGAGCGATTCCGAATGTATCGATTTCGAGCAACTTGTGTATCGAGTCAACCTTCGCATGCGAGAGGAACTCGATTGGAATCCCAAGTTGGATTATCTTCGGAGATGCGCCTTGGATCTTATCGCAGAGGGCGAAGTCAAGGTGCGACCCATAGCCGCCAGGGGCAAAACCATCTTCAACAGTCAAGATGTGCTTGTAAGTTGCTAGATAGGAAAGAAGTTCTTCGGGGATCGGCTTGAGGATTTGAGGGTCAATTACAGTTACGTCAATTATCTTTTCGTTACCAAGGTGGTTAGCGGCATCGAGAGCGAACTCCGCCATCTTCCCGACGGCGACGATGGCAATCGATGAACTTCCGTCTCGTAAAATCTTGCCCTTGAGTTTTCCGTCGCGCGTAAGTGAAACGCCATCTATCGAGATCGGTCCGGGTGTCTTTGGAAATCGAATCGCCGCGGGAGAGGGTAGCTTGAGTGCCTCTTCGAGAGAACGTGTCAAATCGCTAGTCGTAGATGGCGCATAAAAGGTCATATTTGGAACCGCCATCATCTCGACGATATCCATGGTTCCATTGTGGCTTGCCCCGTCATCGCCGGTCACCCCAGCCCTATCGAGGACAAAAAGTACCGGAAGATTGTGTAATGCGACATCGAAGTTGACTTGGTCGTAGGCTCTGTTTATAAAAGTTGAATAGATTGCTACGACCGGTCGCAATCCGCCCATTGCCATGCCGGCGGCTGAAGTTACTGCGTGACCCTCCGCGATCCCAACGTCGAAGAAGCGTGTGGGGTAGTTGCTCTGAAAATTTAGCAGTCCCGTAGGGCCTGGCATCGCCGCTGTAATCGCAACGATCTCTTCTCGCTCCGCGCCAATGCGAACGATATCCTCGCTGAATGTTTCGGTGAATGACCGTCTTTTGGTTGAGTCGAAGGCGTTGGTTCGTAATTTTAGATCGTGGAGGCATTGGATCTCGTCGAGTATCGCAGGTTCGTATCCATGTCCTTTTTCGGTCTTTATATGGATGACGATCGCACTATCCCACTCTTTTGCCCCGTTGAAGGCGTAGCGCATCGCCTCGATATCGTGACCATCAATTGGGCCAGTGTAACGAACCCCAAGTGCCTCAAAAAAGACTCTAGGTTCGATAGCCTCGCGAAGCGCAGTCGTAACTCCAATAATCCCTGTGGAGGCGAGTGTTCCAACCTTAGGCATCTCGTGAAGGATGTGACGAATTCTCTCTCTTGCTTGCATATATGCAGGGTTTAATCGGATTTTTGTGAGCGACGACGATAGGCGTGAGATCGTAGGCGCATATGAACGGCCGTTGTCATTCCAGACGATTATGACTTTTTTGTCGGAGTGGCCGAGATTATTTAGTGCTTCATATGCAAGTCCGCCGGTTAGGGCGCCATCGCCAACTACGGCGACTACGTATCGTTCACCGTCGTTACTCGTTTGAAATTCAGTCGTTCCTACGTATGGGCCACGCTTGAGTTCAAGGGAGGTAGCTAATCCGTAGGCGTAACTTAGCGCAGTCGATGCGTGAGAATTTTCGATCCAGTCGTGCTCGGATTCGCGCCTCGATGGATACCCCGAAAGCCCGCCCTCCTGACGAAGGGAGTCAAATAGGTTCTTGCGCCCCGTTAGTATCTTGTGGACGTACGCTTGGTGGCCGGTGTCGAATAAAAGTATGTCCTTTGGTGACTTGAAGGACAGATGAAGGGCGAGGGTCATCTCGACTGCTCCAAGGTTGGAACCTAGGTGACCGCCGGTAAGGCTTACATGGTCCACTATGAATTCACGTATTTCGGTAGAAAGTTGATCCAGTTCACTATCGCTTAGCGTGCGCAGGTCGTCCGGTGAGTTCACCTTGTCAAGAATGGACATTAATCTTCTCCGTACACTTTGCGAGCTTCTGACTGGATCATCGTATGGTTTTCGCTCCCGTAACTACTACGGCGATTCGCACCTGATCCGAGATCGTCCTCTTTTATTACGTGGCAGACCCAGCGTTTATTTCGTGAAATACGACCACGTACTTATTTGAACCGCTCTAAGAAGTTTACTACGCATATTGCGACCGTAGGGACTACCTATCAGGTGCGTTTTGGACGCGCTCCCCTAAAACCTTATGGAAATAGCCTTTTGTCTGCTCGTTTTGAGGTTTATGAGGCCTCCACTTTGGTTGATAATTATTCCTGCCGGTGGTAGTAACTGGCGTGCAAAGTGAATGGGAAGAGTCCCATATTGTCCGTTTGCTGAAGACGTCACTTCAAATAGGTGTGGATAAACGGCTATCGTCGTATGGTTGTCGCAACCCACGACACGATAGATGCGGAATCGCCCAACTGTCTTCGTCGCCTTTAGGTAGTTGGTACCATTTGCTACCAATGACGCTTCATATTGGGACGAATAGTCATATGGTCCAGGGGGAAGTACCACAGCCGCTAGGTCATGTGCGCAAAGCCAGCTCTTGTAGTCGGCCGAGAAAACGCGATTTGAACTATAAAAAAGGGCGTTATCTGGTTGATCGCTCTGCCGAAACCATCCTCGCGCCAATGGAACCTCAAACTTTGGGAGAAAGTATGCACCTTCATGTAACGCGGTGTCGACGTATTCAATGCGCTGTTGGCCAAATTCCTGGTGCAGTTGCAATGCAAGGTGGGTCCAATTTGCGGACTGTTCGAGATACGTGGCGGTGGGATCCGTTAGAGGCTCGCTTGTAAAAGAGCCAAACCAAAACAAACTCGCTATTGCCATGACTAAGGCGGTTGCCCTAATCGGCCAAGTTAGCCGATCCATTGATCGATTGGAGTCGGCGCCCTGATCGTCAATTTGATCTTGTTTTCCCACCGTGGCGATTCTTGCCCGTGAGGGGAAGAAGACCAAAGCTGCTGTAATCGTTGGCGATAATTCGCCGATTCGGGCGATATTTCCTCCGAGCGATGAGTGAACTAGCGCGAAGTTAGCGACTGCCCCTGCAAAGTAGATCAGCGCTGCTACGGCGACTGTTTGTCGCTCTGACTTCCAAGCGAAGAGTCCGATGAGGGCGAGGAATGCCGAGAGCTCAAGTAGATCAGAGAGGTAAAAGGGGTAACTTCCCTTGGGGAATAGGTTCCTAGTTGTCACTATCTCAGCTAGTGCAACAACAAAGAGCGGTGCCAGGAAAAGCGCCTCGTACTTCGCTACAGCCCTGAAGGTATGGCTTCGAGCTTTCAAACGAGTAATCCCGATAGCGAGAGCCAGGGTACCAACCCAAAGAGTGGCGATAATTGAGAAGAGGGCTCCTAAAAGTACACCGAAGGTGTAGGTCGCAAAAGTTCTCCTTCGATAGAGCAAAATTGTTGCAAGCGTGAAGAACGGGAGTGAAGTTAGGAAGGGATACGCGCCGGTGAGCATCAACCCCGCCAGGTTGAGAGAGCATATCGCTACAAATCCATATCTCTTTGCCATTTCGCGAGTTGAGAATTGGATCTTTGTCTCGGACTTGCTTGGGTTGGCTATCCACCATGATAGGAGTGCTGACGTAGTAGATATGGCAATAATGGGAGGGGTATACACGTTAGTCAGAGCGGCGATGGGGTAGTAGGCGATGCTATAGCCGACGAACTCGACTTTGCCGAAGTACCACCATGGGTCATACGGAGCGAGATCGTTGGTTGATTTGAACAGTTCGACGAGATGGAGGTGGGCTGCGGTGTCGTTACCGAAGGGTACAAAAAAAGTAATGATCATCGATGCCAAAAGCGTCACGATGAATGCTACGAGAGGTAGCTTCGATCCTTCGATCCAGGTTCTCCCGTTGTGATGCTTCAAATTTGTCTCGCAGAATGTTAGTTGAGCGGACAGCTACAAGCAGTTTTATGAAATGTCAGTCTGGGCGGCTACTGTCCAATAACAAACTATCTTCAACGGATTGAATTACGCACTAAAGCGGAGACGATATTGACTCAATACACGTATCTAATTCTGATGGCACTGTGCTTGGTGCTGACTCTCCCACTCGAGTTTGTCTTTCGTGCCAGAGTTTATCGAAGACCGCTTGCGCTTATTTCGGCAGTTGCGATTACAGCAGTTGTCTTTTCCGGTTTCGATCTTTTGTCAATTGTCTGGGGTTGGTGGAGCTATTCGCCAAAGTACACAACCGGAGTAGATCTCTTTGGTCGCCTACCGATAGAAGAGGTCGTCTTTTTCGTAGCGATTCCAATATGTTCACTTTTGACTCTTGAAGCCGTTAGATCGATGCTTAATCGACGACAAAAGGGGGTCTAGGCCATAATGCACGCCTATACCGTTGGTTCAATACTTGCAGCTCTTTTTGCGATATTTCTTGAGTTCCGCTTAGATAGGGGAAAGCTCTATCGTGATTTGAGCTTTTGGATATCGCTGGCGATAATTTTCTTCTTTCAAATATTGGTCGATGGGTACCTGACAAAGTTGTCTTCGCCGGTAGTGATCTATTCGAACCATCACTTTTCGGGGTTTAGATTTCCATTCTCAATACCGATAGAGGACTTTATCTACGGCTTTGCAATGATTCAGTTGACGATGACCATTTGGAATAGACTTCAGGAAAGATCCTCTGCCAAAGCGTGATCTATGGACTTACCTGCTATCGAATCTCTTGGTGGGACCAAATGTTCTCCATAGTAACGACTCTGAAGTAAGCTTTATGAGGAACGCCTCAACTATGAGGAGGAGTGGACATATGAAATTTCTATTGATAGTTGCCACATTTTTCGTTATGGAACCCGTTGCGTACCTTGCACACCGGCTTATTATGCATGGGGTCGGATGGGCGCTTCACAGAAGCCACCATTCTGTGACTTTGAAGAAGATCGAAGCTAACGATGCTTACCCCGTAATGTTCGCCTCTGCAACGATAATTGCTATGGCGATCGGAACTAGTAATGGAAACCTGTCCTTCCTTCTCTATGTAGGTATCGGCATAACGGCCTATGGCTTCGTCTACAGCTTCATTCACGACGTCTATATCCACGGCAGGTTCTTTACGGTTCCCAAAATGGCGCTGCTAGAGCGTTTGAAGTTTGCCCACCAGATCCATCACCTCTATGGCAAAGAGCCATTTGGCATGCTCTTCCCCGTAGTACCAAAGAGCGTGAGAGAAAAGGCTCTAGTGGTCCTAACTGCTAACAGAGCAATGGGATACGACGAACTCATACCGGGATGGTCTGCTAAAGGAAGCTACCAAGAGGTTTGAAGTAAAAAGTCGTTTGCACCACTTTTTGCCCTGAGCGTGGAAGCGCGTCTTCTAACTCACCGCCAACGCTTATTCGTCTCTCCTCGACTGCGGGTGTTATCTTCCTTGATCTCTGAAGCTCCTCAGGATCGCCCTGTGTGCTCAATTATGTCCTCGGATTCGAGAGAGATCAAGGCTGCTAGTCAGTACTTTGCAGGATTTCTCTCGCTTGAAATTCCACTATTTGAAGTCTTATCTAGGCCGTGGTAATCTCCTTGAAATACCGTGCCCCCCTTGTTTCTGCCATAAGCGACGCTTTAAGGGTGATAGTGGTGCCGCTACCTACTGATGCGAAATTCGCGCCTCGCGGACCTTCCTTTTGCCATATAGGATTTGCCTATGAGTGAGCCACGGCGAGTTTTGATCGACTGGGACTACGGTGCTAGTGGTATCTGGAGGTGCAGGACGCGCGAGGAGATGGATGCGCCCGCACCTCAAGGAGGACGATGGTCTGGTAAACCTCCCGCGAATTTGGATACTTTGCGCTTACGCCCTTGGAGTGACTTGCTGAGTGAACCACTCCTTGATGCTTTGAAATCTTGGAATATATCGTGCGAGTCCGCCGATCGGAATGGAGATAGGGACCAAGCCATAATTGAAGATGAGGGGCGAGATCTAGCGCTTTTGGTTCAGAAAGAGTTGGGAGTTGGAAATTGGGAGGTGCTTTATGTCTATCAACGTCGTGTCCACCGAGTCGATCCGATCGGTAGCTGGCCGATTGAAACGTGGAAACAGGATCTCCTTGGCTACGCACCGCCCGGTCCAATGAGATAACAACGCTTTGAAATGCCGTATCTACTTTGAGCGATTTTGATTTAGCCAATTCATGCGTTAACTAATTTGAAGTAGAAGTCGAAAAATAAGCCACACTTCGAGCGATCACATTTGACGCAAAGGTGCTTAGTTTGTATGCTCATTCGATCTCGACGTGCGAAATGTACAAAGAGTGCCCTGCAAGCTACCTTGAATGGTTCCGCCAACGGCGAAGAGTTCTCGATGCATCCCGCAGCATGGCTATATTTGTTGTGTGACCAGTAAGCGAATCGTCATATCCATAGCTCGCATTGCCCTCAGTTTGGCAATTTTGCTCGTATTTATTTTTCGGATGTATGTAATCGTCACGAAAAATCAAGCGATTGTTGATACCCTGAGCTACTTTACCTACGAGAGCAACCTATTTGCGGCGGCGGTCTTTGGTCTATTGGGGTTTAGAGCGATCAAAGGGCGCCCAATCGCTAACCTTCAGGGGTATAGGGGAGCGGCAACCGCATATCTTCTGATAACTGGAATAATCTTCAATCTGCTCTTGAATGCCCCTGCACACGGTATCTCCGACATTCTTGTAAACGTCCTTTACCACCATATCGCGCCACTCTATGTTGCGATTGATTTTGTTGTCGATACTCCAAAGCCAGCAATCTCCTACAGGAGAGCGTTGCTGTGGGTCGTTTACCCAATTGCATATATGGCCTACACATTTATTCGTGGCGCAATCACCAACTGGTACCCCTACCCCTTCTTTGACGCGGCCCATCACAGCGTTGCGACAATTTCCACGAACGTAGTCGGCCTTATTATTTTCGGCCTCATTTTGTTTTTTATCTTGTCTCAATTATCAAAGAGGGTTCCGTCCTTCTTTGCAACATCGGTGGGTTAGGGCTGCACCCTTGTTGAATTATTGTGGTGGCTGATGGACAGGATGACTTTTCCTTATCAACCTTTCTGACTTGCGGTAGGGGTTGTTTTTTGTAATGGAAAGTGTTTGCTGTCCTCTTCAAAAAAAGTGCTATGGACTAACATGCGATAGGTAGCCACTGTGAGAGAGATTGTGTCATGAACACCTCGTTTGTAATCGGCGTAAGCCTCCTGGACTTAATAGTTCTGCTTGTAGTCGTAGCCTTGATTCTGCGTAGCGGAAAGTCCAGCGGAGTCGCAGCACTCGTAAAGCGCGAGGTAGGGCAATTAGGAAGTTCTCAAGAGCGATTGGAGAGGACTCTGAGAGCTGACAGTGCCCAGGGGCGTGAAGAGTCGAATAGCGCATCGAAGGCGACCCGCGAAGAGGTAAGCGCGTTATTTAGGAATTTGAGTAACGACGTGAAGGAGACCTTGCTGCGATCTCACGACGAGCAAATGGAGCTACTTGCGGAGATTAATCGAGAGTTCTCCGAAGACTTTGACAAGGTGAATCGTTCGCTACTCGATAACTTTGAGCTATTTAGGGGCGAAGTTAGCACTTCAATGTCGGCAAATCAAAAGTCGGTGCTATCTGGAATCAGCGAGATGTCGCTCCAACATAAGAATCTCCTGGACTCATTTTCAAAGCAGTTAGAGGGCCTCACTGGTGTAAACCAAGAGATGTTGAAAGAGATCCGGGAGACTCTTGAAACTCGGTTGAGCAGGCTCCAAGAGGACAATGGCCGCCGCCTGGAAGAGATGAGAGTGACCGTCGACGAAAAGCTGCAGTCGACTTTGGAGCAGAGGTTAGGAGAGTCATTCAAGCAAGTTAGTGATCGCCTTGAACAAGTCCATAAAGGATTGGGTGAAATGGCCTCGCTCGCCTCTGGCGTAGGTGACCTGAAACGGGTCTTGAGCAATGTAAAGACCCGCGGAACAATGGGAGAGGTCCAACTCGAAACGATGCTCGAACAGATTCTTGCTCCATCTCAATACCAAAGGAGCGTACAAGTCAAGAAAAACAGTGGTGAGAGGGTCGACTTTGGAATCAAGCTACCCGGTAAAGACGATGGCGGTGACGTTGTTTGGCTGCCTATTGACTCGAAGTTTCCGCTTGAGGACTATCAAAGACTTGTAGATGCACAAGAGGTCGGCGATATTGATCTGGTAAATGTCGCTTCGCGACAGTTGGAGATAGCAATCCGAGCCCAGGCAAAAAACATCTCGGAGAAGTACATAAACCCTCCATCTACGACTGACTTCGCGATTATGTTCGTTCCAATTGAGGGTCTCTTCGCTGAAGTTCTTCGCCGCCCTGGCCTATGGGACCAATTGCAGCGAGATAGCAAAGTGATTGTCACTGGTCCAACGACGATCCTGGCGATCTTGAATAGTCTTCAGATGGGTTTTAGGACGATAGCAATCGAGAAACGATCTAGTGAAGTTTGGAAGCTACTTGGCGCGGTGAAGAATGAGTTCGAGAAGTTCGGTGGACTCCTCGATAAGACGCAGAAGAAGCTAGAAGAGGCGAGCAATAACATAAGTGCTGCCTCCGTTCGCACCAGAGCTATCGAGCGCCGTCTACGTGACGTTCAGGAAGTCCCATCTGAAGGAGTGCTTGAATTTCCCGACGATCTTTCGAGCATCGAAGGTCCAGACGAGTAACGCCGAGAAGGATGATATCTGTAGCTCGAGCTAGAGAATAACGGTACGGGCAGCGGTCTTCAACTTGCGGTACATCGATACAGTCGCTCGATGTCCAAATATCTGATAGTCATTCTTTTTGACCTCTTCCAAAATTCCTGAATAGAGATCGCGGGCGGCTTGAACGCAGGCGCTCGATCGAGGAGGTAGATACTTGTCTCCCTCGATTGAGGCGGCATAGTGCTCGCTGGCTCTCTCGATTTCTAACGATACAAGATCCTTGACCTTATCGGTGTTCTTACAAAGTTCCAAATCTTTGAGAGCACCGAACTTTTCGATGTCTGCAAGAGGAAGGTAGATTCTGCCCCTCTTCAAATCCTCCTCTACATCTCTGATGAAATTGGTGAGCTGAAAGGCGAAACCTAACTGGCGGGCTGGCTCTCGTGCATACTTAGAGGACGGCTCGAGTACCGGTAGTGTCATCTCGCCGATTACCGCAGCGGATCCTTCCATGTAGACAAGTAGTTCGTCATAGGTTTCGTAACGAGTCTTTGAAAAGTCCATCTCCATCGAGCGCAAGAACTTGTCAAAGAGTTCGATGTCGATGTCAAAGAGCTTTACGGTGTTTACAACGGCGCGCAGAATTGGATCGTCCGATTGCCCGCCCTTGAGGTCTCTGTAAAAGTCGTCTCCGAATTTCTTTAGCCGTTCTTTGCGGGATGCTAGATCGCTCGGGTCGAAGTCGTCGACGATATCATCGGCGTAGCGGCAGAAGGCATAGAGTGAGTGAATGTACTTGCGACTCGCCTTCGGTAGGAGATAGGTCGAGTAGTAGTACGACTTTCCGAACTGTTTATTCAGACCCTTGCAGCGCTCATAAGAGAGCGCTAAAGCCTCATTTTCCTCTTGCATAGTTATCGATCACCAAGATACATGCGCGTTCGTTCTGCCGCAAGACGACCTGAAACTAGAACCATTGGGACTCCTACGCCGGGCGTCGTCGATGCGTTGGCGAAGAATAGTCCAGGGATGGACTTGTCGCTGTTTGCAGGTCGAAATGGGCCGCTCTGAAAGAATCTGTGCGAGATCGAAAATGGCGTTCCCATCTCCATGCCCATGGCCTGCCAGTCGAGAGGATCAATGATCTTCTCGGCCTCTATGTCGGACGGATCAGAGCTCAAAACCTTTGCGACTCTTAGGGATGATTTAAAGTTCTCCACTGCGTTTTCTCGTTCATTTTTCCAATCGATCTTTCCGCTAAGGTTCGGCACTGGTTCGAGGCAGTAGATGGAGGCGCCACCTTCCGGAGCCAGCATCGGATCAGAAAAAGACGGAATTGTAACCAAAGTGGAAGCATTGGTCATCTGTCGACCTTCATCGATCAACTCTACGAAGGCCTCCTTCCAAGAGTCTCCAAAGAAGATATTATGGTGTGCGACTTGGGCCGTTGGTTTGACCTTTGAGCCCAAAAGCATCAGTAGAGCTGACGGGGAGTACTCGCTCTTGGCAATCTTTCGAGGAGGAGAAGAGTGGCCTAGAAGCTGCTTGTAGGTTATCGCTGCTTCAGCATTTGAAATTACTACATCGAACGATTCGCGTGATCCATCGGCCAACTGAACCCCAGTTACGGCTCCGCTCAGTCCATTCGATCGGAGAATTGACGCAACTTTAGTGTTAGTGCGAATTGACACACCCTTTTCGGCTAGCACCTTCCCGATTGCGATTGGAAGTTGGGCCATGCCGCCTTTTGGAAAGTAGACGCCCGCAATTGTGTCCATGTAGGTGATAACTGCGTAGATCCCAAGTGCCTCGAATGGGGAGACGCCGGCGTAAAGGGATTGAAACGAGAAGAGCTTTATCAATCGAGAGTCAGAGAAGTAGTCGCTCACGATCGAGTTCAGCTTTCGAAATGCGCCCAATTTGACGAGATTCAAGGTCGGAGCAATGGGCTTCAAAAAATCGAATAAGGAGTCAAAGTTGCGATCGATAAATTGGTTGAATTCGCTGTCGTAGAGGTCTTTGAGAAATTTCGAGAAGCGAATGAAGGCGTCCGCATCTTTTTGACCTGAGATTGAACGTATCTCATCTACCATTTGATCGTGGTTTGCCAAAACGGAGATGCTCCCTTCTCCGTACGGGTCATTACCGCTCGCAAAGTTTGCCCGATAGAGGGTATCTAGCTTGATTAGATCTAGGTGATCGGATACCTTTTCACCAAGTGCCGCAAAGATCGATTCGATGATCGGCAGCATGGTGAGGACAGAGGGTCCCGCGTCGATCGTGTAACCGTTCGACTTGAATTGCGAAGATTTCCCCCCAAGGTGAGCATCTGACTCAAAGATCGTAATTTGATGCCCCGACGATACAAGGTGGGCAGCTGCAGAGAGGCCTCCGAGGCCACCTCCGACGATCGCGATTGAGCGAACGGCACGGTTGGGACTATTGGTCGCCATTTCTTTTGTCCTTATTTGATATGTCGAGGGTTTAGTTTTGTCGCTGTGCGATGTATAGAGCTATTTCTCTAAGCATCTCTTTGCCGATATCGTTAAGGAAGCTGTTGTCGAGGGCACGCAGTGATTCCCCGATAAGTAGATCTATGCGCTCCTCTATCTGGCCCTTAGCTCCGCTATCCTCAATTGCATGCATGACCTCTGCGATTGCATCAGGCGAATCTTGACAGTGTCGGAATAGCTCGGTAAATTTTTTTCTCTCGTTGCCATCGAGGAGGTTGATAGTCTGGGCAATTAGTTCAGTTGGCTTGCCTTCGCGTAAGTCATCACCAACTGGCTTTCCGGTCAGTGTGTCGTCGCCGAAGACGCCAAGGAGGTCATCTTGGAGCTGAAAGGCCTCTCCGAGCGGAAGTCCGAAGTCCGAGAGTTGATCTAACTCGGTTTGTCCCTTACCACAAAGGACTGCTCCAACGTGCATCGGTCGTTCGATCGTGTACTTACCTGACTTGTAGATATTGATCTTGCGGGCCATATCGACCGTAGGCTCGCACCGAGCGGTGCCAAGCAGATCTAGGTACTGCCCGATGTTAACTTCTAGGCGAAGTTCGCTATATATCTTGCGTACCTCAATCGGAGCATCCTCGATCATAATATCTGCGTAGACGAAGGCAAGGTCACCGGCGAGTATTCCGACGCCGTCTCCAAACCTCCGAGACTCTCCTCGATAGTTTGACTTCGAGTGGAAGGCAGCGAACTCCTCGTGGACTGTTAAGTTGCCACGTCGCATCGATGAGCCGTCCATAATGTCGTCGTGAAGAAGGGCAAATGTGTGAAGAAGCTCTAGGGCCGTCATGACCCTTTGGGCAGTCACATCACTTTGGTCGCCACCGCTTCCAATGAACGCGGCGTAGCATAACGCTGGTCGAATGCGCTTTCCGCCGGAGCGAACCATTGCAAAAAGGGAGTCAAAGGGTAGACCCAGATTTTCATCAATGAGTGTCCATCGCCCACGCTCCGAAGTCATCAAAGTTTCGAGAATTCCGTCGACAATATCGGCCGCATCTAAAAGGCCGCGGGGTGCACTGCTCAAAATTACCTCATTGGTCAAGTTGTAGACCTTTCAAAAACTTCATCGCAAGGCGCTTTCGCAACTCTAAGCCGTCAAAAACCTACACTTGTTTAGCTACTTTTATCGCTAAATTATTTCGTGCCACTTACTACTACTAAAAGTTGTGTCGGTTGGGCTTGGCCCCTGTGGGGTAGAAGAGATCCTATTGCGTAAGAATTCTAGCTATCGCCGATAGCCGTGTTGTCTGATATTGGGACGGCATTAGAAGATGCGACCGTCTCCCGTGGCGGGGCTCCAAATGCGAATGATGGTGCGCCAAGGAGGGACGCCAGTACATTGATTCCGTAGACAACGAGTCCAAATTCGATAGCTTGAGTCGTAGCTATCCCCAGTGGTTGAAGCATTAGAACGAGAGCACCTTCGCGAATACCAATCCCACCAATGGTTAATGGCAAAACCTGCAACATCGCAACCGTAGGCACCATTACCAGAAGCTCTCTCCATGTGATGGAGATGTGAATCGCTGAAGCTGCGAAGAGGGCCGCCGTTACGATGCTTAGTTGGTAGGCAATCGCCCATGCGATGAGCTTTACTAGCGACGAAGGATCTTCCCTGAATTGCTTAATGCCATTTCCCAAGGAGGAGATGACCGCTGAAAGGGACTTAAACCTACCCTCTGGCTTGACCTGCTTCTTGAATATCGTGAAGGTAATAAGAATAAGTAGCGCCGTCAAAGTGGCTGTAGCGATGGTTATGATGATTCCCGAAACTTTCCCAAGGTGAAGCATCGCTGGATCGACGGCAATTCCGATCAGGGCAAGGCACGGCAGCACGAACCAACCCGTTAGCCGCTCAATTATAACGCTTGCAAAACCTTCGGCGACTTGGTCGCTTCGCCGCCCTAACCATCGCGCTCTGACGATATCTCCTCCCACCGTCGATGGGAGGAAGTTGCTAGCAAAAAGTCCAACTAATTGAAGTTTAAATAGATCGCTAAATTTATTTTTTACCTTGAGGGCGTTGAGTGCGCCGCTCCACCTAAAAGCGGAAAGTGCGATGCCAGCCAGGGTCGCTAGAAATGCGATCGTAAGAAGTCCAAAGCCTCGTTGTCCGATTTGTCCGATCCAACCTAGGTGAACTTTGGTCGCTATGGTGAAAAAAGTAATAATTGTGACGACGATACGCAGGTAACTGAAGGCTTTATGGCGATCGAAGTTTTTTGTAGTACCTGCCCTGAAAGCACCAAAGTCTCTTTGCATCATTTGGTTGTCCCTCGGGTTGGTGGTTTCTTGAGATCGTCCGTTCTTGTTAGCTTAGGAAAACTTTCTCAACTTACCATTATATTCCAACTTCAGCTAGTGGAGTTTCGCGGTATCGATACGCGGGTATCTGATAGCTTTTTAGTCGATCAAAAAGTAAGGTCGTTAACCGAGTAGGTTCGACTGTGTATACAAGAACCACAAAGCAGCGGAGGATTTATGGTCGACGCAGACGTTGTAGAGCGAGTTTTGCGCGCCGCTCTAGTAAGTGGAGGTGACTTCGCTGAAGTTTTTGTTGAGGAGAAGGCTACCTTTTCCGCAGCACTCGACGATGGAAGTGTTGAGGAGCTATCGTCCGGCGTAGCTCGTGGCGCGGGTATTCGAGTTCGCTTTGGAGATACAACTGGCTTCGCCCACACCGCCGACCTTAGTGAGCGAGGCCTCGTACGAGCTGCTGAGGCGGCTTCAGCTGTTGCGCGTCGCAGTTCGTCTCCGTTGGCCACCGTTGCACTTACGTCGCGCTTAGTATCGCCTGTTGATGTCGATTCGATTTTGGGTAGTTCAATTTCTAAAGATCGAAAAGTTGAGTTGCTTTTACGCCTTGATGCCGCAGCTCGGTCCACAGGAGCCTCAATTCGACAAGTGGGTGCCTCATATGGTGACTCCTTTCGGCGGTTTCTCGTTGCGAACTCCAATGGAACGTTCGTAGAGGAAGAGCAGATTAGGACTAGGGTTTCGGTCTCGACTGTGGCCGTTGGCGACACTGGCATGCAGGGAGGTTACGAGACGGTCGCTCGAACTATGGGCTTCGAACTCTTGGACGAAGTTGACCTTGAGGAACTCGCCAGAACGGCTGCGAACCGCGCAATAACAAAACTTTCAGCTCGCCCAGCCCCAAGCGGAAAGCTACCCGTTGTTCTAAATGGACGGGGCGGCGGAGTTCTATTTCACGAAGCCTGTGGCCATGGACTTGAGGCGGACCATATCGCTAAAAATTCTTCGGTCTACACCGGTAAGGTCGGAGATCAGGTTGCATCGCCACTCGTGACACTGCTCGATGATGGAACTTTTGGCAGGGAGTGGGGAACTTACCGTTATGACGATGAAGGTAATCCTGCCAAGAGCAACGTTTTGATAAAAGACGGAGTACTTGTCGACTACATGTGGGATCAAAGCCAATCTGATAGGGCCGCGAGAGGTTCAAGTGGAAATGGTAGAAGACAAAGTTATGCTCACCTACCGATGGTAAGGATGACAAATACATATCTGACCGCTGGTGAGTCGAACCCTGAAGAGATAATTGCCGACACTCAGTACGGAATCTACATCGCTCAATTAGGTGGTGGCCAAGTAAACACCGCTACGGGAGATTTCGTCTTTGGAATGACAGAGGCGTATTTGATAGAAAATGGCGAGATAACGGCGCCTTTACGTGAGGCAAATCTCATCGGGAACGGGCCAGAGGTTCTACGTAATATAGACGCAGTGGCGGATGACTTTTCAATAGTTCCAGGTACCTGTGGTAAGGACGGGCAGAGCGTCCCTGTTGGTTGCGGGCAACCGACCCTGCGGATTACTGAGGTAACGATCGGTGGTACCGCGAATGGATGATCTAGTAAAGGCCGCCAAATTTATAACTTCCGCGATGGTCGAAGGCGAGGCGATGGAGGCCTTTATCCTCTCCGAGCGTGAAGTCGCGATCCGTATTTATGAACTTGAGATAGAGTCATTGACCACCGCCGAGTCATCGGGTGTTGGTATCAGAGTCGTGCGCGACGGACGAACTGGCATCTCGTACGCAGGCACATTAGATCGCGATTCCATAGCTAAAGCGATCGAAGAGGCGAGAGACAACTCTCGCTTTGGGACTCCAGACGAGTTTGCAGGAGTCGCTGAACCTGATGGAGTCGAACCTCCAATGATGTCGTCGCAGTGGTCGCATGAACTTCTTACTACTCCAATGGAAAAAAAGATCGAATTGGCACGCGACCTAGAAAGGCTTACACGAAGATTCGATAAGCGAATTCGGTCGCTCAACTCGTCTAACTACGGTGAGAGTGCTTTTGCGAGTGCAATAATCAACAGCAATGGAATCGAACGCTACAGCGAAGCGACCTACTGCTGGGCCTATGCTCACGCCCTCGCTGGCGAAGGCGATGAAAGCCAGAGTGGGTTTGGAATGAGTGCCGCAAAGAACTTCGCCGAGATAGACATTGAATTTGCTGCGAACGAGGCTGCATCAAAGGCGACTCGCATGCTAGGAGCGCGAAAGCCCAATTCAATGCGTACCATGGTGATCTTTGAGCCTGAAGTTTCCCGCTCATTTACCTCCATTGTCGCAGGAACACTGTCTGCTGAGAGGGTACAAAAAGGCAGAAGTCTCTTCGCCAATCGCATTGGAGAGGGTGTTGCTAGTACCAAGCTCACTCTGGTGGATGACCCAACCGACGAGCGGTTCTTCTCAGCGGTACCAATCGATGACGAAGGTCTCGCTTCTAGGCGTAACGTCATGATCGAAAATGGTGAGCTAAAAGGGTACTTCTACGACTCATACACCGGCCGTAAAGCTGGTGTACGGTCGACTGGCTCCGGTAATCGGGGCGGAATTGCTGGATCTAGCGCACCGGGACCACGAGGGTGTTACTTTGAGCCAGGAACGACAAGTCGTGAGGCCCTTATTGAATCCGTGGACTCGGCGATTCTTATTCAATCGATCTCGGGCGTCCATTCGGGAGTAAATCCAATAAGTGGCGATTTCTCGGTAGGCGCCGAAGGAGTAGTCATTTCAAAGGGCGAACTCGGAGAGCCTATCAAGGAGTTCACGATCTCTTCAACGATTCAAAAGATGCTCGGTGACATTCATGAAGTTGCTTCCGACCTAACTTTCCGGCTTGGATCTGCAGCTGGAATGACATTAGCTATTCAAGACGTAAGCGTAAGTGGCAACTGATTATTTCGCATGAAGTTAGACCTCCACACTCACACGTATATGAGCGGTGACTCAAGCACGACCTTTGATGAGTATATCGCTGCTCTTGCGCGTAGTGAAATGGACATCGTAGCAGTGACGGATCACTTACGGATCGACGGTGCTCTCCAATTGAAACAAAGTCTTCCGGGCAAGGTGATAGTGGGTCAAGAGTTCCGATGTGACCTCGGAGAAGTCATTGGCTTATTTTTGACCGAATCTATACCGCCACTCCTCTCTTTCGGCGATGCTGTGCAACGTATCAAGGATCAGGGGGGATTGGTGATGATTCCTCACCCCAACGACCTCGTGCGTGTCTCGATTAACCTCGAAGATGTTGAGACCTTTGCCTCTCAGGGGTTGATAGACATCATTGAAATTGGCAACTCTAAGTCAAAGCCCGATGGAGTCTGTGAAGGGGCCCTTCATTTCGCTGAGGTTTTTTCGATTGCAGCAGTTTCGAACTCTGATTCTCACGTTGAAGAGGCGATAGGATCTTCTTTTACCGAAACGACATCCGCGGTCGACTGTGGCGATCCAACGTCACTCTTGGAGGCGTTGAAGGGTTCATTTACCAAAATCTCATACTTTGATCCCCCGCGAAGGTGGAAAAGTAGGGTAGTGCCCTCTAGCACAAATTCTTCATTTAAGTGAGTTTGAGTTACATTTTTGTTTCTAAAGAACGATTTTAAGACAGTTCAGCGTTAGCGTTTTTAACGAACTGTGTTGCACGGGTCGTTGGGTGTCATTTACGCTCAATGCGAGCTATGCAATTGCAGACCTCTTGAATTTGTGTAACAAAACGATATGAGTGAGGTAATGACGTGGCAAAAGTAGTAATTGTAGGTGCGGGATTTGCCGGATTAGCGGCGATGAGTACCCTCTCAGATGCCGGAGTCGATGTGACATTGGTCGACCGTCACAACTTTGCGACTTTTCAACCACTTCTATATCAAGTCGCAACTGCGGGGCTCAATCCAGGAGACGTCGCTTTTCCAGTGCGAACCCTACTTAGAAAGCGTAAGGGAGTAACTTTCAGGCAGGGCATCCTAAGCGGAATTGATTCGGCGGCCAATGAAATTGCCTTAGTTGATGGTGGTCGGATTCCTTACGACTACCTCATTCTTGCTATGGGAGCTACAACCAATTTCTTTAATGTTCCTGGAGCAGAAGAGAATTGCCATGCGATCTACACCCTCGATGAGGCCCTAGCGGTTCGTAATAAGGTTTTCTCCCTCTTTGAGAGGGCAGCTTCTAGGGGTCCGCGCGATAATACCCTCACGACTGTTGTCATCGGCGGAGGAGCTACAGGCGTTGAAATGGCTGGGGCACTTGCCGAATTGAAGCTTCGCGCTTTTCGCACTGACTATCCAGCGCTAGATCCTGCCCAAGCAAGAGTCATTCTTATTGAGGCCCAAGACCGTCTATTAGGAGCTTTTTCTCCGGAGCTTTCCAAGTATGCCTCGGCGGAACTCAAAGGCAGGGGAGTTGAAGTATATCTAAATACCGTAGTTGAAGGCGTTACTCCAGAAGGGGTGCAACTCAAGGGCGGCAATTTTATCGATTCGCACCTGGTCATTTGGAGTGCAGGCGTAGGGGTGTCAAAGCAATTTGCGGAGCTTGGTTTGCCCCAGCATCGAAATGGTCGTTTTGAAGTCGGTGGCGATCTAAGAGTAAAAGGTCACGACAACATCTTTGCAGTTGGCGACGTTGCCGGCGGCATCTTAAGCGAAGGACAGCTCTTGCCTCAGTTGGCACAACCGGCTATCCAGACTGGAAGTTGCGCCGCTGAAAGCATAAAGTCCCTTATCAGCGGTGGTGCTACTAAGACCTTTCACTACAAAGATAAGGGGACTATGGCAACCATCGGGCGTAATGCTGCGGTGGCAGAATTGACTGGTGGAATGAAACTCACAGGCACGACGGCTTGGGTAGCTTGGCTTGCCTTGCACCTTATGACCCTTTTGGGAGTGCGCAATCGACTGTCAGTTCTGCTTAACTGGTCATGGCACTACATCTCCTGGGGTCGAGGACCTCGAGTAATCCTCGGAGGGTAAGTTAACCAGCGGCAGGCGTTGGAGTAGCGGCTGGGGTTGTCGATGCGGGGGCCTCAGTTGCAGGTTTAGCCGTTTCGCTTGGAGCAGCTGGAGCGGATTCTGCGGTTGTGCTCGTAGGCGTTACAGTCGACGTAGATGACGACCTCGAATCGGTTTTATAAAAGCCACTTCCCTTGAAGGTTATGCCTATATTTCCGAAGACCTTTCTTAGTTCGCCGCCGCATTTTTCGCATATGGTAAGAGGATCATCTGAGAAGCTCTGTTGTACCTCGAAGTTGTAAGAACACGACTTACATATGTACTCGTAACGAGGCATGGTAACTCCTAGTTTTTAGCACTCAATACTTTCGACTGCTAATTTTACCACCGCTAACGTTGAGAGTGTGCATGCGATTAGGTCAGTGGCAGTATGTCTGTGCCGCTAAATGAAAAAACTAATGATTTATTAATCCAAAGATTGGCTCAGCGATAGGAAATGAGTGTTGAATTGTAGTAACGAGTGTGGACTCAAGAGCCGGAGGTCTTTCAGGTGAATAAGGTAAGAAAAGCGGTCATACCTGCTGCTGGATTGGGTACCCGATTTCTCCCCGCCACTAAAGCACAGCCGAAGGAGATGCTGCCGGTGGTCGATAAGCCGGCCATTCAATACGTTGTAGAAGAGGCTATCGCGGCAGGTCTTGACGACATCTTGATAGTCACCGGTAGGTCAAAAAGATCAATCGAAGACCACTTCGACAGGTCCTTTGAGTTGGAACACTATTTGATCAACGGAAACAAAGAGGCAGAACTCGAAGAGATTCGAGCCATTAGCAGGCTTGCTGAGATACATTATGTTCGCCAAGGGGAACCTAAAGGCCTAGGTCATGCAGTGGCTGCGGCGAAGTCCCATGTTGGAAATGAGCCGTTCGTGGTACTGCTCGCCGATGACGTTGCAGTTTCGCACTCGACTCTACTTCCTGACATGCTAGATCAGTATTACCGTAACGGTCGATCCGTGATTGCAGTACGTGAGGTCCCGCTGAGTGAAATTCACCTTTATGGATGTGTCGATCCCGAATACATCTCTCCCACTTTCGCGAGAGTTTCGCGGATCATTGAAAAGCCGTCGATTGGAGAGGCTCCTTCAAACTTGGCGGTAACCGGTCGATATATCTTTACTCCCGAGATATTTGAGGCTATTGAGAGGACGTCCGTCGGTAAAAACAGCGAGATTCAACTCACCGATGCCATCTCCCTACTTCTAGAAAAGCAAGCAATTTTTGCCTTGGTGACAAATGAAGTTCGCTATGACATTGGTAACAAAATCGACTTTTTGAGAGCAACCGTAGAGACCGCTCTCAATCGAGAAGATCTTGGGGCAGTATTTCGTGAGGTTTTAGCCGAAATTGTTTTGGCCGATGAGCGTTTGGCCAAATTGTGTGCGACTGGGTTGCGTGAGGCAAGCGATGTCGATGGATTTACTCCACATTCGAGGTAGTTGAATATTTCGACTTCGCTACTTTGGCGAGATCGCTTAAGATCTAGATATATGATTTCTCTTTCTGAAGCTCAGGAGTTTGTCCTTTCAAAGGTCGAACGAAAGCGAGCCATAGCAACACCAATTGGTAAGGCACTCGGCCTAGTGGCCTCTGGTGATGTGGTCTCGAATATAAACATTCCTCCATTCGATAACACGGCGGTCGATGGATTTGCTGTTGATTCGCACGCGCTCGATCTGATAACGCGAGATGGCGCTGTTACATTGACTGTCATAGGCACAGTCGCTGCTGGCGACGGGGTCTCGAGAGAGATACCACAGGGGGGTACCTTTCGAATTATGACTGGCGCTAGAACGCCCTCTAATACCGCAGCGGTTGTAATGGTCGAAGACTCAGCTGAGGTCGAAGGAGACAAAGTTCGCCTTGAAGGGTCGCTCGCGTCTGGAAGTAATATCCGTCGAAGAGGATCTGACATTGGCGTAGGCGACGTCGTTGTTCCAGAAGGAACGATTCTGAACGCAAGCCACATCGGAACACTTGCTTCTATAGGTCTCGTAAGGGTTCCAGTTTTCCGCCGTCTTCGCGTTGGAGTTTTGTCCACCGGTGATGAGTTAAAAGATGGTGGCGAGGAGCTAATGGAGGGCCAGATTTATGACTCCAATCGCTATAGCCTCATAGCGGCGCTTTCACAGTCGGGCGTTGAAGTTGTGGATTTAGGGATCATCGGTGATGACGCAGATCTGATCAGAGAGGCATTAGCTAAGGCCGCGAACGAATTTGACGCTATTGCTACTTCGGGGGGAGTAAGCGTTGGTGACTTTGACTTTACCAAGGCGATCGTCCAAGAGCTCTCCCTGGGCAACGCTCGGTGGATGCAGATTGCAATAAGGCCGGCAAAGCCTTTCGCATTTGGAGTTCTAAATGGTGCCGCATTTTTTGGGCTGCCGGGCAACCCGGTCTCTGCATTGGTTAGCTTTGAACTGTTGATGAAGCCAGCGCTGGCAAAGATGGCGGGTAAATCCCGACAGATGCCTCAATTTATAGGTGCCGTAGCGCAATATAGTTATAAAAGATCGATAGATGGAAAGACTCACTACATTCGAGGTGTTATAAGTATCAATGACGATCAGATGACGGTAACGCCATTGCCGAAGCAGTCGTCACACAACTTGAATGAAATGTCGCAATCGAACTGCCTTATTGAAGTTCCTGATTCGGAAGGGTTCGAAGCAGGCGAAACAGTGCGTGTTCTCCTGAACTCAAGTGTTTGGATGTAAGCTTTAGGCGCCTCTGTTACAGAAGCCATTGGATGGTCTTGATGGAATTAGTAGACAATTATGGACGAAGAGTTCGCGATCTGCGAATCTCTATAACCGACAGGTGCAACTTTAGGTGTCAATATTGCATGCCCGCTGAGGGGATGCAATGGGTTCCGAGGGACGAGATACTGTCGTTCGAAGAGATCGAGAGATTAGCTCGCTTGGTAGTCGATCGGTACGACTTTACCGGAATACGATTGACGGGCGGTGAACCGACGATGCGGTCGCAACTCGTACGGTTAGTCGAGAGGCTAGCGTCGATACGACGTCATAACGGCGAGGCTATCGACCTAGCAATGACCACGAATGGAGCGACTCTATCTCATCAAGCAAATGATCTAAAGGCTGCTGGCCTCGGACGACTGAATATTTCGCTCGATACCTTGAGTCGTGATCGTTTCGCTGAGATGACTCGGCGCGATCAATTTGACAAAGTGATTGAGGGAATTAGAGCTGCTCAAGCAGCGGGTTTTTCGAAGTTGAAGATTAACACAGTCGTCATGAGGGGTCATAATGACGGCGAGATTTTGGACTTCATTGAGTTTGGTAGAAAAAATCTTCTGAATATTAGGTTTATTGAGTTCATGCCACTTGATGGCGATGACATTTGGAATAACGATCTTGTAGTTCCGTCTGATGAGATTGTGGATCAGATCTCCGCAAACTACGAGCTCGTCCAGATCGACAACGGATCTGATCCTGCTTCGAGGTACGTCTTTGCCGACATGGATTTGGAGTTTGGAGTAATTCCAACTGTGACCAAGCCGTTCTGCGAGTCCTGTGATCGAATCCGGTTGACGGCTGAAGGACAACTTCGAAATTGCCTCTTCTCGGTAGAAGAGTATGACCTAAGAAAGCTACTTCGTAATGAAGGTAGCGATGAAGAGATACTCGCCGTGATCGAACGAGCGGTCGGGGATAAATGGCGTGGCCACTCTATTGGAAACGTCAATTTTCTAAGACCTAAGAGAAGTATGAGCCAGATTGGCGGCTAAAGGTTACTTTTAGCCGCATTTATCATCTAGTGTTTAAGTTATGTCTGATTCAGGATTAACACATCTAGATCCACTTGGTCGCGCCAGGATGGTTGACGTCACCCCTAAAGAGCCTACGCACCGTCGTGCCGTCGCTCGCTGCAGGGTTGTCATGAAACCTGAGACGACAGCCAAGGTGGCAAATAACGCCATCAACAAGGGTGACGTGCTAGGTGCAGCACGAATCGCAGGAATCCAAGCAGCCAAGCGAACCTCAGATTTGATACCGCTGTGCCATCCACTTTTGGTCGGTTCAGTCTATGTCAACTTCCAAATCGGCGACGACTACGTAGATATAGAGGCGCAAGTCGAAACAGTTGACAGAACCGGCGTCGAGATGGAGGCGCTTACATGTTGCTCCGTTGCTGCGCTTACGATTTACGACATGTGTAAGTCAATCGATCGCACGATGACGGTCACCGATCTAGCCCTTTGGGAGAAAATTGGTGGAAAATCGGGCGTTTGGAAGCGTCCCGGCCACGAGAATTTGGAAGAACCTCTCTTCTAAGTGGGTCTATTGACCGTGAGAAACTAATCTTTAAGGCTGTGTAAAAGTGCACTGACTCGCGCTGCGGTCAATGCTTCTACTCCAAAAGAGGTTTTGTTTTGCCAAATGCCAAGGAAAAGTTAGGTTTAACGCTGCAGCGAATCGTTTGGTCGCGTCGAGCCACCTCTTGGGATGAGATGCAAAATCCAGGACTGCAACGAGTAGTTGACCTCCTTGTTGATCGAGTTGGAAGTCGTCCCGATTGCCTTGCGGTTGATCTAGGATGCGGTTCGGGCCAACTCTCCATACCCCTTGCAAAGCATGTTTCTAAGGTGATTGCTCTAGATATTGCACCGAAGATGATCGAGCTTTTGAAGGACAAATTGACTGTACTTGATGTAAAAAACATCGAGGCTGCCGTCGGCTCGGTGCAAGAGTACGGAATCACTAATGGTACCGTTGACCTTTTGGTTTCAAATTACGTCCTCCACCATTTGAGTGACAAAGAAAAGAAGGCCTTCGCCTACGACGCATTCAGGTGGCTAAAGCCAGGTGGGGAACTTATCTTTGGCGACATGATGTTTGGTCGAGGCGGTACTCCAGAAGACCGAAAAGTGATTGCCGACAAGGTTAAACAGATGGCAAAGATGGGTTTTGGCGGTTACTGGAGAATCGTAAAAAACGGATTCCGGTACATGTTCCGATTCCAAGAGAAGCCGATTTCGCAGCAGGCGTGGACTGACCTTCTACGCGAAGCTGGATTCGTCGATATCGAGGTTGAACGGATTGTGGCGGAAGCCGGAATCATCAAAGCGCGTCGACCCTAGGTTCAGGTAAACGTTAGTTAAACGAAGCGCAAAATTTTTGCCAAATAACTAATTCGAGAACTTAGTTTCCAGTTGCACACGTTAACTTATATTCGGCGAGGCTATCTGCCTTGGTATTTAACGATGTTCCCACGAGGCGACGCAGGACAAAAATAATATTGGGTCTATGACCGAGGAATGCTAGAGATTAGCTAACGGACAACGGAGGTGTAACGATGAACAGAACGCAACTACAGCCTTCTGAACGCCTAAATCGCCTTCGATTAGCCCGTGCGCGACGTGTCTTGGCAATCGCAGATATCCGCTCCTCTATCGTGCCACTGAGTGGCCTCATCGGGATAACGGTCAAAAATCAAATCGGTGGCGAGATAGGAAAAGTTGACGATATCGTAGCCCGATGGTCTGAAGTCGTCGACTACCCACCCCTTACTGGCCTGGTTGTCCGAGTTGGTAGAAGACGAGCCTTCATAGACATCGACAAGGTGGAGATACTTGGGGCTAGCCAAATCACCCTTAGGTCTGCCAAGATCGATCTTCGCGATTTTGTGAAGCGCGCAGGCGAAGTGATTTTAGGCAAAGAGGTGCTAGACCATCAACTCGTAGACGTTGAGGGCGTTCAAGTTATTCGCGCCTCAGAACTTTACGTTGCTCACGCTTTGGGCACATTAAGGCTAGTTGGCGTAGAAGTTGGCGTCTCGGCACTCTTACGTCGCCTGATGATGCGCCGCATTAGAGCTCAAGCTAAACCAAAGCGTGTGATCGACTGGGGCGATGTCGCAGCCTTTGACGAGTCATCTGGTTCGGTGAAACTTCGAGCGTCGCGTTCAAGCGGCGGTATTCGCAGGTTGCGTCCCTATGAACTAGCGGAACTCCTCTCGGATTTGGATCGTAAGGAACGCGATGGCCTTATAGAGGCTCTCGGTGCCGAGGTTGTTGCCGATGCGATTGAGGAGATGGATAGCGAAGACATTGAAGTCATCATCAATCAAAGTGACCCAGAGGTAGCTGCCGATATCGTCGAAAATATGGAACCGGATGAGGCGGCTGAGGCGCTCCGCGACCTTGAAGACGAGAAGCGACAAGAGATCTTGGACTTGATGGACCCTGATAAAGCGGCTGACCTCGAGGATTTGATCGATTACGAAGAGGATACGGCTGGCGGAATGATGACCACTTCGTTGATCGAAGTTTCGATGGACGAACCCATCGCGGACGTGATTAAAAACTTGCGGAAAAACGCGGAGCACCGCTCTGACATCGATGCAGTAGTCGTGATCGACGAAGATGGCAATTACATGGCTGACATTCCGCTCTTCGATCTACTGATCGCTGATGACGAAGATGCGGCAATATCGTCGCTCATACCTGACGACGATGACAATTCACAGACGGTCAATGTCGATGACGACGTCGACAGGATAGTCGAGGTTCTTACGTCGTCGCGAAGGTCGAGCGTTGTTGTTATAGAGGATGGAGTTCCCGTTGGCCGTATCTTGGCCGACGACGTTATAGACGCCATTATCCCAGAGGAGCGTCGCTTCCGCTTCCCAAGGCTCCTTTCGTAGATTCTCTCACAGGTGGGATTGCATTGAATTTAAATATCGCGTCAAAGGCCAAAGGGCTACGTCCAAAAAAATTTACGTTCCTTGCTTATCTTGCGGCTCTAGGGCCCGGCTTGATTGCTGCAAATGCAGGAAACGATGCGGGCGGCGTTATTACATATGCCTCGGCAGGATCACAATACGGGTATAAGCCCCTCTTCTTTATGGTTCTCGTCACAGTGGGACTTATCGTTGTCCAAGAGATGTCCGCTCGTCTCGGTACCTTCTCCGGAAAGGGGCTCGCATCCCTTATACGCGAAGAGTTTTCGATTCGCATGACAGCTTTAGCGATGACTGCTCTTACGGTCACAAACCTGGGTTTGGTCGTCTCGGAGTTTGCTGGGATTGGAGCGTCCTTCGGACTATTCGGAGTATCTCGATATATTTCGATTCCAATCGCGGCAGTTGCGATTTGGGCTCTTGTACTCCTTGGCTCTTACAAATATGCTGAGCGCATCTTTCTCATCCTCTCGCTAGCATTTTTCGCCTATCCAGTCGCCGCCATCATCTCTCACCCAAGCGTCTCAACGGTCGCTTCGAATCTTGTGGTGCCGCACTTTATCTTCTCTAAGAGCTATATCTATCTGGCAGTTGGCCTGATAGGAACGACCATCTCCCCTTACATGCAGCTATATGCGGCGTCAGGTGTAGTGGACCGGGGCGTAAAGCCAGAAGAATACGCGCTGGAGCGATTTGATGCTGTTGGAGGTGCAATATTCGCCGACGTAATTTCTATCTTTATGATTATTGCAACCGCTGCAGTCATAGGTGGAACTGGGCCCCTAGCCTCAGCGCATCAGGCTGCCTCCGCACTTAGGCCGGTTGCTGGAAGTTTCGACGTCTACCTCTTTGCGGCCGGCCTGTTAGGAGCTTCAGCGCTAGCAGCAGCCGTGGTTCCACTCTCAACTTCATATGCTTTAGCCGAAGCGATCGGCTACGAGCGGAGTATCTCTAGCTCATTTAGGGATGCCCCTGTCTTCGTTGGAATCTTTACGACGCAGATCGTCATCGGTGCAGGAATCGCACTCTTGCCATCAAACTTGATCACGTTCCTCGTCTTCGCGCAGGTCCTTCAGGGTCTTGTGACTCCTATCATTCTTGCTTTTATTCTCAAACTTGCAAATAAACGTTCGATTTTGGGGGATCGAGCAAATACGCCTGCGTTTAGAACCGTCGCTACCATCGTGGTAGCGAGCATTTCAATACTTTCATTAGTATTGTTAGTTCAAAGCGTCTTGGGTTGGTTTCATATTGGCGGTTGAGGAAAAAAAGCTAAAGATTGCATTCTGTATCTACAGGGGAAACCCTTACTCGGGTGGGCAGGGCGTATATACCAAGTACATGACGGCAGCCCTTGCTGCTAGGGGTCACGAGGTGACCATATTTTCCGGTCCTCCCTATCCTGAGTTAGACGATCGATGCGAACTTGTGAAGGTTGAATCTCTTGACGTCTACCGCGGCGGCGATTCAATTAGAGTTCCTCGCCTCTCGGAGGTTCGAAGTCTCGCCGACCTTTATGAGTTTTTACTCACATTGTCTGGCAGCTTCTGCGAGCCAAAGGCCTTCGGCCTGCGCTTGAAGACGCACTTAATCCCTCGAATACATGAGTTCGACATCATCCATGACAACCAGTCGCTCAACTCTACCTTGACGAAGGTGTCAAAGAGGTTGAAGCCGGTTGTAACAGCGATACATCACCCCATTACGGTGGATCGAAGGCTGGATCTAGCCTCTGCGAAAGGATTAGTTCGTCGTTTTGGAGTCTGGCGATGGTACGGATTTGTGAGGTCTCAGGTACGAGCTGCTCGTAAGGCGCAGCAGATCATTACGGTCTCTGAGACTTCAAAGGTGGATGTTGTCAAAGAGATGGGTGCGCGTCCCGAGAATATCGAGGTGGTGCACGTAGGAGTTGACACGAAGATCTTTCACCCCATTGAAGGAGCTACTCGTAGGAGCCATCGCATTGTTACAACCTCAAGTGCCGACGTTGTTCTCAAGGGGTTAATCTACTTGGCTAAGGCGGCGCTAATTCTCAAGGAAGAGTTTCCTGACCTCGAAGTAAAGGTACTAGGTACTCCTCGTGGCGATAGTGAAGTCCATAGGTTTGTGTCGGAAAACGGCCTAGGCGAAATCTTCGACTTTGTTGGGCGAGTAACTCAAGATGAGATGGTCCGCTTATATTCAGAGTCAACTGTCGCAGTGGTACCAAGCATCTATGAAGGCTTTTCTTTCCCGTCAATCGAAGCGATGGCATGTGGAGTACCGCTGGTAGCGACCTACGGTGGAGCAATTCCTGAGGTCGTAGGCGTCGATGGCAGTTGTGCGATCCTGGTGCCCACTCGTGATGACGTTGCGCTCTCTGAAGCGATACGAACTCTCTTCAACGACGCAGAGTTAAGAAGTACACTCGCAGCTAATGGTCTCAGCCGAGTCTTTGAGAGATACACCTGGGACAGATGTGCTGAACAGGTTGAACGAATCTACGCCCGAATTTTGTCCGACCACGACGGCCGTGAAAACGACTACGAGGTAGTGAGGGATTAGTAAGTGATAACCTTTGATCTTGAACTCCTTGGAGACCTCCGTAGTGCCCGTGTGTTGGATCTCGGGGCCGGAGGAGGGCGTCACTCGATCGCCGCACTCGAACGAGGCGCCGAAGTTGTTAGCTATGAAATCTCGCTCGACCTCCTTGTTGAGATCAAGGGAGCAATTGCCGGAGCGGAAGAGTACCTGGGACTTGAAGGCGGCAATCTATTGGATCGGTCCAGCCAGGTTTTAGGTGATGGTCGACTTTTGCCATTCGGTGATGAGGTCTTTGACGTTGTTCTGGTGAGTGAAGTGCTCGAACACATCTTTGAAGACGTCGCGGTTATGGCTGAGGTACGGCGAGTTCTGAAGAGGGACGGCATTGCTGCGGCATCGGTCCCCCGTTACTTTGGTGAACTCGTTAATTGGCTCCTTTCAAAAGAGTATCATTCGGCCAAAGGGGGCCACATAAGAATCTATAGAAGGTCGCAGCTTCTGAGAAGGTTCAGTACCGCAGGTCTTAGCTTTGTTGTTTCCACCTACCATCACGGCCTGCATACACCTTATTGGTGGTTGAAGTCAGCAGTTGGTATCGAAAACAGTAGGAATAGGGTCGTCTCAAAGTACCACTCTAAATTGGTTGCAGTGATGATGGGTGAAGAGAAAAACCTAGAAAAGCTAGAGGCAAAATTATTGAACGGGCTCATGGGTAAGTCGTTCTCTGTGTATTTAAGGCGTGATGATGCAATTGCGACAAAGTAGCGACCTATCTGAATTTGACGCCTTTGCAAACTCTGATCTAACCCTCTCTCAGTTGGAGATCGAGGCGAGTGCCATGTGGATGGAGTCTCTTCAGCTCGAATCCGGTCTCATTCCTTGGCACAGCGGTGGCCACATCGACCCTTGGAACCACATTGAATCAGTTGTAGCGCTTGCTATTGGCAATAGGGAATTTGCGGTAAGAAGAGCACTTGATGGACTTTTGAAACTTCAGAATAGAGATGGGTCGTTTTGTCACTTTTACCTATATAACGGGGTGAAAGAGGCTGATCGCGATCCAAATGTAATCTGTTATCTCGGGGTTGGAATGTTAGCTATAGCATCAATCTACGGCCTTGAATTTGTGAGTCCATACTCTCAAATGTTAATCGATGGCGTAAATTACGTCCTTTCGATTCAACGTAATGATGGGCTTCTGCCAGCATTAGTTACTCCAGATGGATCCGAAAAGGGTAGGCCTCTCAGGGCGGCTAACTGCTCGATTATGACCTCACTTGACGCGGCGATTGTCTATGGCGAAGCTGCGAACTTTAGTCCGTCGCTCCTACAATCTTGGCGTGACTGCCTCTTCCTGCTCAGGAATGCCTACATAGGCGCCGCTGATGAAAAGTTCGCAGCTACCGATGATTGGGCTATGGATTGGTACTATCCCGTCCTTGCGATGGCAGGAGTCGAAGGAGCTGACCTTCAAGAGCGATTTTCATCGGGTTTGGATCGATTCTTTGACAAAGGGCTCGGCATTCGCTGCAAGGCCTCTAACAGCTGGTATACGGCGGCAGAGACCGCGGAAGCTTCAATTGCGGCACTAATGATCGGCGACTTCGAACGGGCCAGAGAGATCTATGAGACGCTGAGTCGATTTCGAGCTCATAACGGAGGATATATGACGGGAATCGTAGAGCCTCAGGGCGTCACCTTTCCCCCGGCCGAGCAGTCAAGTTATACTACGGCCGCAGTTGTTATTGCCTCGTCGATGCTTGCTAGAGGTGTCCCCTTCTCTAACTTTACAGACGCCATTTGCAGTTTGGGACTCTAACGGCGCCGCAAAAAGTAGAGTGAACCTAAGTTCGAGGCGTGTGTGAATTGCTCGGATGCCACCGCTCTGGTGTAGATCTCAAATGGAGGCCTCCCACCCCTCGTAGGATCCTCAAAGACGTCGTGAATTGCCAAGATTCCTCCCCTGCGCACCAACGGAGCATATGCAAAGTAGTCGTTGAAGGCAACCTCTTCTCCGTGGCCACCATCGATAAAGATGAAATCAGCGCGATCCCGTAGAAATATTGAGGCCACGGCCGTCGAAGCTGTTACTGGTGCGACGTAAGCGTCGAGATTGAGAGAGTGGATCAATGATCGAAAACGACTCAAAGTGCTAATGGTTTCTCGTTCGCGATCGTATAGCGCCTGATCGAAGCTCTCCCAAGCCGGTCCATTCTCTTCGCTTCCGAGGTGGTGGTCGATTGATGCAACTACTCCGGCTGTCTCTTTGGCGGCAACTCCTAGAAATGCTGTAGAGGTTCCACAGTATGAACCAACTTCGATGGCGTAACCCGACCCCTCGCTCATAGCGTTCCTTGCCTCTTCAAAGAGTTTGATACCTTCTTCAAATGTGAAGAAGCCTCTATTTAGAGTCGAGATTTTCTCCAGCGTCGAAAGGACCGCCGGGGACAAAGTATTTGAGTTCATCCTTGTAAATTACTTCACTGATCTAGATGTTGAACGAGTAATGGAAAAATTAGTGAAAATCCAGATCCTTGCTGGTAGGTTGATTCGACCTCGATATGGCCACCTATATTGAGGGATGCTCGCCGGGCAATTGCCAGACCTAATCCACTACCTCCTCTTTCGCGATCTCTAGCCTCGTCGACGCGGTAAAGGCGCTCGAATATCTTTGTCAGTTCCTCATCTTTGATTCCGATCCCTTGGTCAATGACTGTAACTCGATACATGTCATCACTTTGCCTTCGCCCCGTTATTTTCACCGTTGATTTTTCATTCGAGTAGCGAATTGCATTTGTCATGAAATTGTTAAGTACCATCTCGATGAGGCGTCGGTCTTGGTAGAGCTGCGCCTCATCTACATCGATCTCGATTTGTATAAGCTTTTCTCGCGCGGAGATGATGAATCGTCCGTATAGAGATCTCGCCAACTCTGAGGAGCTGAAGTGCTCTTTGGAGACTGTGTCGAGGAATTCGAGGTGGTTCAGAGACCGGAGGTCGTCGAGGAGCAGTCTGATTCGCTTTGTCTCGGAGGAGATTAGCGACGAAGCCTCTTCAATCTCTTCTTCATCGTCGATTATTTGATCTGCGATCGCTATAGCTAGGCCACTTACCGCGCTGATTGGAGTCGCAATTTCGTGTGCAAGATCAGATAGGAAGCGTCTCTGCTCTTGGTCTCCCTCTTCGAGCGTCTTTGCCATCCTGTCAAAAGCTGATGCCAATCTTTCAAATTCAGGAGGTAAAGCGCTCTCAATTCTCGCACTAAGGTCACCGGCCTCGATGCGTGTTACGACTTTGGTGGTTGCCTCAACCGAGTTACCTATTTCACGTGCAATAATTGCGGTCGCCCAAAAGGCGCCTATGAGTACCCCGATGATAACGACTGCACTAATTGCTGTCAGTTCGGCGCTCACTGGCGTTGGATTAGCGTGAGGTGCGACTACTAGAACGCTATATTTGCCGTCGGGAGAAGTCTTGGTCGAAGTGACTTGGCCCGTTATCTTGCCTAGGTCCGAGGTGGCGTAGGTCCTTTTCCCGTTGGTATAGACAGCGACATAGAAACCCTTGGCCTCGTCGGTGGCGTTATCTATCGCTTGTTGTGATGCGTGGTTTTGTACCAGCTGAAGGACGGCGGTTGCAATTGCTTGTGAGGTCTGCTCGAGATCAGTTCTTTGACTTATGCGGGTCAATTGAGTCGCTAATGTGAACGAGACGACAATCCCTATTGCGCCCGTGAGAAAGAGTACTGAGAGGACCCTAGATCGGATCGACTTTACCCGCCGTCGAGGGGTTGGATTTTGGGTATTTTCAGGCGTCAAGTCTGTAGCCAACTCCCCTCAGGGACGTGATGGTGGCTGAATCGCCTAGCTTCTTTCGCAATGAAGCTACGTGGACATCGATTGTCTTTTCAGTTATGTAGGTAGTGCCCCATGCAGCCAAGAGCAGCGCTTCCCTAGTAAAGACTTTGCCGGGTGAAGATGCGAGTTTCAAAATTAGGTCGAATTCGCGACGCGAGAGGTCTACGTCCTTTCCCTCTACAATGCATCGCCTTGAATTTGGGTCGATGATTAGGCCCCCGCCAACGTTGATAATTGTATCTGTTGAAGTCTCGGAGAGGGCACCGCTCGCTCTTCGAAGATGAGCCCTCACCCTTGCTATTACTTCGGGTGCGGAAAATGGTTTGGTTATGTAGTCGTCAGCACCTATCTCGAGGCCAGCTACCCGAGAGCTCTCCTCGCCTTTAGCCGTAACCATAATGAGTGGTATGTCGCTCTTGCGTCGAATGTTTTTAACGAGTTCAAAGCCATCCATGCCTGGCATCATGACATCGAGTAGTGCAATGTCTACCTGCTGTCGTTCGAAGATGCTTAATGCCGCTTGGGCATCGCCGGCCTCTAGAACGTTGAAACCCTCTTTTTTCAAATAGCTCACTAGGATGCGACGCAGTGCCACCTCATCGTCTACGACTAGGACGGTTTGTCGATCTTCCATATCTTCCTCCCTATTGGGTGGGTCTGGTCACATCCCACTTCAGCTATCACTCTGAAAAGTTAATGGCCGCTACGTGCAGTGTTACCTGTCGTTGCGGCCATTTTACTAAACGTTTACCGTGAAGTGCCTTGTCTAGCCGATCGTTGAACGGATTCGATTGCTCAAGTTCTGATTTACCTCGAACCGTTCTTTGATTTGCGTCAATCTCTTCCCCGTTTCGGGAAGGATAATGCTGCTCAAAAAGTTTCGCACTTCTGACGAGCGGGCGCTAATCGAAGGGCCATAGAGAGCGGATATTCCCTCGAGCATCCTTGGTACGGCTGAGGCTGGATAGATCTCGAGAAGCTGGGCGTAATTCGACCTAATGAAGTCGAAGGTCGCCTCCCCTGCCGACGCCGAACCGAGCATCGATGAAAGCACAAACGGTGCATCTTGGCTACGGATTTCGCTTATTGCTAGCGAAAGGGTGCGGTCAATTAGCGAAGGATCTTTGAATTCGCCGAGCCCACTTAGGTAACGCTGTTCTTCTACCGGGTCCTGAGCATTTCTGTACTTGTCCAGAATGAATGCGTAATCTGCTTCATCGCCGTTGTATGCGACGATAGCGATGATCGAAGCAGCAAGTTCGGGATCGAGAGACTTCTCTTGTGACATATCGAGACGGAATTCGGAGTTCGCAAAGGAGATTACCTCTTGATCCTGCCCGATTGTTCCAAGGATGTCCAAAGCTCGTCGCCTTGAGGAGCTTTGAGACGCCGAGTCGCCATCTGAACTTTTAAATCCGAGGGTCTCGAGCACGGGACCAAATAGGTCGTGAGCTAGCTCCATTACCTTTTCCGTAGCTGAACCTGAAACTGCCTTGGCATACGTTCCGAGCGCACGAGCGATGATCGCGTCGATAGACGACTCGATTATCCCTGCACCTCGATATGCCTTGGCTAGATCGAAGAATTCTTCGATCTCCATTTCATGGCTAAGGACAAAAGCGAAGGAGTCCGAGATCAGATTGAACGCCTCGATCTCTTCAAGGGACCCAAGATTTCGCTTTAGCTCGTCAAGGATCTCGGGCGAGTACTTGACGTGAAAGTAGCCATCGCCATGCGAATTTACAACTAGAGCTCTTTCGTTCGAAATCAGCTCGAACGACTCATCTTCAAGAAGGACCTTCTGGTCGACACTTCCTGAAAGCGATCTAATACCGACCGGTATTTTCCAATTAGAGCCGATGGATGATTCAAGTTCCCCTTGCTCGATGAAGCTAAATGGCCTCTGCGAAATTCTGTATCCATCTGTGACCTTTTCCACGGAAATTACGGGAAGGCCGCCTTGAAAGACCCAAGAATCCATGATTGACCGTATCGGGGCATCTTCGGCCTCCTCGATTGCGTCCCAAAGATCCGTGGTTTCAGCGTTAGCGTATGAATACTTGCGAAGATAATTGGTTACTCCCGCTCTGAATTTTTCAATACCTATGTATCGCTCGAGCATACGGAGAACACTGCCACCCTTTTCGTAGGTGAGAAGGTCAAACATTCCTTGGCAATCACTTGGATGGCGAACTGGGAACTCTATCGGCCGTGTTGCATGAAGTGCATCGACATCTTGTGCTCGACCCTTCGAGATACCGAATGATACCCAACGCTTCCACTTTGGCTCGAAGGCATCACAGCACAATACCTCCATGTACGTTGCGAAGGCCTCATTCAACCAGATTCCGTTCCACCACTTCATCGTTGCTAGGTCCCCGAACCACATGTGGGCGATCTCGTGGGCGATTACGTCAACTGCACGTTCAAGTTCTGGTTGTGAGGCAGTCGTTTCGTCGATAACTACTAGAGGTTCTCGGAAGGTTATGGCACCTAGGTTTTCCATGGCTCCGGCAGCGAAGTCAGGAATGGCAATTAGGTCCATCTTGGTTCCGGGATATTCAATCCCAAAGAAGTCAGTGAAGAAGTTGAGCGAGTGTTCAGCGACCTTTAGCGCAAAGCTAGTCATATCGCCCCACCCGGGACGGTGTACAACGCGTATTGGCACGCCTCGAACTATTTTTGCCTCAGTCGCTTCGAGTTTTCCGACGACGAAAGCGACGAGATACGTCGACATCTTCATGGTCTCTTCGAAGACAACTAACTTCTTGCCATTGGCGAGATTTGTTGACGACACTTCAGAGCCATTTGAGATCGCGAGGTGGTCCGCCTCGACCTCGAGAGAGACGTTAAAGGTTGCTTTGAATGCTGGCTCGTCGAAGCATGGGAAAGCTCTACGTGCATCCGTAGCTTCGAATTGAGTAGTGGCGATTGCGACCGTGTTGCCTTCCGCATCGCGATAGTGGCTCTTGTAGAACCCAGCCAGTTTGTCGTTTAGCACACCAGTAAATTCAATAATGATCTTTACCTCACCTGGCGTAAGCGGCGATGAAGTGGTGATCTCTGCTATTTCGTTCGGTTCGTCGAGGATGTAGGTGGCCGCATTTAAGTTGTCCTTCTGGGACACTTCAACCTTTACGAACTCTAATTCGGCGTAGTTGAGTCGAAAGGCGGATGTCGGAACTTCGAGTTGACAGTCGATCTCTACGCGCCCTTTGAACGAAGCCATCTCAATATCAGGGGCTAGGTAAAGGTTGTAATTCTGTGGTTTCAAATAGTCGTATAAGCGATATGGTTCTTGAGTCACCTACCCTACCGTAGTAGAAAATTCAGAATCGAGTGCACTATCGAGACTCGTTCCTGAGGTGACGTTTCGTTCGTATTCACAATGCGAGTTGGGTTAAGTCCAACCGCCTAACTGTGACCCGATCGGTAAAATCGGACAGCAGATATACGTGATTTGGAGAAGAATATGAAGATTTTCGGCATTGGACATGCAATTATGGACCTTTTCGTCGAGTCCAATGGTGAAACTCTTCGGGATTTGAACATCGATGCTGGTTCAATGACTTTGATCAGCGAAGAAGAGTCCAGGAATCTATTGAATTTTTTTTCGCCTAATAGGTTCTCGTCGGGAGGCTCCGTAGGAAACACTCTCGCGGCCCTAGGAACTTTTGGAGTTCGCCCCACCTTCATGGGGGTTGTGGCGATGGATAGCTTTGGATCTGCCTATGTCGAGGATCTTACGAAGACCGGCGTTGTCTTCCAAGATGTATCGAGTTCTGAGCTTGCAGATTCGACGGGCCATTGCATTGTTGTCGTGACCGAAGATGGGCAAAGGACGATGTTTACCAACCTTGGATCATCGTCGATGTTCGATTCAAACGTAGACCTTGATGACGTCATGGGCGAGGTAGATGGACAGGAGAAGGTCGTCTACCTCGAGGGCTATTTGCTAGATTCACCTAGCGGAGATCGCCTCATTAGTGCTGTTCTTAGTAACGGACGTCCTGACTTAAGAGTTGCCCTGACGCTTTCAGACTTCTTTCTTGTAGATCGCCACCGCCAACGCATCTGGGAGATTATTAGAAGTGGCCGCGTGTCGGTGCTATTTGCGAACGAAGCTGAGATAGTTGGTCTGTGCAATGTTGACTCAGCGGAAGTCGGAGCGATGCTAGTTGCAGAGTTGGTCGAAGAGGTCGTCGTTACCCTTGGCGAAAAGGGAGCAATTGTAGCGTCGGTGGACGGAGTAGTTCGAACCCCTACAAAGGCCAGCCGTGTCGTGGATACGACCGGTGCGGGTGACCTCTTTGCCGCGGGGTATCTCTATGGCAAGTTCCAGGGGCGAGACCTAGCAACGTGTTGCCGCTTCGGAAACCTTTGCGCTGGAGAGATAATAACCCACTTTGGAGCGCGCCTCGAGAGCGATATTAGGTCGCAATTGGCTCAAGATTAGGCGATGAGCCTAGATCGCATCTCTGAAGTGCTCCTCGTACGCTTTGCTTAGTGAACGAAGCGCAGCCATAGCCTGATCCTTTGGAAAAAATATGTGGGCGCCAGCAGCCATCGCTTCGTGGCGTATGGGTGCTGAGTTCGCAGTCGAAAATGCGACTAAGAGGATCCGCGGGCTATCCTTTGATATCTCACGGATGGCACTTATGCCGTCGATTACTGGCATTCGGAGATCAGTCATCGCGATATCTGGGTGCTCAGCGTTACAGATTGCGATCAGTTCAGCTCCGTTCCGAGCCGCTCCTACGACACTTAGGTCGGGGCAACCATCGATTGCATGCACTAAGGCTTCACGGTAGTCGTCTGAATCATCAGCTATAACTATGCGCATAACCGTCTTGGCCTCATTACCTCTAACTTGAATCCCATCAAGTATTATCGACATTACTTGCGGGTATGTGACAATTGTTGTGACTTTTTAGTAGTAAAAAAATACTACCTATCGAATATCAGGACTCTCAGGTATTACGTCTTCGAAGAACTTCACTTCAGTCAGTACCAACGAAAAGCGTATATGGGATTTTGACCATTTTCAATTCGGCAATTCGTCTACCAACTCAGGTGCGTGGGTGACAAAGGAGCTAAAGACTTATTCCGGCGAGGTCGAACTTCATAGGGAAGGTAAAGGTCGAGGCTAAAGTCGACCCTAGTGAAGCGTTGATATGGATGTGGCAGATTTGCAGCAGGCAAAGTGTTCTGAAATCAGGGGAGGAAGTTGCGACCAGCAAGTTGGCTACCCAGAATTTCTGTGTCCACTAGGCCATGGTCGCAACATCGATAACGCAGAGGTGCTCGAAAGAGTAACGGTTCATTGGGACGGATCGTCTGGAGAAGTGGATGTCGAGGCGATACTAAGGTCAGTCCTATCACCATACGTTGGTGAACAGCTAGTTTCAAAGCTCTTGGAACAGATTGAGTTGACCGCCGAGGTAATTCGTGAGATCGCTCAGGCTCCCAATCTCCCCTTCAAGCGATTTGGTGATTGCCTTAAATTTCGACAGATTCCACAGAGAGCGCTTGAGCTAATGGTCCATGATATGTTGGCACTCCTAGAAGTAGACCCCTCATCGTCTTGGCTATCTGGTTTTTCTAAGAACGAAGTTCCACCTGCTCTGTGGGAGACGATAACTTCGAATGACGCAGGGTGCGTTACGGGACCCGTTCCCAAATCTGCCCACGACGCTAACGTTGAGAAGCTCGTAGAGCTCTCGGGTGACCCCGTTTTCCATCACACCCTGATCGGTGAGATCTGTAGGAGATCGCTACCAAAGAGTTATGCGGACAGTGCACTTGCTCGTTTTCAGGCGAGCGAAGGAGTTGACAAGTGGGATCTTCAAGAGTCGATAGACCTAATCGAGGCGACCTACCAATAGTTTCGTGCTACGCGGGAGTGAATTTGACTCTTAGTTAGAGAGAATCGGCCTCGAACCTCTGTTTGCGTCGCCTAGGAGGGGAATGGTCGCAGAAAAGAAGATGTAATGGCCATCACTCGCACTCATAGTCGTCAACATCCGAGTTATCTCTCGTGAACTGCTCTCCCATTTTGCCGCAGTAGAGGCACCCTCTTCTTGGAAGAGTGGCGACCATGGTGCGTCGCTCTTGAACATAGTTCGGTCTTTGATCTTTTCTCCTCGGAGATCAATGTTGCGAATTGTAAATTGACCTCCGATCGATTCGACAGAGTCAACCAACAGTGGAATCCCTAGGTGGCCTGCATTGCTGTGGCGGCGGATCGACGACGACTTAAGGGAGTTTGCAATCTTGGATACCTCGTTGAAGTCCGCGTCATCAATCGGGTTGATCGATTCAACGAGCATCTCTATCTTTGATGCCTTGACGTTCAGGTAGATCAGACCTCCATTTGCTCCCTTGAGCGCATTGGACGCTAGCTCCTGAACGCATCTAAACCCGAGCAACAACGTCGACTCTGAGTGCGAATCTCTACCCACTAATTCGTCGAGCTCAACGGCGGCGTGTATCTGCGTTTCCCCACCTAATTCGATCGATGCAATATGTTCGCGCACCGCTTGTTCAAAGTCCATACGAGCAAGTCCAGGTGGGTATAGAGTGGCGATCATATTCCTCATCCAATCGGTGGATTTGTCGATGAGAGCAACCACTGGATCGACGGGATCTAGGCGAGTTTCTCCTTGCGCAATTTGCAACCGTAATTTGGCGGCCGCTAGCAGTTGAAGTGGGTTGTCATGGATTGCCTCAGCTACTTCGCGCCGCTCTCGAAACTGAGAATTCAAAAGGGCCGTCTTGCGTTCAATGTCGGACTCTCGTAGGATTCCTTGGCGCATCGCCTCGATTGAAGCCGAGAGTGACTCCGTCTCGAGGGCACCCTTTACCGTTACGGGAGTGTTGAGACTTCCTCCAGCCACCAGGTTCGCACCGTCGCGAAGGCGCCTGATTGGCTCGACTATGAATCTGTAAAAGAGAATTCCTAAGGTTGCGATGACGACTAACGATGCGATCGCTGCGATAGCGACTGTGTTTTTCAGCTTTACCAACGCAGCGGTTGCGTCTCGCCGGAGGGCATCATCGGTGGTAAGGATCTGGTTGTTGAGATTCGTAATCTCCAGATTTAGGGTATTGAAGCTTGCTTGGTCAGCTTGGAGACTTGACTGAATTGCAGATGGAAGCGCCCCCTGCTCGAGCGATGGTACACTCTCGTGGAGTGAAGCCGATATCTCCCAATCTGAACCCGCTAACTGGACGTTCCGTAGGAGGGTTGCGAGCTTGGGATAGGTGCCAATCGAAGATGTAAGCACCTTATAGGCAGATTCAACCTGGCTAGTACCACTTACAAATGGTGCAAGGAAGCTAGTGTCGCCAGTTAGAACGTACCCTCTTAGGCCGGTCTCTTGGTTTAGGTACCCGATAAGAAGCTTCCCAATTGAGGTCTCCGCAGGGTGAAATATTCCGTTTGAGACATTTGATGTATTTACCTCATTGGCGATCGCTCCGTAGATAGCAATTGCGTCAACAATTGCGGTTAGCGAGAGAAATATCCCTGCGATTAGGAAGATCGCGGAAAATGACAACCTAGCCTTCGCGGATTTAATGCGCTTTTTCATCTTGTCACCTCACTTCAAATAATAGGGGTTTGCGATATCGCAAGTCGTCTCGGTCGAGGTAACAACCAGTTAGGTCGAAGTCATCGAAGTTATATTCAAAATGACTATATTAACTTGAATTAGGGATAAATCCTAGCCATTGCTGATGTATAATTTTGAGTGTCTCGGATCTTTGCCGCAATTGGGGGAAGGCATAGGCTGGCTCGACAATTCAAACCTGTTGGGGGGTCATCGTTCATTTCCAAAAGTGGCACGTATTCGTGTTGACAAATGTGCGCATTTGTAGTTGATTACTGTTATTGAGTCGGAGGCTCCGTTGTTGCCAGATGAACCTATCCGAGTTTTGATCGTGGAGGACCATACTGTCTTCGCCGAGACGATGTCGATGGCGCTTTCGACTCAATCAGATATGCGGGTGGTGGGCGTTGCTAAAGACGGCAACGAGGCTGCTAACTATATCTCGACCCGCGGTTGTGACGTTGTACTTATGGATATGAGGTTAGGTGACGACGAGGGGCTTGACGTGATAGAGCGCCTCCGAGCACTAGATGAAAATATTGCGATCTTGGTTCTAACGGCGGTAAGAGACGCGCGAAGCGCAGCCTTTGCCGTCTCTCATGGTGCCGCTGGATTTTTGACGAAGGATGTTCCGCTCCACGATGTAATTCGCGGAATTCGCGATTCTGTGCGTGGTCGATCAGTGATGGAGCCGTCAATGGCCACGGAGGTCCTTTCGATCTTGTCCGGTCGCCGTCAGAGGGTTGGGGATAATCTGACCAAGCGAGAGATCGAAGTACTAAGGATGCTTGATGAAGGAAATTCGGCATCCGATATTTCGTCATCGCTCAACATATCATTGAATACGGCGCGCAACCACATCGCTAGGATAATTTCAAAGCTTGAGTGCCACTCGATGCTCGAAGCCGTTTCGACCGCGCGTCGTGAAGGAATAATCGAGTAGCGGATCTTTTTAGAACTAGACGATTGTGAGTTTCAGATGAAAAATCCGTGGCTCGAACTCCGCTCCATGCACTATGCGCACCGTGGCGGAGCTTTGGAGGCGCCATCGTCTACCTTATTTGCAATGGACCGGTCCGTTGATCTTGGACTTCCTGGCCTCGAATTGGACCTCCATCGCACCCGAGACGGCGTGATCGTTGTCCTACACGACAACGAAGTTGACAGGACGACCTCTGGAGACGGTCGCGTCTCCGATCTTGACTTTGGTGAGATTGCCAGCCTTGACAACGCGTACTGGTTTGTGCCTGACTCGAATGAATATACCTCGGTTGGGAGGCCTCTATCTGACTATGCCTACCGCGGTATGTGGCCTCAAGATCGCCGATTTGGAGTTGCTACCTTTCGCGAGGTGCTTCAGCGCTATTCAAACACTATCGTAAATGTTGACATCAAGGCGCCACCTGCTAATACGGAGCCTTATGAGGCTCAAGTCGTAGAAGAGATAATTGCTGCAGGAGCTCAAGATCGAGTAATAGTTGCATCTTTTCGAGACTCCTCTCTCTTTGCGGTCAGGAAGTTGTCGTCGGAAATATATACGTCGGCTGGGCCGGGCGAAATTTCGGAGTTTTACTTTGCTCTGATCAATGACTACAAGCAGGCCGTGACTTTAGCCAAAGCCTCACCCTACGTTGCTCTTCAAATTCCTCACTACTACGGCGAGATTGAATTGGCGACAGAAGAGTTCGTTGAGGCTGCGCACGAAGGCGGCAAAGCGGTGCACGTTTGGACGGTAAATGAGCAAGAGGAGATGGAAGTTCTCATAGGTAGGGGTGTAGACGGCATAATAACTGATCGCCCTTCACTTCTAAAGAGTCTCATCTAGCCTTTAGTTGGCCATCGACTGTGGTACTTCGCCTTGAGGTAGAATGTGTATAGGCATCTTTGCCGTAATTTCATATCTACATTCACGGAGTATCTGTTGCGCATTTTGGTAGCGATGTCGGGTGGGGTCGACTCTTCTGTTGCCGCACTCCTTCTCAAAGGTGATGGCCACGACGTTGTAGGCGCAACCATGAAGTTGTGGGGCGGGGTTAGTGACTCTGGCTGCTGTTCGGTGGCAGATGTTGCGGATGCAAGAATGGTGGCTAATCGAATTGGAATCGAACACCACGTCTTCAACTTTACCGAGGAGTTCGAGGAAAAGGTAGTCTCCCATTACGTCGACTCTTATGCCGGGGGCTTGACCCCTAACCCATGTATTGAGTGCAATCGAAGCATAAAGTTTGATCTCTTCATCGACCGCGCCCTGCGGTTGGGTTTTGATGCTGTTGCAACGGGCCACTATGCCAGGGTGGAGGCGGTCGGTGGTGAGCAAAGGCTGTTGAGGGGTATTGATCCCCAAAAGGATCAGTCATACGTCATTTCGATGATTGGGCAGAGTCGACTTGCTCGTTTGATACTTCCTATCGGTGGTATGGAAAAGGACAAAGTTCGACAGATTGCAAGTGATGCAAGTCTGATCGTTGCGCAAAAGCCCGACTCCCAAGACGTCTGTTTTATAGCCTCCACGACCTCTAGAGTTGAATTTCTTAGCAAGCGAACCACCCTGACTCCGGCAAAGGTAGTTGATAGCAGCAGTGGCGCACATCTCGGGGAGGTAGCTTCTCGAGAGGTCGTTACAATCGGCCAGAGGAAGGGCCTTGGAACCCTAGGTGATTCAACAAGGCGTTACGTTGTCGACGTTGATACTGAAAGCAATACTGTCGTGATGGGTCGCCTCGAAGAGACTTACACCGATACCATTAGATTTGGCCAAGTCGCATTTATCGGTGAGGCTATAGAGATTGGTAGGGAAGTTGAAATCCAAACCTCTGCCCATGGCCGTGTTACGAGGGCGACCTTCTTGGGAGATCAAGTAGCGGTGGACGGAAAGGTCCGTAGAGTTGCGGCTGGACAAACCGTTGCATTTTACGATGGTAATTCCGTGCTCGGAAGCGCCGTTGTGACTCGATGAGGGAGTTGAGCTGCCAAGGTGACTGACTTTAGTAACCTAATCCCAAAACAGGAGATGGAGAGGCTGTCCAACCTTATTCGTCAGTGGGATCACGCCTACTACGTTTTAGACGAATCGTCGGTATCAGACTTTGAATACGATCAGGCTGTACTCAGGTTAAGGGCGCTCGAAGAGGAGTTTCCCGAACTAAAAGACCCCAGATCTCCTACCGGTGAGGTCTCAGGTTATGCGGACGTTGCTTTTAGCGAGGTCCGACACAACTATCCGATGCAAAGTTTGGACAATGCATTTTCCAAGGAGGAGCTAGAGGCGTGGTTCAAAAGAATCGGTGCCGATTTAGATCGGAAGCGTCTCGTCTTTGAATTGAAGATCGATGGCCTTGCGATGTCTTTGACCTATAGGTCCGGGGTGCTTGTAAGGGCAGCTACTCGTGGTGACGGAATGGTTGGAGAAGATGTAACCGCGAATGTTATGGCCATCGATGCCGTTCCCAAGGTTCTTGCCAACTCTGACATACAGGAGTTAGAGGTAAGAGGTGAGATCTATATGCCTCTTTCCTCGTTCCAGCGCCACAATGACGCGGCCATTGCAAAGTTGTCTGACTATCAGGGATCTGCAGTTGATCGACCCAAGGTATTTGCCAATCCTCGGAACGCTGCATCGGGCTCGCTTAGGGTAAAGGATCCGAGCGTTACCCGAGATAGAGGCCTTGCCTTCTTTGCCTATCAAATCGGTAATGAACCCCAAGACATAACAGATTCTCACTTTGAATCTCTACAGCTTCTTGGGCGCCTCGGATTCTCCGTCAACCCCAATATTCGTCTCATAGACGATGTGGACGACATCTTTAGCCTCCTTGCTGAATGGGAGAAGAACCGACATAGTCTCGATTACGATATCGACGGTGCCGTGATCAAGGTCGACTCATTTTCGGAGCGTGCAAGGATGGGCTCTACCTCTCGCGCGCCACGTTGGGCAATTGCCTATAAATATCCGCCAGAGGAAAAGACGACGCTCCTAGAAGATATTTTGGTTTCGATTGGTAAAACCGGGAGAGCTACTCCATTTGCAAAGATGACGCCAGTCTTCGTAGGCGGTTCGGAGGTTGCGATGGCGACCTTGCACAACGAAGACCAAGTAAGAGCTAAGGATCTACGCGTAGGCGATATCGTAAGATTGCGCAAGGCTGGTGATGTCATCCCTGAGGTAATGGGGCCGGTACTCGCAATGAGGAGCGAGGAGCTTGTCGAATGGGAATTTCCAAAGGTTTGTCCTGAGTGTGGATCCGAATTGAGGCGGGACGAGGGAGATGCTGGCCACTACTGCATAAATTATCGTTGCCCTGCGCAGGCGGTTGCGCGGATGGTTCACTTTGCATCTCGCCCTGCTCTGGACATTGAAGGCCTTGGCGAGACGATTGTAAAGCGACTTTACGACCTAGGTTTGGTCGCTGATGTTGCTGACATTTACCGCCTTGACTATGACCGCCTTATCTCGCTCGAACGATTCGGTGAAAAGAGCGTCAAGACCCTTCTACAAGCTATTGAGAGATCCAAGACGGCTCCACTAAATCGATTTCTCGTTGGGCTAACGATCGGACACGTTGGGAGTGTGGCGGCGGATGCATTGGCGAGCAGATTTGGAAGTTTGGAGCAACTTCGTGCGGCTAGCGTTGAGGAGATCTCTGAAGTTGAAGGTATTGGGCCTATCATTGCGCGATCGGTAGTCGACTTCTTTGCCCATGATACGACGATCGATCTCCTCGATCGTATGCTGCAAAGTGGCGTATCTCCAACGGTAATCGAGCGAAGGGAAAGCTACAGTGGAGCGCTCTCGGGCCTCACGGTTGTCGTAACTGGAGGGGTGGAAGGCTTTAGCCGCGACGGCATTACTCAAGCAATCAAGGACGTAGGCGGCAAGGCTGCAACGTCTGTCTCAGCCAAGACGACGTTTGTTGTGGTTGGTGAAAGCCCCGGAGCTTCAAAACTCAAAAAGGCACAAGAGTTGTCAATTCGCCTTGTCGATGGAGCTTCATTTGGAAGGCTCTTATCCGGTGAAATTTCAATCGACGAACTCGAAGATAATGTGTTATAGCGGATCGATACTTCAATCGAGTCGGTAGTTTCAATGTCAATCTAAACTCATAGCGATAAGCCCAGTTTGGTTGCAGATATTCAGTAGCAGGTGCATTTGAAGAGTCCGAACGAAAAGATAGGTTCTGTACTTTCAGATCGTTTCGTCCTTATCGATATTGTTGGAGCGGGTGGCTCTGGTGTGGTTTACCTTGCCCGTGACATGACCCTCGGTCGTAAGGTGGCAATAAAGCTACTGCACGAGGGGCTGAGCAACTATGCCACCTTTGCACGGCAATTCCATGCCGAGGCTAAGGCCGCTGCCTCACTCAACCATCCAAGTATTGTTAGGGTCTTTGACTCTGGGCAGAATGACTCTTCGCCGTATTTAGTCTTTGAGTTTCTATCTGGAGGGACCCTCAGAGCCCTCCTAGACCGTGACATAACCCTAGATCACTCCCAAGCATCTGTCGTGGCCCATGACATAGCTGCTGCCCTTGCATATGCGCATCAAAAGGGATATGTCCATAGGGATATAAAGCCCTCCAATCTTCTCTTTGATGAAGATGGTCGAATCAGGGTTGCTGACTTTGGCATTGCAAGGGCTCTAGCTGCAGCTGCTTGGACCGAACCGGTTGGGGCAGTTGTCGGGACTGCTCGCTATGCTGCTCCAGAACAGATCTTTGGTGAATCTTCCAACCGTGCAAGCGACATCTATTCGTTTGCCTTAGTTGTGGCCGAGTCGGTGACTGGCGTACCGCCATTCTTGGCAGATACCACATATGCCTCTGCGATGGCGAGAACCCATGGTGACTTTGAAGTACCCGAGTCCCTAGGTCCGCTACGTCCAATATTGCGCGAGATGTCGCGACTTGATCCGAGCAAGCGCATGACTGCCTCCGAGGCTGAAGAGGCCTTCGGCGAACTTTCGCGACTGCTCCCCCGTCACGCGAAGGTCGCGGTAAGCCATTACGTTGCCTCTAACTCGGTATTGGATCCCCCTACGGTAATTGCTCCGTTGATTTCCGATATCGATCTTAAAAGTATCGAAGTAGCTGCGCCAATCGGACAAGACATGGCAGCTAGCAAGGGGATTGATGAGGCTACGGGACAAATTGAACAAGCTTCTCCAGTCAAGGTTGATGACGATAGGACAATCCATGGCTTCGAAGTCGTTGAAGTAGTTGCGGGAAACCGTAGTAATCGTCTCCCATACGACCAGGACGACTCCTTTGTTCCTTACGATCATGCTCACGAAGAACCACTTCTAGACAAAGAGGCAGTTGACGAAGGCGAGATCTTTGAACCATCGATCGATGGTGACGTGGAAGGCGCAGAGGGTAAAGAGAGTAGAAGGGGCAGGCTGATCGGTATCTTAGTAGCCCTCCTACTCGTAGCGGGTGGTGCTGGCGCCTACGCGTTGACGCTGGTAAATCGTCCTCCAACTTTGTATGGCGCTCCGAATGTCGTCTCGCTTACGTTGGCTCAGGCGAAGAGTTCAATCTCTCGCAGCCAACTCTCCATGGGGTCGGTTTCATATAGAAGCGACCCTTCCATTCCAAGTGGCTCGGTCATCTCTGAACGTCCATTCCCGGGTGCAAAGTTGAAGCAACACTCGCAGATATCTTTAGTAGTTTCAACGGGTCCTGCGCCAGTAAATGTCCCCAATGTTGTCGGTGCTTCACTTGAGGGGGCTGACTATACCTTGGTTACGGCGGGCCTAAGTTCAAATGTTTCGACCCAATACTCTGAAACTGTACCAAATGGATTTGTAATTTCGCAGACCCCCTCTTCGGGAACGCTGAAGATCGGATCGGTGGTCACAATAGTGGAGTCGAAGGGACCTCAACCGAGAACTGTCCCGAACTTGATCGGAGATAGCCAAAGTGCAGCTGATAGTGCGCTTAGTGGGATCGGGTTAGTGGCATCGTCGTCGACTGCTTACTCGGATACTGTTGCATCTGGTCAAGTGATATCGCAATCGGTGGCAGCTGGAAACATGGTTGCCCGTGGTACAACGGTTACATTCGTCGTCTCCCTTGGCCCACATCTTGTTGTAGTTCCTGACCTGACTACCGCGTCGCTAAATCAAGCTAAGACGACACTGGCTGGAGTTGGTCTCACTATAGGCAATATCTATGGGCCAAACGGAAATGTCATTGTCATATTTCAAAATCCAGCTGCTGGAACTTCGGTGAAGTTCGGCTCCAGTGTTGACGTCTACACGATCGCCAAGTAAAAAGAACCAGCCTAAGCCGTGATCTCTTTCAGGAGATCGATCATCACTTGAGGATTTGACTCGCCAGGTGCGAATTGGCCTTGAAGAGCTACCAGTTTAGTGAAGTCGCCCGTGACCTTGATCTTTCCTTGCATAAAGGCGCTCATTGCTACTTGTGCGTCCATCTCAACAAAGATTGCTTTGGCGGTGTTGTAGTCGATGCGAATCGTGATATCCGCATCTTCTAGCTGTCCCATCTCGATGTCGACAAATCCACTCGTCGTGTCGATGTAGGTAGCTAACTCTCCGCCTCCGAAGGGTACTTCCGTGACGATTTGGTTCATACGAATAGAAGTATCAGTCGCTGGTATTCCGTTGGTGTCGACGTATTCTTTGCGCAACTCGCGAACTTTATCGATCCACTCTGTTGATAAAAAAGGGTACTTGTCCAACTAAATCGCCTTCCTAATCTAGCTTTAGACTACCGTTCAAAATGGAAGTAGTTGCAGGCATAGTAGCAAATGATCCAAGGGCGAGACTCACCTTGAGATCATTTGCAAGCTCCGAGGGTGCAAAAGTTACCTTATGGAGTCATTTGCTGCTACGATTCGATTTAAGTCGCCAAATAAAAGGAGCAACATTGAGTTTTTCGGCACCGACAGACCTGCGAAGTGAAGTGTCGTATATCGAGGGCACACGACCTTTCCCGATCCTCTTTATTCACGGATATACAGGTACGCCACAGACACTTTATCCTCAGTATCTCCGGGCAGCGGAAGAGGGATTTAGCTTTGAGGTCCCCCTTCTGCCAGGGCATGGAACCACAATCGAGGAGATGGTCGAGACTCGTTTTTCCGACTATGTCGAGAAGGTTAGCCAAGTTGCTGGTGAACTCATCGCAAAGTACGGTTCAATCTTTGTGGTCGGAATTTCAATGGGTGGTGCGCTCTCTATTGACTTGGCCTTGAAGCGGCCAAGTCAAATACGAGCCATGGTTCTAATCAATCCTCTTATTGCACCACCGGCACCATCATTTTTGGAGATGCTTGACCAGGGAATTGAATCTGGCGTTGAGATCTTTCCAGGAGTCGGATCGGACATCAAAGATCCTGAAGTAAAGGAAGCATCGTATGGGGGATCACCCCTTCGCGCTGCAAAATCGATGTTTGCAGCGACCGTCGAACTCGCTCCACAGGTTGAGAAGCTAGAGATGCCAATACTGCTCTTCAACTCAGTCGATGACCATGTAGTCTCTCCCGACTCCGGCGAGTTGCTTGTAGCGAAGTGTAAAAATATCGAGCAGGTTATTCTGAAGAACTCGTTCCACGTCGCAACCTTGGACTTCGACAAAGAGGTCATTTCGGATGGGATGATCTCGTTTTTCGACTCTTTGCAGTAAGACAGTACAAGCCCTGGCTTTGGTAAGTCGCTAGTTGAAATAGGCTATTGGCATGTCCAACGACGATATTTCTATTGAAACAACGCGCCATATTGCATATCTCGCGCGCCTCGCTCTCGACGAAAGTGAAGTGCGCGAATACGCAGGGCAACTTTCGGCGATCCTTGAGCACGCCGAGGATATTGCATCACTTGATTTAGATGGCGTAGCTCCAATGCGCCACACGCTCTCTGTCGTCAACATCATGCGTGACGACGAGGTGCGCCCTTCGCTCGACCGTGAGGAAGTTCTGGCATCAGCCCCAGATGCCCAAGCGTCGATGTTTTTGGTTCCAAAGATCGTAGGTGAAGAGTAAGTGAGTGACGCACAGTTCGTCGAAATGAGTGCTGTCGACATAGCGGCGGGAGTACGTTCGGGAGCGTTTAGCGCCGTGGAGGTTGTGACCGCACATCTCAAGCAGATTGAAAGTTACGACCATGAGGTCAAGGCTTTTGTAACGCAGATGAGCGATCGAGCCCTAGAGGCCGCGAGGGCGGTGGACGAAAAGAGGGCACGGGGTGAAGAACTCGGTGCCCTAGCAGGGGTCCCAGTCGCACTCAAGGACAATATGGCATATAGAGGAGTGGAAACTACCTGCTCATCCAAGATTCTTAGAGGCTGGATCCCCCCATACACTGCGACCGTTGTGGAGCGTCTTGAAGCCGCGGGAGCAATAGCTATCGGTAAGACAAACCTTGATGAGTTTGCGATGGGCTCGTCCACTGAAAACTCAGCTTTTTTCCCAACTCGAAATCCAATTGATTTGAACCGCGTCCCCGGAGGATCCTCAGGCGGAAGCGCAGCTAGCGTTGCAGCTCGCTTTGCTCCGATTGCAATTGGCTCTGATACTGGTGGATCGATACGTCAGCCGGCGTCGCTCTGTGGAGTGGTTGGTGTTAAGCCAACTTATGGCTTGGTATCGCGCTATGGGCTTATCGCTTTTGCCTCTTCACTCGATCAAATCGGCCCCTTTGCTCGGAGCGTCGAAGACTCCTCGCTCGTCCTAGATGTCATATCTGGCCACGACGAGCGTGATTCGACCTCGTTATCTGGCCGTAGCTATGACCATCAAGCGAGCGACGGTGGCATCGAAGGGTTGAGGGTTGGTGTGATCACCGAGATGATGGATGGTCTATCGGATAGTGTCAACAAGGCTCTAGCTCAGGCCATTGAGTCACTTCGCTCGATGGGCGCTCTCGTAGATGAAGTTTCGGTTCCTGCGGCGAAGTTTGGCCTCACGGCTTACTACTTGATAGCTCCAGCTGAAGCATCCTCCAACTTGGCCCGGTTTGACGGCGTACGCTACGGTCTACGGGTTGAAGGCAAGGATATGAACGAGACCTACGAATTGACTCGTGGTCAAGGTTTTGGCCCTGAGGTAAAGAGACGCATCATGCTCGGTACTTACGCACTTTCAGCGGGGTACTACGACGCTCTCTACGGAAAGGCCCAAAAGGTCCGCACGCTAATTGCAAACGACTTTGACGCAGCATATTCAAATTACGACGTTCTCATTTCGGCAACATCGCCAACGGTAGCCTTCGAATTCAATGCCAAGAGCGATCCTTTGTCGATGTATATGTCCGACGTTTGTACTATTCCTTCAAATTTGGCAGGCCACCCAGCCATGAGTGTTCCGTTCGCCGGTGACGAAGATGGTCTTCCCATTGGGATTCAAGTTCTTGCCCCTTCGTTTGGCGAGAGCGTAATGTTCAAAGTTGCCTCAGCGCTTGAGGCGGCGGCAAAGTATCGAGCGGTCCCACAGTGGGCTAGTACAGAAAAGTAGGGAGGTGTCATATGTCTTTGGAAGATAATTACTTAATTACAGTTGGCCTTGAGGTCCACACTGAGCTCAGGACCAAGACGAAGTTGTTTTGCGGCTGCGCTAATGAGTTTGGCGCCGAGCCAAATACGAATACGTGTCCCGTTTGCCTGGGACTACCAGGTTCTCTTCCCGTAGTTAACCGCAAGGCTGTTGAGTACGCGATGCGCATTGGCACCGCTCTAAATTGCGAAATCAAACACTCTGTGTTTCACCGCAAGAATTACTTCTACCCTGATATGCCCAAGGACTACCAGGTGACTCAGTACGATGAACCGACTTGTATCAATGGCTACATTGAGTTGCCGATAACGGGCAAGGTCGTCAACATCGTTAGGGCGCACATAGAAGAAGATACCGGTAAGAGTACCCATATAGGAACCAGCGGAAGAATCACCGGCGCCGACTATTCGCTCGTTGACTACAACCGCTCTGGCATACCTTTAGTTGAGATCGTATCTGCGCCCGATATGGTGAGTGGCGAAGAGGCCCGTGAGTACGTCAGTGAGCTTCGCTCCATCCTTGTAGCAACAGGAGCTACCGATGGGAAGATGGAAGAGGGTTCTCTTAGGGTTGACGCCAACGTGTCGGTGCGAAAAGTAGGAACCGACGAACTCGGAACGCGCTGCGAGATTAAAAATTTGAACTCGTTGAGGTCTCTGGTTCGAGCGATAACCTATGAAGCCCGAAGGCAGATGGAGATCGTCGATGGCGGTGGCAAGGTAACCCAAGAGACTCGCCACTGGAATGAAGATCTCGGCCGGACATCTTCGCTTCGATCAAAAGAAGAGGCATACGATTACAGGTACTTCCCTGAGCCAGATCTATCTCCGCTTGACCCCTCCGTTGAAGAGATTGAGGCCATCAAGGCCAACTTGGGGGCCTTACCTCCAAAAAGGCGAGCAGCGTTGGTGGAGCTTGTTGGCGATTCCCCCTCTAAATCTGAGATTGAACAGATTCAAACTGTAATCAACTTTGATCTAGATGACTTGATTTTCGCAGGGATCGAAAAAGGGGTGCCCGCTAAGTTATCCCTCGCCCGTTGTGCAAATGAGGTCGCGGGACTCATCACTGGTCTCGATGAATCGTACCTAGTTCCGAGCGAAAAACTCCTTGAGGTTCTCGTGAAAGAGTCGCTGGGTGAGTTGACCCCGACTCAGTCCAAGGCAGTCCTAGCGCGAGTTGTGGCGGACCGCGCCATTGATGTTGCTGCTTTGATTGCTGAGCTTGGGTTCGTTGCCTCCTCTAGTGACGAGATGGATTCGTTGGTAGGCGAGATCATCGCGGAGTCTCCAAGTGAATGGGAGCGCTACCTTAGTGGTGAAGACCAACTAGCCGGTTTCTTTGTAGGAAAAGCAATGAAGAAGTCGGGCGGCAAGGCAAATGGTAAGTTGGTATCAAAGTCATTGAATGATCGACGTAGCCAAATTCAAGGGTAGTTTCGAAGATTATTTTTCAAAAAGGAGTTTCTCGTGTCTGATATGAAACCACGATCCGGCGACGTAACCGATGGTTTTCGTCGCGCACCAGCTAGGGCGATGCTCCGAGCGGTTGGAATGAACGATGGAGATTGGACCAAGTCTCAAATCGGTGTTGCCTCATCATGGAATGAAGTTACACCTTGCAATATGCCACTTGATGTCTTGGCCAAGAAGTCGAAAGAAGGCGTCTTCGCAAGTGGCGGCTTTCCTTTGATGTTCAACACGATCGCCGTCTCTGATGGAATTTCAATGGGCCATGAGGGAATGCACGCGAGCTTGGTTTCGCGTGAAATAATCGCTGACAGCGTTGAGACCGTCATGCACGCTGAGCGCTTTGACGGACTAGTCGCCTTAGCGGGATGCGATAAGAGCCTTCCCGGCATGCTCATGGCAGCGGCTCGTCTTGATCTGCCGGCGGTGTTCCTCTACGGTGGTTCGATTATGCCAGGTAATCACCGAGGAGAGGCCATTGACATCGTCTCTGTATTCGAGGCGGTAGGTGCACGCGCCGCAGGTACCCTCAGTGACGAGGAGTTGTCGTTGATTGAGCGTGAAGCCTGCCCGACAATCGGATCATGCGCTGGAATGTTCACTGCCAATACAATGGCCTCAGCCGCTGAAGCCCTGGGAATGGCGCTACCGGGATCATCGTCTGCACCAGCTGTTGATGTGCGACGAATGGATTACGCCTTCCAATCCGGCCAGGCCGTTATGAAGCTCCTTGAATTGGGTATTCGTCCACGTCAGATCTTGACCAAGGCTGCATTTGAAAATGCAATCGCAGTGGTTATGGCTCTCGGTGGTTCGACGAATGCCGTCTTGCACTTGCTCGCAATTGCTCATGAGGCCCACGTTGAGTTAGACCTCGATGACTTCAATCGCGTAGCTGCCAGAACGCCTCATTTGGCAGATACCAAGCCCCACGGCAAGTATCACATGAGCGACGTAGATCGAATCGGCGGAGTCCCTGTCGTTATGGCCCACCTGCTTGAGGCTGGACTTATCGATGGTGAGTGCATGACTGTAACTGGTAAAACCGTTGCGGAGAACCTAGCTATTATCAATCCTCCTAAGCCTGACGGTGATGTAATTCATCCACTTTCTGCTCCTATTCATGAGATAGGAGGGATTGCTGTATTGCGAGGCTCTCTCGCTCCTAAGGGTGCGGTTGTAAAGGTCGCGGGAATCGACCAGTACTCTTTCGATGGTACTGCCAGAGTCTTCGATGGCGAAGAGAAGGCGCTTGATGCCATCTTGGCCGGTGAGATTCAGCCAAATACGGTTGTAGTTATTCGCTATGAGGGCCCTAAGGGTGGACCTGGCATGCGTGAGATGCTCGCGGTAACGGGTGCAATGAAGGGAGCAGGTCGCGGAAGTGACTGCGCACTCATCACCGACGGTCGTTTCTCCGGCGGTACACACGGATTTTCGATTGGCCACGTGGCGCCGGAAGCAGTCGATTTAGGACCTATCGCGGCGGTACGCGATGGTGACCGTATCACTATCGACGTTCGAGATAAGTCAATCGATCTTCGCGTTGATCCAGAAGAGATCGCAAGGCGACTCTCCGAAGTCAAGACTCCGCCACCCCGTTATGGGTCTGGCGTTTTGGCAAAGTATGCGAAGTTGGTTCAAGGGGCAGAAATCGGCGCCGTTACGAATGCTTTTTAGTCTTCTATAAGGTTGGCGATTGCAATAGCGGTCAAAGTCAATTATTGTTGAAGGTGTGAAAAGTTTTGTCTCGACCATTGTCGTAGTACTAGTAGTTATGTAGCGCCTCGAGAGGCTTCTCTCGGGCGCGCTACACGAACCTCCCAAATGGGAGGTTTTTTTGTATTTCACGACAATCGAAAAGCAATTGCAGTTGTTTAGGAGTGGCTCACATGAGGATTACAGGCGCGCAAGCATTAGTAAAAAGCCTCGAGATGCAGGGCGTGGATGTAGTTTTTGGATTGCCCGGCGGTGCTATTTTGCCTGTCTACGATCCGATCATAGATTCACCGATTCGTCACATCTTGGTCAGGCACGAACAAGGTGCCGGTCACATGGCAGAAGGCTATGCGCAGGCTACCAACAAACCTGGAGTTGCGATAGTCACATCTGGTCCTGCCGCTACAAATATTGTGACGGCACTAGCTGATGCTTATATGGACTCGATTCCGATAGTGGTAATTACTGGTCAGGTCGCGACGTCCTCGATTGGAACTGACGCATTCCAAGAGGCTGATACCACCGGCATCACCATGAGTATCACTAAGCACAATTGGCTCATCAAGGATGCATCCGAGATACCTCAAGTTGTAAAAGAGGCCTTCCACGTCGCTACCACTGGACGTCCCGGTCCGGTTCTGATCGATCTTCCGAAGGATGTGTCGAACCAGATGATGGACTGGTATTGGCCTGATAGCGTCGATCTTCCAGGGTATAAGCCCAATGTAAAGGGTCATCCACGTTCAATATCAGCAGCTGCCAAGCTGATCAAGGAAGCCAAGAAGCCCGTCTTCTACATCGGTGGTGGCGTTATTCGATCCGGAGCATCTGCTGCCCTCAAGACTCTCGTCGAAAAGTGCAATATTCCAGTCGTGACCACTTTGATGGGTAGAGGGGCATTCCCCGACGATCACCCCCTATGCCTCGGAATGCCAGGTATGCATGGAACGTATACGGCTATCACGGCAATGCAAAAGTCTGACCTCTTGATTACCCTCGGTGCTCGCTTTGATGACCGTGTTACCGGGAAGGTCTCAGGATTTGCTCCTGAAGCCAAAATTATCCACGTTGATATTGACCCAGCCGAGCTTGGAAAGGTCCGACGTGCTGATGTTCCGATAGTCGGGGACGTGAAACTCGTTATTGAAGAGTTGATTGAGGCCCTCGACAAGGGTGAGGCCGGGGAGTTGGACTACTCGATCACTCAAGAGTGGCACGATCAAGTAAAGAAGTGGCAAGAAGATTTCCCCCTCCGTTACGAGGAGGATCCAAAAGATGGTTCGCTCAAGCCACAGTATGTAGTTGAATGCCTTTCGAAACTTGCACCTGAGGGAACGATTTTGGCCTCGGGAGTTGGGCAACACCAGATGTGGGGCTCTCAATTTTGGCACTTCAACGATGCCAATACGTGGATTAATTCGGGTGGATTGGGGACTATGGGATTTGCTATCCCTGCAGCAATCGGAGCCAAGGTAGGCCGTCCAGACAAGATGGTTTGGGCAGTTGATGGTGATGGGTGTTTCCAAATGACCGCTCAGGAGTTAGTTACAGCATCGGCTGAGCGCATCCCAGTCAAGATTGCGCTTCTGAACAACGCTTACCTTGGAATGGTTCGCCAATGGCAAGAGATGTTCTACGAGGAGCGATACTCTGAGGTCTACCTTTCACCTGATCTACCTGATTATGTGAAGTGGGCCGAGGCCATGGGATGTGTTGCATTTAGGGTAGAGACGCCAGAAGATGTGATCCCTACGATTGAAAAGGCAAATCAGATAAATGACCGCTCGGTCGTAATTGAATTTAGGACCGACTGGCGCGAGAAGGTATTCCCAATGGTTCCATCTGGAGCAACCAATGATGAAGTGGTCCTAGGACCGATGTTTGAGGGACGATAACAATGACCAATGCATCTCCAAATTTAATTCCGATGTCAATGCCAGGCGGCAAGAGTTCGACGGAGTTTGGATATCACGTCCTTAGTGTTCTAGTTGAGAACAAGGCCGGTGTGCTAGCCCGCGTGGCGCAACTCTTTTCACGGCGCGGTTATAGTATCTACTCCCTAGCAGTAGCCCCAACCGATGACGAGAGGTTTTCGAGGTTGACGGTTGTTGTTGATCTTGAATCGGTGACGCTCGAGCAGATAACGAAACAGCTTCATAAATTGATTAACGTCATCAAGATCACTGAGATTGATCCGAGGGAGTCCGTCCAGCAAGAGCTGTTGCTTGCAATAGTTGCTGCGGACACTCAAAGTAGATCCCAGATTATGGAATTGGCAGGAATCTTTGGGGCTAAGGTAATTGACGTCGGACTCGAACGTCTAACATTGGCGTTGGCCGATACCCCCGATAGACTAGATGACTTTACGGGTCTGATTAAAGTCTTCGGAATTATAGAGGTTCAGAGGACTGGACGCGTAGCGCTAACTAAGTTGGCGCGGCCGTCGACCAGGGGCGGAATGAATAGAGGAAAGGCAAGCTAGCCACATGGCTGAGATGTACTACGAGAAGGATGCAGATGCTGACCTTCTCCTTGGAAAAAATGTTGCCGTAATTGGCTACGGCTCACAAGGGCACGCACATGCGTTGAACCTATCTGAGTCTGGTGTACCAGTTGTGGTAGGCCTCCGCGAGGGATCGTCGTCAGCAGCAAAGGCAAAAGAGGCGGGATTGACCGTCATGACTGTAGCTGAGGCTTCAGCGTGGGCCGATGTGGTAATGATCCTTGCACCAGACACTGCCCAAAAGAAGATCTACGACGAGGAGATCGCCCCCAATCTAAAAGATGGTGACACGCTACTCTTCGCCCACGGTTTCAACATTCGTTACGGCCAAATAGCTCCCTCTGCCTCCATCAACGTTGGTATGGTAGCGCCAAAAGGCCCAGGCCACCTTCTTAGAAGGACCTATGCCGAAGGCGGCGGTATTCCATCGCTGATTGCAGTCCACCAAGATCCAAGTGGAAATACCCACGCGCTTTCACTATCGTATGCTCACCACATTGGTTCGACGAAGGCCGGCGTTCTCGATACTACATTCTCGGAAGAGACCGAGACCGACCTCTTCGGCGAGCAGACCGTCCTCTGCGGCGGATTGGCCTCTTTGGTTACCGCTGGTTTTGAGACTTTAGTCGAAGCTGGCTACCAGCCTGAGTCGGCGTACTTTGAGTGTCTACACGAGCTAAAGCTCATCGTTGACCTGCTTTACGAACACGGTCTATCGGGAATGTGGTTCTCTGTTAGCGAAACTGCTGAATGGGGCGGCCTAAAGAGCGGACCACGTGTCATTACTGATGCAGTAAAGGCTGAGATGAAGAATGTACTGACTGACATTCAAGACGGTACCTTCGCACGTGAGTGGATCGCTGAAAATGAGTCAGGGCAAGTTGAATTCAATCGTTTGCGTGACAACGCAGCCAACCATCCAATCGAGGGTGTTGGCCGCGAACTTCGCAAGATGATGCCTTTCTTATCAAAGGCAAAAAATATTCGTGACGTTTCTGGCGGTTAATTGAACTTTGAAACGACGGTGCGCTCTGTGGCGAAGGAGATCAACTCCGCACGCAGAGCGCACTTTTTTGACATAAATGACAGACTAACGGTTGTCGTAAAGGGCTACTTTATCGTTGCTATAGTTGGTATCATCGTTGATTTGATAACGAACTCAAGCGTCTTGATAAAGATCGATAAGCCCTTTACCTCCTCTTTTATTCGTTACATACCCACCATTACGCTCCTTATATTTACGGCTGCTTTGAGCGTCGGACTTTCAGCGGGTGCTAAGGGCGGGCCAATCACGGTATTTCGGTCGGAGATGCGCCTTGTATTTTTAGCAGGCACCGACCATCCGGAACTTCTTCGTCGCAAATTTCTAAAGATCGTATTTTTGCGTAGCTATGTTTCGATATTGGTTGGCATAGTAATTGGTGCACTCCTCTACCACCTCAATAATGGCTACAAGCTCCTTCCCGCGGTTTCAATGGCGATCGTGGCGTTTACTGCATCGAACATCTACATTGGTGCTTCGGTTGTCGGAAACCTGACTCGGATTCGACCTGAACTCGTCTACCTGATTTCAATCGTCGCGGCTGTTGCTACGTACCTTTTTACAATTACGAGCAATGTAAGCGCCTTTGCCAATCTTGGCGGAATATCTCTTTATTCGGTTAGTAGCTACCCCTCTGAGGCGCTAATCATTCCGGTGATATCACTTATAGCTGTCGCCGCAGGGTTTTTTCTTGTCGCTCGTTTCGAACTCGAACCTATTGAGCGGCGATCTGAGCTGATCTCGAAGCTTCGCTTTGCTGTAGCACTTCGCGACATCAGGGGCGTAATATCTCTCTCTCGTGCACTTGGAGATGGTGGTTATACCCCGAGGCGCCTTCCTCGATATCTCATGAAGATTACGATGCGCCCAAAGAGAAGCCCGGTCTATCTCTCGCTTTCGAACTTCTACAACTGGAGACTAAGGCGATACATCCGCCTAGTGCTTACAGTTGGTATCGCGGTCTATGCGATAAATCTCTCGATATCGGGGGCTACCGTCGATGGTCTGATAGCTATGCCATTTGTCGTGTTGGCCGGATTAGAGATGAGTGACACGGTCGGTTCTTTGGTTGATCACCCTAATCAATTCATCAACTATGCAGTTGAAGATGGTTGGTTGTTGTCGAGATCGATACTCTTCCCAGCAGCGGCCCTTCTGATTCTGGCGAGTGTAGTAAATGTGGTGATCTTTGAAGCCACAGGAATGGTAGCCCTTGAAGTATCGGCTCCAATAATTGCAGTCATGGCTATTTCTGCTACCTTTGCCGGCGGATTTGCACACTACCGAGGTTCAAAGGGTTCTTCGGTATCGATGATCGCGATGGTTCCCGAGGCTGCCGCATTTGCATACCTCGTTGACGCCTTACCGGTGATCTTTGCGAATAGCTGGATAATTGCAGTTATTAATACTAAGAGTGCAATCGCTCACCTTCAAGTTCCCTATAGCGAGGCGATCTCAACCTCTGCATTTTTACTGGTCGTCCCTCTGGCTATATGGGCATACATTTCCAACGGTCGCGTAGTGCGAGCAGAGTAGCAAGAAGGCTTAGAAATGGCTAACGATTCAAAAAAAGGTACGTCGTCTGCGATCTCTGTAACGGATGTTGTAAAGAAGTACGATGGTGGTGTAATCCTTGATAAGGTCTCTTTCAAGGTCTCTCAAGGCTCTATAACAGTTCTTGTGGGAAGCAATGGTGCTGGTAAATCGACGCTCATCAAAGCTATCTGCGGACTCGTAAAGCCCGATTCGGGAAATATCTTGCTCTTCGGTGCTAAAGCTGGCACAAGAGAAGCACGTATCGTAACCTCGGTTGCATTTGATGAACCGTCCCTCTACGCTGACCTTACAGTATTTGAGCACTTGACCTTCTCGGCAAGACTTTCGGGGCTTGAAGATTCCGAAGAGCGACTCAACGAGCTTTTGGAGAAGTTCGAGATCGACTACCTCGCTGAAAGGCTACCAAGAGGATTTTCTAGGGGTCAACGTCAGAAGGTAGCACTTTCTATGGCGCTCGCAAGGTCGTTCAAGGTACTGCTTTTGGACGAGCCATACGTCGGCTTGGACAGTTCCGGCAAGACCGCTCTCGTGGATCTTTTGAAGGAGGCTCGATCTCAAAAGGTAGCTGTACTGATCGCTACCCACTCCCCCGAACTTGTCGCCATAGCTGACCAGATGATAACGCTTTCAAACGGAAAAGTAACCTATACCGGCGAGCCCAAGGTCGATCGTATTGAAAAGTAATCCTTTTCTTTGCGGCTATTGCATTTAGTCGATCCCATTTTGACTTTGCAAGGGAGACAGTGCGAAGTAGTACCATCTAGTTTGTGAAGTTGAGCGAACGTCTTAAAGTAGTCACAGATGGTATCTCAAAGTGGTACGAAGGCAAGGTGCTTCCTCGGGCAATTGACGTAGTATGCGGGTCGGCAGCATTTGGGCGATTGCGAAGAGACCTCACCAAAGATCTTTCAGGAACGGTTCTTGAAGTTGGATTTGGAAGCGGCACAAATGCCGCCTTTATCACCGAAGCGGTTACCACTTACCTGGCAGTAGAGCCCTCGATAGAGGCACTCAGGCTAGGCGCCAACAAGCGCAATCTCCCATCTAAAGTCCTTCTTGTGGCTGGCGATGGTGTCGCATTGCCGATAGCATCTAGGTCTGTAGATTACATCATCTTTTCGTTCGTTCTCTGTTCTGTAGAGACTCCCGTAGCAATGGTCGCAGAGTGTCACCGTGTGCTCAAGACGGGTGGACGGTTGGCATTCATCGAACACGGTCGGTCGAACAGTAAAGGCATGGCAAAGGTCCAGGTCGCCCTTGATCCAATTGAAAGGGTAGTAGCGGGTAATTGCCGCCTGTCTAGAAGACCTTACGACTACGTGGGAGAAGACCTCTGGCTATGTGAAGATAGCGGCGAGAGTTACTTAGGGGCCTCTTCTCCATGGAGCTTTATCTATCGCGCAAGGTATCAAAAACGGTAGCAGAAGAGACCATTCGGATGAATTCTGCTACCGTAATACCGGCCTCACTTAGCCTCTAGTCCACGGTGCGGCTACGGGCCTACTTCGCTCTCACTACCCTCTGAATTGCGGCTGCGCCGGCGTTCAATTCGATTTATGGCATTTAGGTATGCGCGAGCGGAAGCCTCGACGACGTCGGTGGAGACACCCTTTCCTGAGGCTTTCGATCCATTTGACTCGAGTTGGATGACAACGTCGCCTAGGGCGTCTACGCCACCAGTGACCGACGAGACAGAGAAGCCGATGAGTGACGCCTCTATGTTGGTCGCCTTTTGAATGGCCTTTCCGGCCGCGTCAATCATTCCGTTACCCTCCGAACTCGCCTCGACCTTCCCGTCTGCAGTTGAAAGGACAACTCGCGCAGTTGGGGTACCAACCGTACCGCCGGTTACAGCAAGCTCTTCCAAGACGAAGGTGTCAGTAGTGAAGATTCCAAGTTCCTCCGCAACTATTGCTTCAAGGTCAGCTTCAGTGATATCGAGCTTTCGATCCGCCAATTCTTTGAAGCGTGCAAAGGCTGCAGTGAGGGCGTCGCCTTGAACTTTTATCCCCATCTTCTCTAAACTGTCGGAGAAGGCGTGGCGCCCTGAATGCTTTCCAAGGACGATCTGTGACGACTTTTGACCAACAGATTCAGCGTCGATGATCTCGTAAGTCTTCTTGTTGGCAAGTACTCCGTGTTGGTGAATCCCTGACTCGTGGGCGAATGCGTTTCGACCGACGACTGCCTTGTTGTACTGGAGGGGATATCCCGTCAGCCGTGACACAAGACGAGAGGTTCTTGCTATCTCTTCGGTCTTGATTTGAGTGTACATCCCGTTGAATTGGTCTGGCCGAATCTTGATCGCCATGACTACCTCTTCGAGTGCAGCATTTCCGGCTCTTTCGCCGAGGCCGTTCACGCAGACCTCGATCTGTCGTGCACCGGCTTGGGCACCCGCGAGGCTATTAGCTGTTGCTAGACCTAGGTCATTGTGGCAGTGTGTCGAGATGATGTAGTCGCCTGGCACATTCTTGCGAACATAGCTGATTAGAGCGCCAAAGTCCCATGGAATTCCATAGCCGACAGTATCTGGTATGTTGAGGGTGTTTGCGCCTGACTCTACCGCTGCAGTCAGGACCTCGATCATAAAGTCGAGAGGTGTTCTAGTCGCATCTTGAGGTGAAAATTCAACGTCGCTGGTGTGTTCTTTGGCCCTCGCTACGCCAGATCGCGTAGCTTCAAGTACTTGAGCCGGAGTCATTCGGAGCATCGACTCCATGTGGACCGGAGATGTAGAGATAAAGACGTGGATACGGGCACGCGCAGCGTGACGCAGCGCGTCCCAGCACCGATCGACATCGGATAGATGGGTTCTAGAGAGGGCAGCTATTGTTGGGCCCTCTACCTTTCCAGCGATAAGAGATACCGCGTCGAAGTCTCCTGGGCTCGCAACTGGAAAGCCAGCTTCGATGTAGTCGACGTTTAGGCGGGCGAGTTGCTCAGCGATCTCTAGCTTTTCTGATGCATCAAGTGAGATTCCAGGGGATTGCTCGCCATCTCTCAACGTTGTGTCAAAAATTATGAGCTTCTCTGCTTCGCTTGTCATTCTGATGTCGCCTTTCGATTACAGATTTCCACTTGGTTGAAACTTTGCCGTAAATAAAAAAACCTCCGTGTTCAAAATTGAACGCAGAGGTTAGTGCGGTTCTCGGTGAGAGCCGCACTCAAAGTAGGGATAGTAGTAGACCGAATTGATTTACAACCATAGCTCTAGATGTTAGCGCAACTAACGTTAGTTGCGCTAATCGGTTCTACTTTTGCTCTAATTTATTAGCAAGTGACAGCGCGCGCGTAGATAATTCCACTTGCGCTATTAATTGCGGAGAGGACCTCTTTTTCGACTTCGCGGTTTGTGCTAAGGATCATGAGCGCCGTGAGTCCGTCATTCGAAGGGCCAACAGCCATAGAAGATATTGAAAACCCGGCGTCTCCGAGGATGGTGCCGATGAGACCAATTTTTCCTGGAGCGTCGTCGTTGCGAACGACGAGCATGTAGGTAGATGGTGGAATCTCAACTCGGTGACCGTCGACTTCTACGATACGTGCCTCTTTCGTGGGCTCTGAAACAGTAGCACTAACCCTGTGCTTGGCGCTAGCAATCGAGAGCAGAGAGACGTAATCGTTCGCGTTGTCAGAGAAGGTTTCAACAACTTCGAGTCCCCTCTCTTTTGCTAGGGCGGGGGCATTGACGTACGAAACCGGTTCGTTCGTGCCCGCCCCAAAGATGCCTTTGAGGGTGGAGAGTTGGAGAAGTCGGGTGTCTCCACCGGCAAGGAGGCCTTGATATTCAATGGTTACCTTGGTCGGCATAGAGCCTTCGAGGGTCGCAAGGAACTTACCGAGGCTCTCTGCAAGTGGGAGGAAGGGCTTTACTGACTCTTGCACCTCTGCAGCGCTTACGTTTACTGCAAATGGTACAAAGTCTCCGGCGAGTGCCAACTTTAGCTGCTCGGCGATAGTAACGCCCGCCTTGTCCTGTGCCTCAGTCGTTGAAGCGCCAAGGTGCGGAGTGACTACGACATTTGAAAGCGTGAAGAGCGGAGAGTCTGTGCAAGGTTCGCTATTGAAGACGTCGAGAGCAGCTCCAGCGATCTTTCCGTTTGAGAGCGCCTCGTAGAGCGCCTCTTCGTCGACGATACCGCCACGGGCTACATTGATGACGCGTGCCGTTGGCTTTGCGATTTCAAGCATCTCTTTGCCGATGATTCCAACGGTCTCTTTGCTCTTGGGAAGGTGGACGGTTATGAAGTCAGACCGTTGCATTAGCTCAGGAAGGGTGCAAAGCTCTACACCCATCTGCTTTGCTCTGTCGGCAGATACGAATGGGTCGTAAGCGATCAGCTTCATGCCAAATGCGAGTGCACGTTGAGCAACTAGAGCTCCGATTCGACCTAATCCAACCACGCCCAAGGTCTTTCCGAAGAGCTCTACGCCCTCCCACTTGGACCTCTCCCACTTGCCATTTACGAGAGCGGAGTGTGCCTGAGGAACATTGCGAGCTTGCGCGAGGATAAGCGCGACTGTTAGCTCAGCGGCTGAAAGGATATTCGACTGGGGAGCGTTCACTACCATGACGCCATGGGCGGTTGCATACGCTACGTCGACGTTGTCAAGGCCAATTCCCGCTCTTCCAACTACAAGAAGTTCATCCGCTTGGTCGAGGAGCTCTTTGGTGACCTTCGTTGCTGATCGAATGATCAATCCAGCGGCGCCTTTAATCTCTTCTGCTAACGCTTCCTTTGAAAGGTTGAGCTTTACATCGACGGTATGACCATCTTGCCTGAGTAGGTCGAGTCCGCTATCTGCAATCTCCTCTGTAACGAGAATCCGCGCCATTTCACTCCTAACGTGAGACGATAAATTTTGTGAAAATCTACAAGAATATCTTGCAAGTTTTTTACAGGATCATCCTAGTAGCTAAGGTGATAAATCAAATAATCCTGTGGGGTTTGCCCAAGTGGAGTATTCTCCGTCTGGGCTTTAATTAATAACCCCATTATGAGTAGAAGTTATTTCGATTGTGGGTATTTGCTGAATTATCTTTGGCGAAATTTAAGGGGTATTTTTTTCAACTATATGGTGTAGTGAATTTTTATCTTTATTCGGTGAATTATTCTCTTGCGTTTTGATCGATGGCAAAAGTAATGGGCCGCTTCAATGACTTGCATGAAGCGGCCCATCGCGTAGTCGTCGTTTTTGCGTTTCTGTAGTTACTCGCTAGATTCACTCACTAACTTTGCAATACGCGAGATTCCCTCTTCGAGGTCGGAATCTGACAAGGCGTAGGAGAATCTAAAGTAACCAGGCGTTCCAAATGCTTCACCTGGCACGACTGCGACCTTCGCTTGGTCAAGGACAACCTCAGCTAGTTGGGAAGTATTGGTTGGTCGAACTCCATTGAAGTCGCGCCCTAGGAGTGCGGTGACGTCAGGGTAGACGTAGAAGGCACCCTTGGGGAGTGGGCAGGCTATACCGTCGATCTCATTTAGAAGTTTGGTAATGGTCTGTCGCCGACGATCGAAGGCGCTTCGCATTACGGCAACGGCGCTTTGGTCTCCGTTTAGCGCCTCTATGGTTGCTCGTTGGGCAATATTTGAGACGTTTGAGGTCTGCTGTGACTGCAAGTTCGCAGCGGCAGCGATGACGTCCTTTGCGGCAACAATCCAACCAACGCGCCATCCTGTCATGGCATAGGTCTTGGCTACACCATTTACAACTATTACGTTTTCAAGGCCGCGGGGATCGTAATTTACGACAGAGTGTGCTATCTCACCGTCGTAGGTGAGGTGTTCATAGATCTCATCCGACATGATCCAAAGGTCATTATTCGCACAGTATTCTGCGAAGTCCCGGGTTTCGTCTTCGTTGTAGACCGCGCCAGTGGGGTTGGACGGTGATACGAAGAGGGCCATTTTGGTTCGATCGGTCCTGTGCTTGTCCAAATCGGCGGGCGTTACCTTGAAGCCACTTTCTAGAGTGGATGGAACAAAGACGGGAACTCCACCAGCTAGCTTTACCGCTTCAGGGTAAGTCGTCCAGTAGGGCTCAGGAATCAATACTTCGTCACCTGGGTCTAGGACTGTAGCAAAGGCGTTGTAGATGGCGTGTTTTCCGCCATTGGTAACGACAGTGTTGGCTGCCGTGATGTCATATCCTGAATCGCGCTTCGTCTTAGCAGCAATCGCTTCTCTTAGTTCAGGAAGACCTGCGGCCGGAGTGTAGCGATGATTCTTAGGATCTGCACACGCTTTTGCGGCGGCCTCTACGATGTTTGTTGGAGTTGGAAAGTCAGGCTCGCCAGCGCCGAAGCCGATGACGTCAACGCCGCTTGCCTTTAGCGCTTTAGCTTTAGCGTCAATCGCAAGCGTAGCTGACTCGGCAACGGATGAAATTCGGCGTGAGATTCTTGCTCTCTTCTCCGACATCTGATCGACCCCCTGAGGTGTGAATTTATATGAGCGATAGTACGGCTAATACTGATATCCTAATCCCAAGCGAACTGCTTCCCCGAGACGGTCGTTTTGGTTCTGGACCATCTAAAGTACGAAAAGAGGCGGTAGATGCGCTAGTTGCGCGTTCAGCCGATTACCTCGGAACGTCACATAGGCAAAACACGGTCAAGTCCGTCGTAGGTGAGGTTAGAAGCGGACTCCGTCAGCTCTTTAGCATTCCTGAAGGATACGAAGTCGTTCTCGGTAATGGAGGTTCTACCTACTTTTGGGATACTGCGGTCTTCTCTTTGATAGCTAATAAGAGCCAGCACCTATCTTTTGGCGAATTCTCGGCAAAGTTTGCATCTTCTGCAAAGATGGCGCCATTCATTCAGGACCCAGAGGTGATCAAGGCAGAGCCCGGTAGTCGTCCCGAAGCCGTCGCAAACGACGAGATCGACCTATATGCCTTCACCCACAATGAGACCTCAACGGGTGTCTTTATGGACATTATTCGACCTGCTGGGGCAAAGGGATTGGTTGCGGTAGATGCCACAAGCGCCGCCGCAGGCCTAACTGTCGAGGCGAGCCAATTTGACTGCTACTACTTCGCTCCACAGAAGGCATTTGCATCTGATGGCGGTATTTGGTTCGCCCTTATGTCTCCTGCGGCGATTGAGAGGGTAAAAGAGATCAAAGCTAGCGGCCGTTACATCCCACCTGCTCTCGACCTCTCCATAGCACTAGATAATTCGGTCTTGAACCAGACCTACAACACTCCGGCTCTCGCAACGATCTTCTTGATGAATGAGCAGATCAAGTGGATGAATGAAAATGGTGGTCTGCCATTTTCTACCGGTCGATCGGCTCAAAGCTCTGGCATCGTCTACAACTGGGCGATCGCGTCCGACTTCGCCACTCCATTCGTCAAGGACCCGGCGATGCGTTCCAACGTTGTAGCAACTATTGACTTCGATGACAATATCGACGCTGCAAGTATTGCCAAGGTACTTCGTAAGAATGGAATCGTTGACGTAGAGCCATACCGCAAGCTGGGACGAAATCAACTACGAATTGCGACCTTCCCAGCCGTCGATCCATCAGACGTTGAAGCCCTCGTTGCGTCGATTGACTATGTGGTTTCAAAATTCTAAGTAAAGTTAAGGGCCCCAAAGCTGAACTGCTTTTACTCGGTTCGCTTTGGGGCCTGTCCTACTATCTGATTGCCATCGGTCTTAGGGCCTTCTCCCCCGCGTGGGTGGTAGCTGGACGCCTCCTCTTTGCGACCATCACTTTGAAGGTTGTTATGAAGCGTCAAGGCATCACTGTGACTATCCCGCAGCGCAAGGCCCTATTTCGGGTGATGCCGTTACAGGCCCTAATTGCCAACACTCTTCCATTTTTAGCTATCTCTTTTGGCGAAACCAAGACCTCTGCAGCTACCGCTGGAATGTTGAACGCCTTGACCCCTATCGCTACATTCGTCATTGCACTAGCGACTAAAGATAATGACCGTAGGAGTTGGTACAACTACGGAGGCCTCATCCTGGGTGTTGTGGGTGTTGCCCTTATCTTGCAGCCGTGGAATACGACAGGAAGTGGCGCCATTATCGGCGATATCGTCGTAGCGTTGGCTTCGCTATCTTATGCTCTCGGCTTCGTCTACACCAAGCGTTACGTAGTCAATGGGGACATACAGCCCCTAGCAGCTAGCTACTACCAAGTCTTGTTCGGGTTCTTGCTGTCGATACCAACCCTTTGGCTGGTATCTTTTCCTGCTCACTCAACTCGTACCTACGCAGCTGCAGTTGCTGCGATTGTAACCCTAGGCGTAGTCCAAACAGGATTTGCAACCCTCATGTACCACCGGATTAATAGAAGCCTCGGCCCTACGGCGTCAGCTTCGGTTACCTATATCGTTCCACTCGTTGCGGTGATCTCCTCGATCATTCTCCTCGGAGAGAGTGTAAATCTGCTCTTTGTTGTAGGTGGCTTAACGATTTTGACCTCGGTCGTTGCCATTACCCGTAGGTAGGCGGACCGAGGTCAACTTAGAGATCAACTCGTAGCTAGTTAATAGGGTTAGTTAGCGAGACAGATTGGGATAAAAGGCTGGACGATTCGCTTCAAAGGCGCTGATCTCTGCCTCTTTTGCGAGAGTTAAGCCGATGTCATCTAGCCCCTCTAGGAATCGATAACGGGTGAATTCATTCAAAATGAACTTCGCTTCGAATCCAATAGACGGTGCAGCGACTGACAATGCTTCGATATCGACCGTGATCTCGAGTGTAGGATCGTCGATGAGTGCCTTTTGAAGGGTCTTGATCTCGTCTTCGCTCAACTTTACAGGAACTAGCCCCGCCTTGGTCGAGTTGTTGAAGAAGATATCGCCGAACCTGAAGGAGAGTACGGCGCGAAAGCCATAGTCCATGAGGGCCCAAACGGCGTGTTCCCTCGACGAACCGGTTCCGAAGTTTTCGCCGGCTACGAGAATTGTAGCCTTTGAATAGCGTTCGTCATTGAGAATAAACGATGGATCCTCTCGCCACTCCGAGAATAACCCCGCTCCAAATCCGGTCCTCTCGACCCGCTTTAGCCAGTCGGATGGGATGATCTGATCGGTGTCGACGTCGCTTCGCTCTAGCGGAACTGCTTTTCCTGTAAATCTGATTGTTTTTTCCATTTTGAATCTTCCTCGACTACTACTTGAGATCCGCTGGTTCGGCTAGGTAGCCAACTATCGCAGTAGCTGCTGCCACTGCTGGGGAGACGAGGTGGGTTCTGCCACCTTTCCCTTGGCGTCCTTCGAAGTTGCGGTTCGAAGTTGATGCGGAACGTTCGCCTACTTTGAGTTGGTCGGGGTTCATACCAAGACACATCGAGCAACCGGCATTTCTCCACTCGAAGCCAGCTTCGATAAAGATCTTATCGAGACCGAGTTCCTCGGCCTCTTGCTTTACCAAGTGCGAACCAGGTACCACCATTGCCCGAATATTGTCGTGGACTTTGCGCCCCTCTACTATCTCAGCTGCGACCTTTAGATCGCTGATACGAGAGTTGGTGCATGATCCGATAAATACGGTGTCAACCTTGACCTCTTTTAGGGATGTTCCGGCTTTTAGCCCCATGTAACGTAGGGCGCGTGCAGCGGCCTCGCGTTGGGCCGGTTCGCCGAAGCCTTCGGGGTCTGGCACGACACTAGCAAGTGGAGCAACCTGTGCTGGATTTGTTCCCCACGATACAAATGGGGATAGCTTGGTGGCGTCGATGTGAACTACCTTATCGAAGGCGGCATCTGGATCAGTTTCCAGAGTTTTCCAGTAGGCAATGGCCGCATCGAGTTCGTCTCCACTAGGTGCGAATGGACGTCCCTTGACGTAGTCAAAGGTCGTCTGATCTGGTGCTATCAGACCAGCGCGTGCTCCTGCTTCGATCGACATGTTGCAGATGGTCATTCGCTCTTCCATCGAAAGTTTGCGAATAGCTTCTCCGCGATATTCGATGACGTAACCAATGCCGCCACCGGTGCCAATCGTTCCGATGATCGCGAGAATGAGATCCTTTGCGCTAACTCCAGGAGGGAGTTCGCCGTCGACTTCGATAGCCATTGTCCCTGGCTTAGATTGCGGAAGCGTCTGCGTCGCTAGGACGTGCTCAACTTCGGAAGTCCCAATACCAAATGCGAGGGCGCCGAAGGCACCATGCGTAGCGGTATGGCTATCGCCGCAAACGATCGTCATCCCCGGGAGGGTCAAACCTTTTTCAGGGCCAATTACGTGGACGATGCCCTGGTTTATATCCCCCATCTTGTACAGGGTTATACCAAACTCTTCACAGTTGCGGTTTAGAACTTCGAGTTGCTTGGCTGAGATTGGGTCAGCAACCGGCTTATCGATGTCGATCGTTGGTACGTTATGATCGGCGGTTGCAATCGTTAAGTCGGGACGGCGAGGCTTTCGACCTGCCATACGTAGACCGTCGAATGCCTGGGGGGATGTTACTTCATGTACCAGGTGCAGATCTATGTAGAGCAGATCAGGACTATTCTGACCACTCGCAACTAGATGTGCATCCCAGATCTTTTCCGATAGGGTACGACCTGCCATTTGACCTTCCTATTTTGATTGGAACCTGCGGGCTATTAAATTAGTATCCACGGTTCGCGCCCAAGACGTTGGAAGCTGAAAGCACGAGTTATATCGTGAAGTGAAATCCTAAAAAATTCACCTCTTTGGCTCAACCGCCAACTTTTGGTTAGATAGAAAAGCATAGTAAACCTAGGTGCGCCTTGAGGCGAATCGGGGTTGTTCGGTGCATTGGGTTCATAATCGGTAAAGTTTCGGCTAACTTCTAACGCATGAGTCAGACACTAACAAGACAAGCCTATGAGAGATTGGTCGCCGAATTAGACGAGCTGACCACTAGAGGTCGTATCGATATAGCTCGTGTCATTGAAGAGGCTCGCGCACTCGGTGACCTTAGGGAAAATGGCGACTACCACGCCGCGAAAGATACGCAGGGCAAGATGGAGGCGCGGATTCGCCAGATCGAATCCATACTAAAAGATGCAATCGTGCTTGACGGCGCTGAGGTTCGTGACGATATATCCGTAGGATGCGTTATCACACTTCGTTACGTCGGGGATGAAGATACGGAGGAGTACTTCTTCGGATCTATCGAAGAGAAGCGTGAGGGGATGGGAACACTTTCACCGTCGAGCCCGTTAGGTCAATCGATCGAAGGAAAAAAGGTGGGAGATATCGTCTCTTATCAAGCTCCTGGAGGCGAACTTCAAGTCGAAGTTGTAGCGATCGACCGTTAATGACGACGATTTGTCGCACTAACTAAAAAGTTGGACGTCCTAATAGTTGTACGCAAGGCCTTCGGATGCTAGGATTAGACGAAATTTGTTGTTAATAAACTCAGTGAGGGTTTGTTGAGCTCGATAATCGTATCGTTCGGAGTAGTGATTTAAAGAGCTTGTGGTTCACAAAGGTGGATCACAAGCTTTGACCGGCCACGTGAAAGTGGACGGTCTTTTTTATTTCTAAAGAAAGACGATCGCTGTAAATCTGGGGGTTATAACTCGTGCATAAGATTGCACTAATTGGTGGAGACGGCATAGGTCCAGAAGTTGTGGACGAAGCGATGCGCGTGGTAGCTGCCACGAAAGTACCTTTTACAACTTCTTCTTACGATCTCGGAGCGGCAAGATACATCAAGGATAAAGTCGTACTTCCAGACGAGACACTTGCTGAGCTTCGTGGTTTCGACGCGATCATGCTCGGAGCTATTGGTCCGGCAATTGGTTCCAAGGAAGTTCCATCAGGAATACTCGAGCGAGGCCTGCTATTGAAGCTGCGCTTCGAACTTGACTTGTATATCAATCACCGTCCATTCATAACTCCACCCACTGGTAACGGTGGTCGTTTTGAAGATGTTGATTTTATCGTTATTCGCGAGAACACCGAAGGCACCTATGCGGGTGAGGGTGGGCTGTTGAGGCGAGGTACTCCTCACGAAATCGCTACCCAAGGTTCTGTAAATACAAGGTTCGGGGTTGAGCGTGCAATTAGGTATGCCTTTGAATTGGCAAATTCGCGTCTTCGTAAACACCTCACCTTGGTTCACAAGACAAATGTCCTTACCTTTTCGGGTGACCTATGGCAGCGCACCTTCGACGAGGTATCCAAGGAGTATCCAGATGTTGCGACGGCATACAATCACGTCGACGCAGCTTGCATTTATATGGTTGACTCCCCGAGCCGTTACGACGTCGTAGTTACCGACAATCTCTTTGGAGACATCATCACGGATCTCGCAGGAGCAATCTCGGGCGGGATCGGCCATGCAGCTTCGGCGAACTTGAATCCAGCTCGTACCGGCCCTTCCTTGTTCGAACCAGTACACGGCGCCGCTCATGACATAGTTGGCACTGGAAAGGCAAATCCAATCGCAGCGATTCGATCAGCTGCGCTCATGCTCGATTTTCTAGGCGAAGGCAAAGCCGCCAAAGCCATCTTCGACGTTCTTGGTCAATACAGTCCAAATTCGACAATGACAACATCTGAAATTGGAAATGAAATAGCAGAAAGGGTAGCAAATGCCAATTGAGAAGAGTGGTTATATTTGGATGAACGGTGAGATCAAAGCGTGGGATGAGGCAAACATTCACGTTCTGACTCACGGTCTTCACTACGGCTCTGGTGTCTTCGAAGGTATTCGCGCCTATAAAACCCCGACTGGAACTGCCGTCTTTCGTTTGGTAGATCACATCGACAGACTCTTCCAATCTGCGAAGATCTTTATGATCGATATTCCATTCACTCGTGACGAGCTTGTAGATGCAACCCTTGAACTGGTTAAGAAAAATGCCCTCGAAGAGTGCTACATTCGCCCTATTGTCTACCTCGGTTACGGCGAAATGGGGCTAAACCCTCTTGCTTGCAAGGCTGATGTATCTATAGCCGCATGGAAGTGGGGGACTTACCTTGGAGCCGAGGGAGTCGCTAAGGGTATCCGGCTGAAGATTAGCTCGTGGGTGCGTCACAACCCCAACTCGCTACCGCCAGCAGCTAAGGGTACTGGAATGTACATTAACTCATCGCTTGCGAAGGTAGAGGCCGTCAAGGCTGGATACGACGAGGCGATCCTCCTCTCGCCACAGGGATATGTCTCTGAGTGCACAGGAGAGAATGTCTTCGTAGTACGCAAGGGCAAGGTCTACACACCTCCTACGTCCGCTGGTGCGCTTGAGGGAATTACTCAATCTACGGTGGGCGCCCTCGCAAATGACCTTGGTTACGAGGTAGAGGTTGCTAACCTACTCCGCTCCGATCTGTACACCGCAGAAGAGATATTTGTCTGTGGTACCGCTGCTGAAGTAACTCCTGCGGTGTCGGTCGACGATCGCATCGTCGGCGACGGCGTTCCAGGTGTCTTTACCAAGGCTATCCAAGCCGCCTACTTCAAGGCAGTTCATGGAGAGTCTGATGACCACAAGGAGTGGCTAGATTATGTCGGCTGAGATCGACTTTGCGTTACCTTCTAGTGTTGACATCTACGATACGACACTTCGAGATGGCTCACAACAAGAGGGTATCTCGCTTACAGTCGATGACAAGTTGAAAGTTGCAGAGCAGCTAGATCGCCTCGGGGTTCGTTTTATTGAAGGCGGATGGCCTGGGGCGAACCCCAAGGACATTGAGTTCTTTAGGAGGGCTCCCAAGGAGCTCTCCTTCAATGTTGCAACTTTGGTTGCATTTGGATCTACGATGAGGCCAGGGGCGGATCCGAGCAAAGACGAAACTCTTCGGAACATGCTTGACTCCGAGACTGAAGCAGTCTGCATGGTAGCCAAGTCCTGGGACTACCACGTCACTGAGGCTCTTCGAACCACCTTAGATGAGGCTGTTCGCATGGCCGAGGAGTCGGTAAAGTACCTAGTCGAGAGGGGTAGGCGGGTATTTTTCGACGCCGAGCACTTCTTTGATGGATATCGAAACAATCCAGAGTTTGCCCTTAGGGTTCTCAAAGCTGCGGAAAATGGTGGTGCATCGACCTTGGTCCTTTGCGATACCAACGGTGGAACCTTGCCACACCAAGTCTCAAAGATCGTCTCGACCGTAAAGTCGACGACGGATCTTCAGATCGGTGTTCACTTTCACAATGACTCCGGTTGCGCTACTGCAAATGCTCTTACCTCTGTTGAATTGGGAGCAACACACGTCCAGGGTTGTATCAACGGTTATGGTGAGCGGACGGGAAACACCGACCTCTCGGTGACTATCCCTAACCTTTCGCTCAAGATGGGTATCGATACGATCCCCCGCGAGCGGATCTCGCTTATCACTTCGGTATCTCGCCACGTAGCTGAAGTCATAAACATCGCTACTGATCCGCAAAAGCCCTACGTTGGCACTTCGGCTTTTACGCATAAAGCCGGTCTTCACGTGAGTGCAATAGCGCGTCGCAAGGATGCATATGAGCACATTGCTCCGGAGACCGTTGGTAACGGAACCCGATTTGTAGTCTCCGAAATGGCCGGTCGATCAACCGTTGCCATCAAAGCCTCAGAGCTTGGGATCGAACTTGACAAGGACCAGATCGCAACGGTCTTGGACCACTTGAAGGTACTCGAGCATCAGGGCTATCACTTTGAGACAGCCGATGGATCGCTTGAACTACTCCTTCGCAGGGCGACAGGCTGGGAACAGAAGTACTTTGAGGTCGAATCCTTCCGAGTCATCAACGATTGCCGTGCTGAAGGCGAGCCAAATACTGAGGCTACGGTGAAGCTTTGGGTAAATGGAACAAGGGTCGTCGACACTGCCGAAGGAAACGGTCCGGTCAATGCTCTTGACGGAGTTCTTCGCAAGGGATTGGCTCAGGATTACCCCACTCTTTCAGGCGTCCACCTCACAGACTTTAAAGTCCGTGTCCTCGATTCAACTAGCGGTACCGGGGCCAAAGTTAGAGTGCTGATTACCTCGAGCGACTCAAATGGCCAGTGGACGACAATTGGAGTATCATCGAATGTCATAGACGCCTCGTGGCAGGCGCTGCAAGACTCGATAGTCGTCGGACTTCTTCGCGCTGAAGCCTAGGGCGATCTTACCTTTTGATAAATGTGCAATTGTATAGGTGTGACCTTTGAAATGGGGAGAATTTGACTCAGCCACCGTATGTTCCAGTGAGCAAGGGATCGTCACTTCGTAAATTCGACTCTCTGTCACTGCCGAAATCTTGGAAGCTTAACCGTCCAGCTGAATTATCGGTAAATCGCCATAGCGCAGTGGAACAGGGAAAGCAGCTCGGTACTCCTGGTCCTGATAGTGGATTTGCAATGAAATTAGCAAGAGTAGCCCTTGAAGGCGTCACGGATAGTTCGGGATTAAGTGCGGCTGATATCAAGGCTGCTGTAGTTGCGGTAACCATTGCTCGTGCCTCTCTGTTTTCACGGGCACCAGTAATGAACGATGTCCGTTTTGCAATAGCTTCTTTGGCGATTGGATCTGAAAACCTTGGCACTCGCGAAGTTGAGGTTCGTAATCATTTGGTTCGAGGGATCTCGCACGACTATATGAAGGCTAGAGACTTGGTTGGTCGATATGGTGTCGAGACTCTCAAACAAGATTCCGATAAGGTAACGCCCCAAGCTATATTTTCTTAGTGTTTGAGGGTGAATAGCCCTCTGGTGTCTGCTTGCTTAGCGATCTATTAATGAGAGCGAGTATCGAAAGTTAGGCGCGGTCGGATTGACCACAGGAGTCGATACGTCGACGCCGAACAAATAGAGCGTTTTGTCGGTGAAACTCTCACTCCGCCGATCGACGCAGCTATTGCGAAAATCTAACAAAGATATAGAGATGTAACTGATTGGATGCACTGTGTATCGATCCAGAAACCTCATTATGCGACTCGAAAGATGTTGCGGGCAATTTAGGTAAGCTCCACGAGCAACGAGCCGTAACACCACACTCTTTGGTTTTTTGCGTTCAACTACTGGGGATATCAAAAGCTCGACGAGCTTCTCGTAAGGTGAGCGTAGGATCGATTAAAAACCGAGATAAATACACTGACACTTCGACCAACTCCCGTAAAGGTCACGTGCCTATGAGCCAGAGAGTCACGCTTTCACTCGTTCTGTTCGGAGGTTTTGAGTCGCGGATTGAATGGATTTCGGGAATGTGGAGGCTTTGGAGCGATCCAACATCTTCGAGACTCTAAAAAATGCTTGCAACGCTTATATTTCCTGTTGGACTCCCTCCTACCTTTATGTTTGCTGGCTCAGCCGGCGGAACTTCGACGTCTACTTCCGGACTTATCGACCCCAATCACGAAAGCAAAGCTATCGCTTCGTGACTTTGATCATCAGGTTTCCAACAAGGCGGCCAATCACGTCATTAGCCACAACACCGCCAGAGTTATAGTTGGTGACGTGAGGGGTATTGAGAAGGAGACCAAGTCCAAGCGGCGCATGGGCCGCCACTGTCGTCAACAACTGTCCCAGTGGTCGAGAGCTCGACAGGAACGCTACCTCAAAGACACGACCGGATTAGACCTAGATTTCTTGAACGAATCGGGTTCAACCAAGACCTGTCCAGCGTGCTTGACACGCAATCGACCATCAGGTCGACACTACCGATGCAAGAACACTATTTGTGGTTTTACTTGTCATCGAGACGCTGTAGGAGCGATCAATATCCTCCAGAAGGCGTTATGCGGGGAATACACTCCAATTGGACCGGACATAAAAGTCCGAGTCACGTATCTCCGGGCTGTTGAGCGCTGGTCCCCTGATCAACGTGAAGCACACCGCAAGGTGCAGTGCCGCAAGGCCAGAGCCCTGAGTAGTGCCCAGAACCGGGCCTTGTCTGAGGCAACTCAGATTAGCAAGCCGAAGCTAGCAAACTCATCCACCAGTACCGATTCATCGGTACCAGACCAGTTGGTCGTGGTGGCGTGACGGGAGCGATGCTTGGTAACCCCAACCAAACGGCGGAGCCAGAAGCCCCGTCCGTAAGGGCGGGGAGGTTCACCTTTCGAGGCTCTATTGAATCTCTGGGGCATCCTATGAAATCCTTGAATTGACTACTAACTCAAGCAGATTAGTTCTCTGAAATCTGGATGCTAGATACGCCTCGTTGTCGACTTTCTTTTTGTGGCGAACAAATCGAAATAAGCGCCGTCGCCTTCCACGTAATCGGCACCTACTTTTTTATTGGGGGATGCGCCTAATTGCGAATTTGACCCGACCCTCTAAATCTAGGAGAGAGGTAATTCAGGAAGTCAACGCCTTCCGAAGGCAGTTTAGAGTAAGTTGCTGGGGATGATTGAGCCAAATATTATTCAATTACGATCAAGCGCTCTCCGAATCCCATAACGCGCATGAACCCTGCCTAAGCGGATCTATTCCCAATTGAGCCAAAGCAGAACTCTTAGTTCTCACCCTTCGCTCACTTTTGTCGGTTTATCACTGTTGACATGAACGGAATAATATCCTCAAAGATTCAACTCCTGTTGCGAGGGAATGGGGTATAAGACCCCCTCGTACCCGGTCCATTTCGCCTGATAACCGCACGCCACTATAGCTTCTCATTGCTGGGAGTTCGAGCGGCAAGTGGGGCACTTGGCCCGGCTCGCTCAGTTATTAACAACGCCTGGTGGTTTGCTATCGAGGGGAATGCTTCCTTTGCCATCTCCGATCCGCGACGAAGATGCACAGCCCAGCAAATGACATAGGGATTACCAACAACACTAGCAATCTCTCGAACGAATCCCCCTTGGCGGAGGCCGTGGCCAGTACGCTCACATTTATTGTGAATGCGACTGCCAGAGCCGTGAAATTTCGCCTCTGTCGTACCCCCCACGACGAGCTACCAGACAACGGTTGTTCCTGCATAACTAGAAGTGGTATCGTCCCACCATACGTAAATATAGGGGAACTGTCCATGTTGGATCAGCGTGATGACGGTATAGCCCGCCGCCCCGATAGCCCCGACGCATGCGGTTGCTCCTACCCCTGACCACCATAGGGTGCATCCAAGGGTAATCATGGCTCCGATTCCGGTCGCTCCTGCAGCCAAAATCGTTTCCTCTTCAGATGGCGTGATCTCGATAATCGAATATGTGTCAGAACTTCCGCCACCACCTACAAGGAGATTAGGCGAGATGGCCAGACCCGACGTCGCGACAGTGCTTCGATATTGGTAATAATAATTCTCACTCATAGGTGTGGGTTTTTTAGAAATTACACTCTTTCCAGAAAACACCGAAATATTCGCGCTTTGTGCAGACGCAGCGGTTGCACTAACGCCAATGGCTGCCGCACTAACAGCCAATGTTCCCAATCCAACTCCGATCCTTCCGGTTATTCTTCTAGTATCCACCGTGAACATCCCCTCTTACTTAATAGTTATCATGCTGACAGCGTTCGTCTATATGGCACGTTAAACGAGTTCGCCTATCGCGAATTAGTCTTTGATTTATTGATTCTGCCATAAATCATCCCCATGGCCACCACCACATTCAAAGCCAATCTCCGTATTCATAGAACACTGGTTTTAACGTTAACGATTTATTTTGCGCGTCGCATCTGCTTAAAAGATGATTTTTGGCGATTTTTGGGCAATAATTCCTGGCGGATTATCCTCAAAAGATACCTAGGGTATGTCCTATCTCGCATGCAAAATATGTTGAAATAGACTGCCGAACTACATAGTCATTGGATCTAAAAGCAGGCAAATTGACTATTCCGATTCCCTGAACCACTAGTTGCAGAATCGTGCTACCACCATACCGGAGCCTCTGGACCACCTTTGTTGCCCTTCGAACCTAGTTTTAAATTGGCTTCTTGGCTTCTTGGCTTATTGGCGATTTGGGTTGAAGACTAACTAGGAGATTCAGGTAAGTATTTGTAAATTTATTGGCTCTATTGACCTTCATGTGGATCAACTCGCCCTCTCATAGGGAAGTTTGAGATCAATTGGTCCACAAGAAAGCATCACCAAAGCTAGAGTCGCCTCAGCAGAATGAAGTCCATAGCATCTAGCAATGATCGATCGTATCTTGGTGTTCAAACCTTCAACTCGTCCGTTGGAAAC
>JAKAZZ010000104.1 GCA_021826315.1 Actinomycetes bacterium
CGCCCTTTTGACTATCGCAGCCTCATCGATTGCCGGTATCGTCGCGCCTCGAATCCGCTGCGAAAGTGAAGCAGCATCTGCAAAAGGTGCGCTCCTCTATCAGATGATCAACTTTCCACTTGACGCCGGTAACGCGGCGGGGAGCGTCGGAAGAGGTGGACCTAGCTACCTACCGTCCACACTTATGATCGTCGATAAAGCACTGTTCAACTTGCATGGAGGATTCGACGAAGATATGCGATACGGCGAGGACGTTGACTTCGTAAGACGGATCGCAAGGTCGGAAAGGCGGTGCTACTACGATCCGTCGATCATCGCCACTCACCCACCACGGCGAAATATAAAGTCCCTTGCATTACAGGCATTCCGGTACGGAAGTTCGATGGCTCCCCTATATCGAACTACAGAAGGTGAAATCTTTCAATTCCCTCGAGGTTGGATCAACTTAGCCCAACTTTCAACTGTCACTGCGAGACTAATTTTCGATTTGAAAGGATCTTTAACGAAAAGACGAAGACAGGGAGAATTCGATGACCCTATTCGAAGCAAGGAGGCCAGCGCTGCCAATTCGCTCACACTTCTTAGGCGGTCATACGGATTCGCGGAGTTCGCGATCAAGTTGATAGTCGCCGCTATCGCGGGTAGGTCGCTACTGAAGCAAAGAATCCTTAAAGGAAAGACCGTGAGCGACTATCAACTTAAAAAAATGGTACTTTTGCGTTCAAAAGAGCCGTTTACGCTCCGAAGTTTCGCAAAGCAAAAATCCTCGGTAAAAAGGCGAAGCAAGTGGGTACTACTCATTCTTGGACTAGAAGCGACTCTGCATTTTGGGATTTCAGTCAGGGAATTCAAATCTATGGTGGGGAATCACAAAAAAAATACAAATACCCGCGACTCCCTTTCGGGCAACGACGAAATAACCAACCACAGTGAGGCAAAAAAGTGCCGTACGTTTAGGACACTGTTCGGTGCAACAACGACTTCAATTACATATGACCTCTCCTACAACATGGGAGTCGCAGTCGGCTCGTGGCGGGAAAAGTTATTACCAATATCAAAACTATGAAGATCGTTGGCACTATCGACATGAATGGAGATCAACTCGCCCTCCAGTACGGAAGTTTGAGATCAATCGTTCCGCAGGAACGCATCACTGGTACTAGCGTCACTCGAGCTGAATGAAGCCCGTAGCATCTTCCAGTGGTCGATTGCATCTTGGTATTCGAACCCTCAACTCATCCGTTGAAGATGCCAAGCTCAATTGATTCCATGATCTCATCTTTGTGAGTACGGATTGACTTTGACGACCCGACAAAGCTTAATTTCCGAGACCGTGATAGAAATACTCCACCCTCAGTCCAGTTGTACATTTACCTAATCGTTAGGGAGATCATCGGCATATTTGGCTCGTATGGATTCTTTTATCGTCATGAGCTCAATTTCCCGAGTCGGAATCGGCGGTCTCTGGAAATGCTGAGATGATCTAAATGTCGGTCTTTGACCTTTTCGATGCGGGCGTAAATGCTGAAAACGGCTAGTGAACTTGGAAAGTTACATCGATTCGATCAGCTCGAGGCGCCTAATTGTGAGTCATCTCGACGGATCTATCGAATAACAAGAGTGGTCACGGCATACTCCGTAACTGCTCTTACCTGTTCGCACCTTCCGAATCACCCGATGCCAAAACTTATATGGCTGATTTTGAACGCCCGATGCGAAGAATTCACCAAGCAGTAAGTACCGCCAAACAGGTTACCAATCTCCAAAGCTCCGTCTACCGTCAATTTCAGCTCTGAAAACCGATCTAAACTCAGAGAATCGGCTTTCCGACTAGGCATAAGTGGTTCAATTTTGGATATCACTAAAAGATCTGAACTCTACTTCGAAGCAGAGACAGTCGCGTTGAGCATCCTGAGAAGCTTCAGTGTCCAAAGTAAATTGAAATGGTTCTTTGGAAATTCAGCACCTTGTACTTCGGTCAGATATCAAGAGAAATAGACCAAGTAGTCGGCAACTTAGCCTTTTCTCGAGCTCGACTCGTGAGGTAAAGGAAGTTGCCGACTATTTTCATTGGCAGAAAACTAACTAAAGGAGAGCTTGTTCTAAACTTCGTTGTCTATCGATGATCGATAAGAAGCTCCTGCAACGATTGCAATAACGGTTATAACGGCCACGATCAGCCAATCCCATCCAGGTACACCCGAGGCCCCAGGCTTGATACTTTCCCAGAGCACGTAGCCGAGTACGATGGCCCCGATAATGGGCAAAATCACCTGAAGCCAAACCTTCGAAGCGTTCCGCTCCGCTCCCTTCCCCTTCATATAAAAGGCAACAAGTGCAAAGTTGACAATAGTCAAAAGGACTACGTAAGTATCCGAGCCGATACCTGCTATGTCACCGAATCCCGTAGAGAGGCCGAAGTACCACCCTCCTAAAAGTGCTAGAACGCCCCAAGTCGAAATCGCCGCGACGATGGCATTTCCAGGGACATTGTGACGGTTTAGCTTACCAAGAACACTGGGAATTATTCCTCGATTTGCCAAGCTGTAGATGACTCGAGAGCCGCCATTGAAGCCTGCAAGGAATATTGAACACACCGAGGTAAAGCCTGCAATGTAAATAAAGTCCGACAGAAGCGTAGAGTGCACAATTCCCGGAGCACTCAAGAAAGGAATTGCGACCTTTGAAAGCGCGGTGGCACTATTTTGGTATCCCGCATCGATGATCATTGAAGCGATCGTAAAGAGTACAGTAGCGGTTACAACCGCCATCAAAACTGCCCTTGAGACTGACTTAGTGGGATTAGCAATCTCTTCAGACATAGGTGCTGGATTGCTGGCACCGACAAACATGAAGATGGCTAATGGAAATGCAACGGCAACTCCAGAACTTGAAAATCCGGTGAATGTGAATGCTTTGGCGGTAAAAGTCGTCCCGCTATGCAATGCAATTACAGCTAATCCCACCACAATGACCACGAGCTCGAAGGCGAAGAGTGCAATCGCAACCTTGGATGATATCACGACTCCGCGAAGCATAACAGTTGTCAAAATAGCAGCTACGACTATCAGGCAGATCGGCCAGGGAACTGTAAATGAAAATAGAGCCTGTATCGCAGTCTGAGTCCACAATGCAACCAACAGCATAAATCCACTACTAATGCCGGTGAAGCCAAAGAGATACATCCACCCCGAAAATACACCTCCGCGCCTCCCGAAGGCCCGCTCCATATAAGAGGTGTAACCTCCCGCGCTCACCACGGATTTAGAAAACTCTGACGTCGTGTTAGCGTGCATGAGGTATGCGATACCTGCGATTAAGATGACAAGAGGCGCTCCGACACCTATCACAGCACCAATTGCTCCAATAACGAATAGAACCTCGATAGCTGGACCTATCTGCGCTACTGAAAGCGCCAAAGATTCAACCTCCGAAAGCGCATTTGCAGTTAAACTCCTCGTCTTTGCTCCATCTGTTTGGTTCCAGCTTGCCCTGTTCCCATCTGGGATAATTTCAACTTCCTTTTTATAATCCACTTCAATTTCCCCCCATATTTATCAATTTGAAATAAAGACTCAACCCCGTGCCACATTCGGGCACTCCGTTACTACAATTGGTCACCCCCTAAGACTGTGCATATCGCATCCAATACTTCAGCGGCCCTTTCTTCCACATATGGAAGGTGACCGATACCCTCCTGAACCAAGAGTTGCTTATTAGCGGAGCCAATATGATCGAACAGCTCCTTCATGTCGCCCTCAGTGGCAAATGGATCCAACGAGCCCATTACTGCTAAAACAGGGGCATTGATCTCTCGCAACTCCCTGTCTACAGGTAGTCCGCGAAGGGATAGATATGGGCCAACAGGATAGGCATACGCGGTTCCGAACCACAATTGATGCCACTTGAGCACTTCGGGATCTACGCGGCCAAAGAACAGGTCTCGCCATTCCTCTTCAGTGGTAAATGCGTATCCGCCCGGCGAAGCCTCAAACTCGGGAAGCGAACTCAAGAAGTCATCCTCGATGGATCCCAGCTTTCCAAAGATTGGCCCCAGCAAGGTTAGACTAGAGACCGACTTACCTAACCGTTTTGCTACCAGTGGAACAAGAATGGATCCAAAACTCTCTCCAAGTAGGTGTGTCGGAGAATCGGCAAGGTATTGATTCATTATTTTAATAACGCGAGCACAATCGTCAGCCACCGTGAGAGCATCTACCGATTTACCGTCCAATACTCGCGATGATTGGCCATGCCCCCGAAAGTCCATTGCGAAGACTTCAAATCCCCTCATAGCCAGCGACTCCATTAGAGACCAACCTTCGAGGGGTAGATCGAAACCGAAAGAATCCATTCCTGCACCGTGAAGCAACCAAAGTCGCCCACTCGACTGATGGTATATAGGTGCTGCGCTCCGGACAAAAATATCAAGATCCGGCTTCACCCGACAGTAAAAGTTGCGCTTGAGAAGCCCCTCCTCGGCAACGTGTCGGGCGAGCCTAACTGGACGGGATAGCCAACCCATCTCAATCGATTCCTTCATTCACCTTCTGCCTTTCCTCTTTCCAATGTCGTTAGCACGATAATTGTGAACCGTATGGGGGCCCATCAATTGATTCCGGCAGAAAGGAGGCTTTAAATTTCCATTTCATATAGTGCCGAAATGATGCGTGCATCAAACAACGAACGCGAACTCAAAAACGTTAAAAACCAACTGCATAGTTTTAATGAACCTGAAATACGAAGAGGTCAAATTTTCGACCGTCAGCGATCAACGGTTCCCCGAAGATTTCAATGTGTACACTGCGACTTAGATACTTTTTGCTTCGTGATCAACGACCTAGCAGTTTCACCTGCTAAATTTGCCCCGTAATCTTCGCGAGTCGCCTTGAGAAGGCGACTCTTAGAAAACCAGTTGTAGGGGCTATCTT
>JAKAZZ010000004.1 GCA_021826315.1 Actinomycetes bacterium
GGAACAAAAGTCAATAACTCGCCTCGGTGACGTAGAAGCGACGTATTGCAAATTCAAGATGACGGGATAACCATCCCTGAGGAGCATGGCAACCTCGGTCGAGTCCTTGAAGTCCTTTGGAAAGATGATATGAACGGTCTGCTTCCCTTGCTGTTGATTGATCGGCTTTACGCTTCCTAGTCCTGACTTGCCGTTGCGATCCAATACTTGGGGAGCACCTAGATCACGAGTCGAATTCAAATCAGAGCTGCGGGGATTAGTTCGTTCGACAAAGTTAGGTCGCGCCTCTTCGAAGGTTGGGCGCGGTGCAAATGATTGAGGAGGAGCCTTCACCTTGCCCTCATTGATTAAGATGTTGCCGCCACTGTTTGGCTGACTCTGATTGTTAACGGGAGTTTCCTCGTCCAACTCGGGGTCAAAGTCCTCAAGCGGATCAGCAAGGCCAAGCCACTCTATCAATCGTCTAGTTTTAGAAGCCATAGCAACCCCAATGCTTGTCTATTCCCACATACAAATCTACTCTAGATTTATCAAGCAACGCCCGAAAGTATTATTTCGAAGGCCGCTCGCCAAATATGGATCTACCTAGACGAACCAAGGTGGAGCCAAATTCAATCGCATCTTCATAGTCGTCGCTCATCCCCATTGAAAGCTTCATCAACCCAAGATCACCAGCAACAGAGGCGACCTCAGCAAAGGCCCTCCGACGTCCGTCACGATCGATGTTGGGAGCAACCGTCATCAGTCCTACGGGATTTTTTCCAAGTGAAAGCGCATGCCGCAGGGCGGACTCCACCTCCCTTGCCAAAAATCCATTTCGCTGACCCCCGACTGCACAGTCAACCTGAAGGTATATCTCGCCAGAAAACGAAGCCTTAGCCAACGCATCGAGCTCAACTAGGCGACCAACGCTTTGAACTACCGATGTATGTATCGCAAATTTAGGGATCGACCGCCGTTGAAGTGGGCCGATCATGTGCCATTGAACTCCCGAAAGTCTGCTATCAACAGCTTTTTCCATCAATTCGCTTGCATAATTTTCACCGAAAGCTCGCACTCCAGCCTCGACTAGAGAAAGCATTCTCTCTACCTCCACAGTCTTTGACACAGCTAGAAGTTCGGTACGCCCCGCCGAAATATCGGCAATACGCGAAGCGATCCGATTGTAACGATCCAGGGTTTCATTGGAGTCTCCATCTCGATCAGGGCCACCTGTCATATGAGGAACGACCCCATTCGAAGTGACATATCGCCGCCACGATACGAAAAGTAGTAGTCGCGATTGCAGATGGTACATGGAGGATCTTCGCCAACTGCATCGACACCAATTCTCTTTAATATCTCAGATGCGCCTTTGAATAGGTCGAGTGTAACTTGTCCTGATGTGCCGGTCGCTACCATATCGACGTCGATCAATTCAGAGAGTTCGAGGGCGTGTTGTCTGCCAAAGTCGTAGCAGCAAGATCTGGCAAAAGGACCAAATATCGCCTGAAGCTTCGAATCGCCTAGGTTACCTGCTGCCTCCTCCACCACGCCCGAGGTGAGACCTTTCCATCCCGCATGAACAATAACAAAGCGACCCCTACTCCTCGACCACAGGGCAAGTGGGATGCAATCCGCCGTTAACACCGTCGGCTGCATTAAATGGCGTATTTCCCCGGCGAACGAAATTGCGTCACCGTCCACTAGATCAGCATCGGCGGTTGAAAGCGCTCCATACTCATCAGCAGAGACCACGATATTGGAGTGAATTTGACGAAGGCGGAGAATTGCTTCAGCACCAACAAGGGCACTGCGCCGTTCGATTGCCCACTCTCGGGGATCACCCTCATGCCTAGTGCTAGTAACGAAGGTCGTTCCATCTTCGAAGATACCATTTAATCGCATAACAACTCCGAGTCTTTCCTCTCTAATTCAATGCACAATCTAGCCACCACGAGCGGACTCAGCAAAGTCATCCCTATTCAATGTACGCGAACTGGCTTCGATAAATCGAATTTCAATCCATCGCGAAAATGCAGAGTCGCTTTTAGCTGCAAGCCCAAACGTGCACCGTACGATCAAAGATTCGCCATTATCAACTGGACTACCGAAGCAGACGCATTTGAGATAGCACTTTGGAGGTACGAATCTGGGGTAGATTGCCGAATGAACATACATAGCCACACCCTATTAGGCGGGATGAAGAAGTATCGGAGCCAATTGCATGTATCGGATGAGGCGTCGCCGCAATCAATCCAACGGTTAGGTACAGACTCAAGCCGAATTGTACTGCTCCGTAACCACTTACCCTGAGAAGCTCGCGTACCGAATTTGAACCTCCTATCGATATGACATTACGCTTTGTGTCAACAACGGCGAAAAGCCTATCGAACGTCTCAAGTTTTTATCCTTCGGCTCTCATCCGTTAGTCATTCAATAGCTCGAACGGCACTTGCCGTATTTCAAAGGTCAACTCGTTTGAGTAGGAAGAAAGATAATCCTACAAAAACCGAGCTTGTAATAACAGCCATAGCTGTGTAGATCCATTGAAGATCTCCGTATCGCGAATATGGCTGGTAACTAATTTTGAGATAGAAGTCGTAAGCAGTCATGCACTTTGAAAAGGTTCGTTGGTTGAAAGGGTTGCCGGAAGCAACTCCGTTCGAGCCTTTGGTAGCGTTAGAGGCCCTTGCCGAACAGCTATCGAAGGCGGACGTAATGTATGCGTTTGGTACTTGGGCACCATCTTTAGAAAGATAAGCCTGGGTGACAAATTGTGAATTTTGGGGAAAGGGCGCCGCCTGGTTGAATCCATCTCCCCAGTTCACGGCATATACCACGGTTTTAGGAGCAATTAAAATGGGCTCGGTGAAAGAAATTGCAAAAACTATTGCCCCAAATGTTAAAGCCGTCACTAGGACAACGAGTAGGGATCGCTTCAGAACAATTGATGAAAATACCGAGATTGCCACCAACGAAAAGGCAATTGCCACCGGCACAACACCGCGAAACGCAAACATTCGCCACGGGTCGTAATAGTCGAAAAGATTGTGCGGAAAGATCCATCTTTGGAGTTCAATCTGACCAACGATCACTACGGAAAGAGCGCCGATCAAACCTGGAATCAATCTAGAGGCGAGCCATTGATTCCGACTGATGCCTTGCGTCCAAAAAAAGCGGACGCTTTTTGTCTCAAATTCTTTTGCGAGACTAGGACCAACCAGGACTACTGCAAAAACCAATGGAAGAAGGTAGATCAGTAAAGTAGTTATCGAATTTACGATGGTCTGAGAAGGTCCAAACGTATTTGAGCAGGCGCTACCGGCACATTTCGAAAGTATCGAATAGCTCTGGGATCTATTTGCCAATGCCGGGACGTTACGGAGTACATAACCAGCGTAAGCAAACCAAATAGTTTCAACGACCGACAATCCAAGGATATACGCGCTCAAGCGACGATGATACGTCGAATATCTAAAAGACAGTCGAAGTATCGATTGTGCTTCTTCCTTCGAATCCAACGTGTTCATCTACGCCTCGCTTGCTTTAGTGGTTTCAGCGGTAACCCTTTTCCCAGTCATCCTTGCAATCACAATCTCCTCTAGCCCCGCCGATCTTGCCTCGAGTTGATATCGCAGTGATTCGTTCGACGAGCAGACCAATAACTTTGCATCCATCTCGATGAAGTAATCCGATGGAGAATTAAATATGCGGCGAATCAGGGTTCGGTTCTCATTTGAGTTCGCCGCCCAAAAATGACTACCTAGAAGTTCCTCCGTGGTCTGAGACAATAAAACGGTCCCATTTGAAAGAAGTACGATGTGGTCACATCCACGCTCAAGATCTCCAACTAGATGCGAGGAAAGGAGGATTGCGGCTGTTTTCTCATAGGCATACGAGAGGACGATCCCCAACAACGCTCTGCGAGTTATTGGATCGAGTGAGGCAAGTGGCTCGTCTAGTAGAAGAACCGAAGGCTCTTTAGCAAGTGCCATCAAGACGGCAACGGCGTGCTTTTGCCCTCCAGAAAGCTTGCTAATTCGACGACCAGATGGAATCTCTAGCTCGTCCAACCTTAGAAGGAGTTTGTCTTGCCTCCAAGTGGAATTGAGATCTCTTCCGACCTTGGAGAGACCTAAAGGGGTAAGGTTCGACGGCATCGATGCAACTTGATCAACAAACCCAACTCCAGATAGCCAATGTGGATCTTGAGATGGCGGCGAACCATCAACTTGTATCTTCCCAGAATCAGCCCTAGTCAGACCGGCGAGAATATGCAACAAAGTGGACTTTCCAGCTCCGTTTTTACCTACTAGCGCCGAAATTGATCCCTTTGGAACACTGAAGGTAACCGAGTCTAAAGCTGCACTTTTCCCGTACCGCTTCGACAATCCTTCAGTAGCTATTGTCATCGTTGACCGCCTCCTTAGCCTTTGAATATCGAATTGTCGAATTAGCAAGGTGAGAAAGAGTCTCCCAAGAAAGACCGTCTTGCCTGCCTTGGAGAAGAAGACTCTCGATTCGTTGGCGATAGGCCTCGAATAACTCGGGATTGGCGCCTTGGGGAAGGCCAACTATCACCGTCCCAACTCCTTGGAGCGCCTTGGCGATTCCAGCGTATTCGAGTTCCCGATATGCCTTCATGACGGTATTAGCGTTTATAGCGGCAACTCGGACAACTTCACTTACAGAAGGAAGATGATCACCCAAAACGATCTTTCCTATGTGGAGTGCTTCTATTGCCTGTTCCACGATTTGAAGATATGGGGGAACACCTGTGGTCCGGTCTATTGAAAAATGGAGCTTCCCCTCATTCATACACTTAGCATATTAGAGGTTTAACAGAGACGGAGCGCTACCAAGCAGAGAAAAATCTATTTTTAATCCAGATCTAATCGGATGCTTTCGCTAAATGAGCGAACCTGGGCGGGTGAGAGTGAACGTGAAAGGGAACCCGACTCCTACCCGGGAACAAGGTTAATGAGGAGCCGAGCAAAGAACTTCGTCATTGATTCAATTTTTTACATTGGACTCGATCTACGTTTTGAGTAATGACCGGATATGAACGCCTCTGGCAATAGTGCCCGCATATGGTCGGTTCAAGTTAAAAAAACTTCCTGTGCCAACGTCTGCTAGCACAGGAAAGTAATAACTAATTGCAGCTTAATCAGTTGAGCTCTTGCTTAGTTGAGCCTCTTTATAAAGTCAGGGACGTCTGGATCATCGTCGTCATCGTCGTCGCTCGACGATCGGCTTGCGACTTGATCATCCAGAGAGCTATCAAAACTACCCTTTGATCCAGAACCGTTGAAGTTTGATGAATTATTGGCGCCACCGCTAGACGGCCTATCACCGTTCAGGGAAGAGATTGGCTTAATATTTTGACGATCCTCTCCACCTTTGGCATAAAGGTCGCGATCCTCTGCCAAAATCGTTGGGACAGTCGATGGCCGATCGTTGAACCCGGTGGCGATAACAGTTACCTTCACCGCGTCTCCAAGACTCTCATCGCAAACAGCTCCAAAGATAATCTCAGCATCACGGTCCGCCATCTCTTCAATTCGAGCGCTGGCGTTAAATATCTCCATCATGGTGAGTTGACTAGAACCAGCAAAGTTTACGAGCACTGCCTTTGCGCCGCGCATAGTCGTCTCGAGGAGATGACTGGTAGTCGCCATCGTCATTGCCTTGATAGCACGGTCTTCACCCGTAGCTGTAGCCACACCCATAATCGCAGTACCAGCCGACGACATAATCCGTCGCACGTCAGCAAAGTCGGTATTGATTATGCCTGAATTAGTGATTAGATCAGTAATCCCTTGAACAGCCTGGAGAAGAACATCGTCAACCATCTTGAATGCATCGACGAAAGAGGTCTTCTCAGTTGAAGCAGCGATGACTCTGTCATTAGGGATAATGATCAAGGTATCAACTTGATCCCTTAGTGCTTTGATCCCATCTTCAGCCTGCTTAGTTCTCCTCGATCCTTCAAATGAGAAGGGCTTTGTTACCACTCCTATTGTGAGCGCTCCGGCCTTCTTTGCAATCTCCGCAACGACAGGTGCGGCACCGGTTCCGGTACCTCCGCCCTCGCCTGCTGCTATGAAGACCATGTCTGAGCCCATTAAACAATCTTCGATCTCAGACTCATGATCGAGAGCCGCTTGACGTCCGACCGATGGATCAGATCCAGCTCCAAGTCCCTTCGTGAGCTCTCGCCCAATCTGAAGGGTCACGCCCGCCTCACTTTGGGCGAGAACTTGCGCATCCGTATTTACAACGATGAATTCGACCCCACTGAGGCCGCTTTCGATCATTCGATTTACAGCATTTCCACCGGCGCCACCGACACCTACGACGCGGATCATAGCCACATAGTTGTGGTTATGTGAATCACTGCCGATCATCTACTTCACCCCATTAAACCGTTCAACTACCAAATTCCAAATTCTGCATCCGCGACCGCGAAAATCCTGGCCCGGGCAGATTCCTCCCACCCAAAGCGGCTAGAGGTTGGCAGCAAGTCTTGAATAGTCTAATATAGCCAATTCCAACAGAGAGACTTCGACGAAAAAAAATATTTGATTGAAAATTAAAAGAATTGATAAGTAAAAATCTAAAATTGCTGAACCATCAATAAGCCACCGCACGGATGAAGTATCTCTCGACCCCTCTAGGTCAAATTGATTGCAGTGGATTGAACTTTACCATGGACCATCTTTGCATTCATCGAGCAAGTACCGAGCTGAACTGGGAGAATTTGATAGTGTGCCACTTCAGAGTAGTATCTCGTTCCCAAGCCGCTGGTCAACGCTTTACAATCTTCCTCCAAAAAGCGAATTAACAATTTCACACTTTCCTTCAAAGCCACATAGGGGAACCCGACCGAAATTTAAGAATCAATTTGCTTCGCTTTGCGTGCCAATTACCAATAAACTACTACACGCAGTTACCGATTTTGTATTGATTAATAATCTCTTATCATCAATTTATCGTTGACTACAAACTCATATTACCTCCCTAAAAAAATATCTTTTCTAGCCAGCTCCACTGTGATCGAGGTGAGCAGCGAACGCCGAGTAGCTACTCAATCACAATCGCTACCGAAGGTATGCCCAATTATTCTCAAATTTTGGGTCTGACAATAACATCTCAAAGAAAAGTTAAGTGTTTATTACCCCTTGAACGATGGGACGGGTAGATAAAATGGCGACTTCAAGTTGGATAGGTCGATCAAAAATGGCCGCGGAAGAGTTGAACCGGCGATAATTCTTGACAGTACGACCGAAGAGTTGGCAACTGAATTTGCATTTGCATAATAGACAAGATCACCTAGCGAATCCTGGATTCCTACTCCGTATCCAGTGAAAACGTATATCGATAGGATCTTCGCCCTCGTAATTGACCAGTTGGAAATGACGGCTTTTATGCGCGAAAGAACAGCCTGGACGTCTGCCACCTTGGTCGTTTGAGCACAGCTAAAGTCGGTCGCACTATCGCTAAAAACCTGAACCCGTGACGTACAAATCATCGGAAGAGTTGCAGGTGGAGTCACGCTAGCCAAGGTCTGTCCCCGGTCATTCAAGGCAATGCGATTCAAAGTGGAAAAGTTGGAAAGTACTGCAAAGGAGGCTGTCGCTGACTCCAGCGTGATTGTTACTGTATTTGGAAAAGTCTTAGTTACGGTCGCTGTTCCAACGTTAGGATCTGAGTCAAAATTTTTAGCAACTTTTTCAACGTCGACATTAAAGTAATTGGAACCCTTAATCGAATCGGTGAAAGCAAGGACCTCAGACCCGGTTATCAACTTACCGTGAATAACTATTCGTACATTTGAAATAGCGAACAGAGACGAGTTGACTAAGGTGCCAATTAGAACACCAAACAAGACTACGAATAGAGTTGCCACCACTATCCAAGTCTGTCGACGACTCAACCGCCTCTTTTTGCCACCGAAATCCGCAATTACTCCATCGTTTCCGCTTCTCGATTGTCCACCATCGTTTGGTACGACCCTGCCTTTAAACTTCATGAACCGCTCGGCAATCCGTATGTATCTTCAAAACCAATCAGTTTTATCTCAGTAAAGAGCCGAACTCCGAACTTAAGGTCAACAAGGTCTCTAACTGAGGCCATCAACGAGATCACGTCGATTGCCGCTGCATCTGGATCCGCTTGAATAAAGTTGGCGTGCTTCGGCGATACTTCAGCACCTCCCCTTCGCATCCCCTTTGCTCCTGCCGCCTCAATCAGGCGTCCAGCTGAGTCTCCAAATGGATTTACAAAAACGCTACCCGCGTTTTGACCTCCAGGTTGATGCTCTCTCCTCCATGCAACGATCTCAGAGAGACGATCCTTAATTCGAATTGGATCATCTTGGCCCAGAGTCGAAAGCTTTGCACCTAATACAACTTGATTTTGACCGATATTCGAACGTCTGTAACCAAACTCAAGCTCGCTGAGGCTTCGAATTGAGAAAGTACCCGAATCAAGGTCAAATATTCGAGCCTCTATGAGCGAATCGGCCATCTGCGAACCATGGCCTCCCGCATTCATCTTGACCGCCCCACCAACGGTTCCCGGGACTCCAACAGCCCACTCCAACCCGGACAAGCCCCTAGCACCAACCTGGCGCGACAAGATTGGCAGCGAGATAAGTGCTCCAGCTACTACTGTCTCCCCGTTTATCTCGACACCTTTGTATGCCTCACCGAGCACAACCACGAACAATGGAAGATCTCCATCGGCAATGAGAAGATTGGAGCCATTTCCAACCACGAGAACCGGCTCACTAAAGGCTTCCACCAAGCGGCCGAGGGCCACAAGGTCTTGATCGCGTTCGATCCGAATCAACGAGGTTGCGCTTCCGCCAACCTTGTAGGTGGTACGACTCTTCAAGCCCTTATCGTCAACTTCCGTAAGGCCAAGGTCTCTAAGTGCTACTTCTAGCTCACTCATACTTCGATCAACCTCTAAACCCTCCTGAAGATTCGATCGACACGATCTCGTTGTAGAGCGAAGTAATATCTCCGGCGCCTAGAGTCAAAACCACATCACCCTCTTCGATCAATGGGGCAACCACATCGGCTAAGTCACTTCGCGATGGATGGTACATCACATCAATCAGTGGATATTTACCATTCAACTCGACCGCGATCAATTCACCACTTACTCCAGGAATCGACACTTCTCCCGCGGCATAAACATCTGCAACTACCACTACATCCGCTGCCGACAACGACTTTGCAAAGTCTGACGCCAGCCTTTGGGTCCTTGAGAAGCGGTGTGGCTGAAATACTGCGACCACGCGACGGCCAGGATACCTACTCCGCGTCGCCTCCAGCGTCGCATCGATCTCAGAAGGCAGATGGGCATAGTCGTCGACAACTAAAGCTCCGTTGAAATCACCCTTCAACTGATAGCGCCTCGCCACCCCTAAGAAACTAGATATCGCACTTGCAGAGGTCTCCATTGGTACGCCAATTTGGTGTGCCATAGCAATCGCTGCTGCCGCATTCATAACGTTATGTCGCCCGGGAATCATCAAGGTTGACTCGACGAAAGTGCCATCGGGGGCAGTTATCGAATAAGTAAGATTCCCATCGTCAACGGAGGTCACCTGAGCGACATAGTCCGTTCCAGGCGTTGCCGAGAAGGTTACAGCGGTCTCGGAATCTACTTCAACGGCGTCGCCAAGGTAACGACCTAAAACTTTTGGACCTGGGGCTGCTTTGACGAATTGGTAAAAGTGATCTCTTTGATCGGAATAATCACGATAGTTTTCAAGGTGATCAGGTTCGATGTTAGTTACAATCACGCCATAGGCACCGAGGCCCAGAAAACTCTTATCAGACTCGTCTGCCTCCACCACAAAGTAGTCGCCATCTCCATAGGCAGCCGAAGTACCTGTCTCGTTCAGCTCGCCACCGATGATATACGAAGGTTCGAGACCCGCCTTTATCAAGGCGAGTGCCAACATTGATGTCGTCGTCGTCTTGCCGTGGGTTCCAGCAACCGCTAGAGGTCGCTTCCCTTGCATAAGTGTCGGGAAGAAGGCGCGTCGATCAATAACTGGTATCGAGTTTTCCAAAGCTGCTACAACCTCCACGTTAGAAGGGCGAATCGCTGACGATATGAGAACCAAATCCGCACCATCGATATTTTCACTTCGATGGCCCACGTGAAGATCCACGCCATAACCGCGGAGGCGTTCAAAGGCAGATGACGCCTTTAGATCTGACCCTGAAACGTGAATTTGCCGCTCTGAAAGGATGATCGCGATGGCCGACATCCCTGCGCCACCAACGCCAACTATGTGAACGTGAGAGAGTTGTTCGAGGTCTATTTGGGACACATTATGCCTTTCGAAGAATTATCTAACCAAAACGACAGAGCAGATTTGGGCTCAAGGTAGATCTAGTCCCTACTCGAGGCTCTCAATAAGTGAGAGAACCGCTGTGGAGATTTTACCTGCCGCATCGAGATCGTCGAACTTTGTAAGCTCGTCATGGCTCCGTTCCAGGGCAACGGCGATAGCGCGCGACAGGCTAGCGTCGCCAACCGCTCCATCTTCGAGAACCACACCTCTGCCATTTATCCGATACCAAATTGCATTCTTGGTCTGGTGATCATTGGGAGAATTGGGAAGTGGTATCAATACCGCCGGCTTTGAAAGAGCTGCCAGCTCCGCCACTGTATTCGAGCCGGATCGCGATACAACTACGTCAGCTACTTTGAGCTTTTCTACCAAATTGGTGTCATACTCTGCAATCGCCAGAGTGACATTCCCGATCGTCAAGGGGAAGGCTCGAGAAGATGCAAATTGGGCGAAGTCCCTTTGGCCAACTACTAGATAGATCAAAGTAGGTACTTCCCCATCGAGATCGCCACCCTCGACCAGGGAGAGCAGAGCCTGATTGATAGTACGGGCACCTAGGGAACCGCCGAAACATACTATGAATCGTTCGTAGGATTTTCCATTGTCGACTACCGAAGAGATAATTTCTTCACGATTACTCGCAGTTGAGGTCAAAGCATCCATTACCGAAGATCTAAGTGGGACGCCACTGCTAGATGAATTTTCTTCAAAGGCGGCAAAAGTAGCTTTCGCCCCGATTCGAAAGGCCCGATTCGCCCGCCCCATCACCGAATTTGTCTCGACTACGACTACGTCCTTTGTCTTAAAGAGCAGCCCGACACGCGCTACCGCAGAGATATAGCCACCGAACATCACCAATACCTGAGGATCTGACAACCCCTCGGAGGCGAGCCTCTTCCGAAGAGAGAGGGCCGCCCTTGCGATCTTCAATACTCCTAAAATCTTGCCGGCGATGCCTCCGGTTAAGCCGCCAATCGTAAGCGCGACCCTTCGATACCGACCATTCGAAAAGATTCGATCTTCAACTGGGCGCGATGACGTTACAAAGACGATTTCATCACTAGAAATACCCTTTGCCTCTAGCGCCTCTGCCACGGCGATTGCTGGATAAATATGCCCGCCCGTTCCTGCAGCAGCAATCAAAATCACTTCCAACCCACCTTCACTATCTACTTCTGATAGATGGCACACATCCTATTAGGTCACGGCTAAGCAATTTCGCACGATGAATGCTCTTACGCATCGTTGCAAAAATCAAATTCGGAATACGTGGGCCGATCGCGTATCGAACGATCAAAACCTTTCTCTACGCCAGTCGTTTTCTTAAAGCTTCCCCTTTTTCAACAAGGCGCCTCCAAGTGCGCGACTCAAAGAAACTTGATGTCCCCTTGAAGCTACAGGCCTGTTCGCGGAGGCTTTATTTGTGTCGGCCAACTTACCACTGACGCAGTTCGTTTATCTAGGGTGACAAGACTTATGGGGTCAGCAGTCAATAAGTATTGGATCGCTACCCGTTGGCAAGATAGCATCGTGTGTGTGACTTATAAAACCATCTTTGAACCGTTTCGCATCCATTCAGTAGAACCGATCCGCTTGACCACAAAGGAAGAGCGCCAGCGATACATCAAAGAGGTTCGATTAAACGTCTTCTCCCTAGCTGCCAAGGATGTAATCATCGATCTCCTTACCGACTCAGGCACCGGTGCAATGAGTCGCGATCAATGGGCCGCCATCCAACACGGTGACGAGTCGTACGCGGGGTCGCCATCGTTTGCGATCTTCAAAGAGGCAGTTCAATCCCTCTTTGACTACAAGCACATCATCCCTACCCATCAAGGACGCGCGGCGGAAAAGATCCTCTTTGGTAGCGCTTTAAAGACCGGAGACTACGTCTTTTCCAACACCCACTTTGACACCACCCGTGCAAACATCGAATACGTGGGGGCAAATGCAGTCGATCTAGTCATTGCCGAAGGGCGCGATCCATCCGCAATCCATCCATTCAAAGGAAATATGGATGTGGCAGCACTTCGCAGCGCAATCGAGGAAGTTGGCCCAGAAAATGTTCCTCTAGTGATGATTACGATTACAAATAACTCCGGTGGAGGCCAACCGGTCTCCGTCGCTAATGTGCGCGAAGTGTCGAAAATTGCACGATCCTATGGAATTCCATTCATAATTGACGCCTGTCGCTTCGCCGAGAACTCGTACTTTGTCAAGATACGCGAAGAGGAGTTCAAAGAGGCCTCGATCGAAGAGATTGTGAAGGAGACCTTTTCATATGCCGATGGAATGACAATGTCGGCCAAGAAGGACCCTATGGGCAATATTGGCGGTTGGCTAGCCCTTAACTCCGACAAGTTAGCAGATGGTGCACGAAATCTACTAATACTTACCGAGGGATTTCCAACATACGGTGGATTAGCCGGTCGTGACCTCGAGGCACTGGCAGTTGGAGTACGGGAGGCGATCTCCGAGGACTACCTCAACTATCGGATAACGTCCACCCATTACTTAGGCGAAGCTCTAGATGAAATTGGCGTCCCCCTCGTAAAGCCCTTCGGAGGCCACGCAATCTACATCGATGCTAGAGCTATGCTTCCCCACATTCCACCCCTCCAATACCCCGGACAAGCACTCGCTGTAGCCCTCTATGAAGAGGGAGGTATTCGTGCGAGTGAGATCGGAACAGTGATGTTTGGACAGCAAGCCGACGGAAGCGAGAAGGCAGCAGCAATGGACCTCCTGAGGCTCGCGATTCCAAGGCGCACTTATACCCAGAGCCACATCGACTATGTAATCGAGGTGATCGCCAACGTCCATGCGAGGCGAGAGGAGTTGAGGGGCTTGAAGATAACGTATGCTCCGCCTCAACTTCGCCACTTCACCGCCGAATTCGAGTGGATCGAATAGTTAAAGCCAATTAAGAATGGCTCGACTACAGATTTAGCCTTGACCCCTTGTCACATCGCCAAGGGGTCTTTCTCTTCTAGAAAAGTGCCGCCAACGACCGAGGGATCTACTTGGAAAAAAAGTGCCGAAAAGCGCGTTAGACCTTCACACGCCGTTCAGTCTTACGCGCAACTTTATAGACAACGCCGAGTGCCACCATGAAAAAGACCATCGATGAACCGCCATATGAGATAAGAGGTAGCGGAACTCCAGTTACCGGTAGAACACCGAGAACTGCTCCTACATTTAGAAGCGTCTGAACTGCAATCCAGACCGCTACACCGGCGCAGAAGATAGATTCAAATCTATCTTCTGCGAGTTGTGATATTCGAAAGATCAATCCAGCAAGACCGAGCAGCAAGACCAATACGATCACAGCTCCAATTACACCGGTCTCCTGACCCACAATTGCATAGATAAAGTCCGTCTGCGCATTTGGTAGATATCCCCACTTAGAAATTCCAGCGCCGACACCGACTCCATGGAGTCCACCCGTAGCAAACGCGACGAGTCCCTGCACCTCCTGATAGGAGTAGCCCAGTCGATTCTGCCAAGGGTGAAGAAAGGAAAAGAAGCGTTGACGTCGATATGCGGAGTATGTAACAGAGAAGAGACCGCCGGCAAAAAGAGCGGTGACAAAGGGCAAAAAGTAACGCATCTTCATTCCAACTAAAAAGAGAATGAGCGTCATAACTATCCCAACAACAATGGATGTTCCCATGTCAGGCTCGATAAGGATCAGTCCCATCGCTGCTCCAGAGACTATGATCGCGGGCATGGCGCCCTTCAATGTGGTCGCCCTTCCCCTTACAGGTGCCGCAAAGAAGCTAGCCAAGAAGCCAACAATTGCCAACTTTGCAAACTCAGAAGGCTGAAAGGTAAGAAACGAAAATCCTATCCACCGTCTAGCGCCAGATACCTTGATGCCTATTCCCGGGACCAATACAACAAGGAGAAGGACGTTTGCCAAGAGGATCGGCGCCCTAAAAAAGGCTGCTAGGTAGATACTAGGTACCTTCGAGATAACAAAGAAGACGACAGCTGATATGAACAGCCACACCAGCTGCTTCTCAAAGATTGCAAACGGAGAGTGAGTAATAGCCGATGCTAATGAGGGTGCAAATGTAGTGGATAGCACCATTGCTGCACCAATGACTGTCACAACTGCGATCAGCACCAATAGTGGTAAGCCGTAATTTCCATCGACAAAGGTTACCTCTGCCTCGACAAGTTCACGGTCGTAGCCATAGTCAGCCAAACGCCCAGTTACCCGAGCCCCGAACTCTCGCCTCGCCTCTCGTCCCGCTAGGTGCGTGGGGCTCTTCCGCCCATTTTCCGAAGTAGAAGCAGCATCTTTATTAGATTCGCCTTGGAGATGTTCGTCAAGGTCCTTCTCATCTTGGAGGTGTCCATTTATCAGAGTGAACTTGCGCATCAGCTGAACCTCACATGACCTTCGCCCTTCGACCGCGCCAATGACGCGACCGCTCGCTTGAAGTCCTTTCCTCGCTCTACATAGGAACTATACATATCCCACGAGGTCACTGCCGGAGATAATGCAATCGTTGATCCTGATGTAGCCATAGAAAAGGCCCGCTCAACGGCACTGTCCATATTCGTTTCTATAGCAACCGGAACAGATGTAGTAGAAAATACATCGGCGATCTCTTGAGCCGACTCCCCTATCGCCACTACCCCAATCAACCGATCGCTCAAGACTCTGAGGGGCGATAGATCAATACCCTTATTGCGTCCACCCATAATCGCGACTACGTTAGAGAAATTCTCTAAATCGTTGACAGTTGCATCTGGTGTTGTGGCTTTCGAGTCATCGTAGATCGCTATATCCATGACATCACCGACGTATTCGAGGCGATGGGCAAGGCCGGAAAAGTTCGTTACCACTTCTCGAATGGCATCGTCCTTTGCCCCAAGGACCTTAGCTAGTGCCGCCGCAAAGATGAAGTTGGTAAGGTCGTGGCGAAATCTCCTCACCACAGATGAAAGATCTATTTCGATAGAATCTGCAAGCACTAAGCGACTCTCATCAAAGTAGTAGCTCCCATTTGGAAGTAGTTTATATAAGAATCCATATGCGTCCAGTCTCTCTTGGACCATTGGAAAGTCCCTACTTATGAATGTCTGACCACCTTCAATGACAAAGCTCGCTACCTTCACCTTTGCGTCGAGGTATGAATCTACAGTGCCGTGCCAATCTAAGTGATCGGGGGCAAAGTTCAAGATTGCTGCACCACTTGCATCCAACTGATCGCTGTATGCCAACTGAAACGAGGAGGCCTCTACGACGTATGCTTCAAATTGACGACCATATGCATTGGAGAGAGGGTCACCTATATTTCCAAATAGCCCACTTCGAATGTCAGACCTCTCGAGCATCTGATGAATAAGAGTTGAAACGGTGGTCTTTCCATTGGTTCCAGTTACCGCCACGAGGGGACCTTTTACATATCTACGAGCAAAAGAGAGCTCAGAGACGACCTCAATTCCGAGAGAAAAGATCGGGTGCGACGGAGCGATTCCTGGTGAGACCACCACGAGCTCCACTCCATCGGTTGACTCTTCATTAACAGTATCGATAAAGTTTAGATCAGGTATATCTTGAACATCGGATTCACCGAGCGGAGGGTTTTGATAGATGACGGTCTCGAAACCTAAGGTGCGACAGAGAGTCGCAGCACCTCTTCCTGCACGGCCGTATCCCCCAATTAGTACCTTCACCTTAACTCCTCTGATAGTAACCGTTAGGTGCAGTTATGGCTTTGCCAATGACCCTAGCGAGAGAAAGTCCGCATAGAAAAGACCCATGGCAAGGGCGGTAAAGACTCCGGCGATCATCCAAAACCTTACGATTACCGTAGTCTCTGGCCAACCCATCAACTCAAAGTGATGGTGAAGTGGGGCCATCTTGAATACTCGGCGACCAAACGCACGAAAACTAATGACTTGAATCACGACTGAAAGAGTTACTACGACAAAGAGGCCCGCCAAGATAGGCAACCATAGATCAAGGCCCATAAGCAGAGTCGCTGCCCCTAGAGCGGCGCCAATCGCTAGCGAACCGGTATCACCCATGAATATCTTCGCTGGAGCGGCATTCCACCACAGGAAGCCAGCCAATCCTCCGACCATACCAACTACTACTATAGCTAGATCCAAAGAGCCATTGATGTGGTAGACCGAGTAGTGGCGAAACTCCCAGTAGCCAACGATAGTCAAGGCACCAAAGGCAAATATCGCCGAACCACCAGCCAATCCATCTAGTCCATCGGTGAGGTTTACAGCATTAGACGATCCAATCACCACAACGATGGCAAAGAGAATCCAAAGTGGGGTGGGCACAGCAATAGTAAAGCCACCACTTCGAACGAAGTTGATCGTCGAGGGAACGTGGAGCACGTAGTGCGCTACGAGTGCGAAGGCTGCGGCAACAATTATTTGGCCACTGATCTTGGCGCTCTTTGTCAGACCAAGGGACCGCTCCTTGCGAACCTTAATATAGTCATCAAGAAATCCAACGAGTCCCGCCCCAAACGTTACGCCGATGAGTGTTAGGGCTTGCTTGGAGATCGGCACGCCGAGGTTCGCATGTGCCGCTGCGTATCCCAAGACTAAACCTACAAAGATCGCAATTCCTCCCATCGTCGGGGTTCCTGCTTTGGTGACGTGGCGCTTAGGACCGTCTTCTCGAATCTGCTGCCCGATTCGATATGAACGCAAAATCTTAATCAAATAGTTTGTGGAGGAGACCGCTACTATGAAGGCAATAGCGCTTGACACGAGAATCGCTATCACTTGCCCAGTGCCTCCATCGCTACCTCAAAGTCGCTAAAGGGCATCGTCTGATCCATAATTACCTGGTACCTTTCGTGACCCTTGCCAGCTATCAAAACGATGTCATGTGGATTGGCCAGAGCAATAGCACGCTCTATCGCGCTTCTGCGGTCTAATTCAATCTCAAATTCAAGGTCTTTAGAAAAGCCCGAGACGATTGCAGTAACAATCTCCTTTGGATCTTCGCTTCTGGGGTTATCGTTAGTAACGATAGCAAAGTCGGCCAACCTAGCAACTACCTCGCCCATTAAGTGGCGCTTTGTAATATCGCGATTTCCGCCTGCTCCAAAGACGATTATCACCCTACCACCATCGATCAAGGTAGCACGCAAGGCCTTCAAAACCTGTTCGAGGGCGTCAGGTGAATGGGCATAGTCAACGTAAACCCTGACATTATCGGAGACTCCTACGAGCTGAAGCCGCCCATCAACGCCTTTGAAACTTCGAATCGCTCTTGAAATGTCTTGGAGGCGATAGCCGAGCTGCTGCACCGCAAAGATTGCAGCAAGCAGATTGGAGAGGTTGTGCTCACCAAAGAGAGAGGCAAAGAATCTCACACCATTTAACTCGAAGTAAGTACCACTTGAAGTAAAGGTCAAAAGATTCACATCAGTTATCGAAAAGGAGATCAAAGGTATCTCCGCGGATATGATTAACCTCCGGCCAAAACTACTATCCCTATTTACGACTCCAAAGCGGGAGCGCCCAGACCTGAAGAGATTCTCCTTCGCCCTAAAGTAATTTTCGATAGTACCGTGATAGTCCAAGTGATCAGGAGTTAAATTCGTAAAAATTGCGATGTCAAAGAGAAGATCGGCAAGGCGACCCTCTTCTAAGGCGATCGAACTTACCTCCATCGCACAGCTTGTCTTCCCCTCTTTGGCTAGGTGGTCCAGGCGACGAAAGAGTTCTGGGGCCTCTGGAGTAGTGAGATTGCCATTCAACGTACCGATAACGCCACAGGGGCTACCAAGTTCGCTTAGTATATGTCCGATCAAGTGGGTGACAGTTGTCTTGCCGTTGGTACCAGTAACCCCAATAAGGGCAACTTTAGAATTTAGGTCACCGTAGAACCTTGATACCAATTTGGCCAAAACCTCCCGAGAGAGCTCCGGGACCGAAATTATGCCCATGCCCGCGACATCCGTAGACGAGGTAATGGCAGCTACCGCTCCATTTGCAAACGCATCTCCAATGAACTTAGACCCGCTACTCATGCGACCATCGAGAGCAACAAAGAGGTCTCCTGCCACGACTCTACGAGAGTCGATCGAGATTCCTGCGACATCAATATCGCCACCACTAGAACTAAGCGCGCTCCCAAATCCTGCGAGCAATTCACTTAAAAAAATGATGTCCTCCTTGATCCGGGGTAACGTCGCACGTGTTCTAGAACTCAAGGCTAATCGCCTACTCATTTGGAGACGCCAACTAAGGAGTTTCGCACGTAGCTAAGGGTAGGCGAGTAGTAGAAAGGGTTGCTACCTACCACCGCAAGCTTTACCCGAGGTGACGATCCTAACGCGACCAATAAAGTTGACGCACGAGGTCGTTGTTGAAACAGGCAACTTCGACAGTGAGAAGTGAGGCATGGCATTGATGACATTCGTCGCAACCGGGGTCGAATTCATACCGATTGTCGATGGCCCAGCTTTAGCACCCAAGTGAGCGAGGGCATAGGTCATTACGTCGGAGAACACCTTTGCAGAAGTTGCTCCTCCGTACAACTGCTTAGGTTCGGTCAGGACAACGATTGCCGACAAGGGAACGGTTGAGTTGGTCGTAAAACCAACGAAAGTTGCCATATATTGACCCGGGATATATCCAAGCGTTGGATTATTTGGAAAAGCGATCTGTGCAGTACCAGTCTTTCCCGATATAGCAAAACCCGGAACTGCTGCCGCTGGAGCCGTGGAGTTGGCATCTGTTACCCCCGACATGAGCGATCGCATCGTCGCTGCCAACGAAGGAGAGATAACCCTTCTAGCCTTCGGCGCAACGGCTTTGCCACCGATCGAAAGTGCAAGTCTCGGCGTATAGAGATTACCATTTGCAGCAAGAACGTTATAGGAGTCGAGAACTTGCAGGGGTGTGGCGAGTTCATCTTGACCTATCGGTACGGCTCCTCTAGCTGTGGCAGACTGCTTGGCGACGGGATCAAGGTAACCATATGTACTGCCATGGAGATTAAGCCCCGTTGGAACCCCCCATCCAAAGTTATTGAATGATTTATTAATCGCCGTAGGGGAGAGCTTCGAGGCCACCATAATCGTTCCGACGTTCGACGATTGAGCGAGTATATCCTTGGGAGTCATGATCTGTGGTGCGTGCACTTCAGCGTCGTGAAAGGTAGATGCACCGACGCGAATTGAATCTGGAACCACGATCTCAGTCTGGGGAGTTACTACTCCGGCTTTCAGGGCGGCAGCAAACGTCGCTATCTTCGCAACTGATCCGGGCTCATATGCATCAGTCACGGCATTTACAGTGTCGCTCTGCTGCGTAAACGTAAAGGCAGGTTGAGGTTGGTTGAGTGGAGCCACTGGAGGGGTCGTTGAATTCGGCGGTTGCCCGGCGGTTTCGTCGACCATGGCATAGATATCACCGTTGGTTGGATTCATAACAACCACGGTCCCGGTACGTGCCTGAGACGCGACCATCTCAGCCGACAACGCACTCTCTGCATCGAGCTGTATGGACGTATCTAGGGTGGTAACGACGTTTAATCCAGGTACTGACTCTTTCACGACCTTGGGAGGAATAGGAAGGTTGCTGTTATAGGGTGCGCTTGAGATTATCTCGGTTCCTGCATTACCCGTGAGGCTCGAGTTGAAGTAATTCTCCAATCCTCCTTGTGCTTCGCCGTAGAGTGTGACTCTGCCGATAAGGGATTGTGCCATTGCCTGATTGGGATTCACACGAATAGGATCATCGATCAAGTTGATTCCAACTAAGGGGTCAGGGAGACCATGCGAGGCTGCGCTAGCGATAGCGCTGTCGATCGCGCTTACTTGCGCATCTGATATCTGTCGCGCGACGTAGGCAAATTGCCCTGGAGCAATCAGTGCAGCGTGTATCTGTACCTCCGGCAAATTTAGGATGCGAGAGAGTAGTTGCGCTTCAGCAATGGGGTTTTGCACCTGCGCAGGATCAACTACTACAGTCTTCGCCGGTTTCGACGCAGCAAGTACAACACCATTTCTATCTAAAATCGAACCTCGAATCGGGGTGATCGCTTGATAATTTAGTCCCACAATACGCGACAGATCGAGATAACTCGATGAAGGGGCCATCGATACAAGAACCAACCTGACGACGATTAGGAGGGCAAACATGATTACAAGAATTGAAAGGAATCGTCCTCGGCGTCTTGAAATCGCTCTTTGTGGCGGACGATATTGTTGCGAACCCCTTCGCAAGTTATCGCCTGCGGATGAGCCATTGCCTCGTGATTGCCTTTGATCTATAAATGTCATCTCGGCTAACCTGCCGTCGTTGGAGCGGTATTAGTTGCAGTGGCTGGTACCGTAGTTGTCGTAACAGGTACCGTGGTCGCGGTTGACGCCGTCGGGGCAGCAACGACAGTCGACCTTACTGTACCGGTGGTAGCGTTTCCACTCGTATTCAGAGATCCCTGGGTTTGAGAAGGCTGGATCGACACTCCCGGGGCCAATGTAGTAGTCGGGGCTTCTCCCGCTGGCGTGTAGTACTCAGAGTAAGGTTGCGAGCTTGCTGAGTAAAGGGACAAGTGGCTATTGCTAGCGACTCCACTCGAGGTTGCAAAAGTCATGTGCAACTTGGACTGGGCATATTGTGCAATCCTTGCGGGTGAACCTAAAGAAGCCTCCGTAAGTCCAAGCTGCTGGTTACTACTCTTGAGGGATGTAATCGTTGAGTTATAGCTAGCGATCGATAACGACATTTTGCCGATCTCCGCTTGAGCGATGACTCCAGTTAAGACCGAGAACGCGACGACCGAAATTGCCGTCAAGTAGAAGAAGCGCTTTACCAAAAGTGGCCTTCGAAGTGCCTTTAGTTCCTCTCCTGTTGGAAGTGGCCTTAAATGTGCTGGACGATATCGACCTGCATCAACTTTGCGATCGATATGCTCTTCGGGTCGCAACTTTGGCGCATTGGCACTTTGGTTAATAATTTGACGCCGAAGCGACGGACCGGGAGCACCAGAGGCTGCCCCGTCTCGGGAGATTGTTCTTCTCCTTCGTCCATCCTCGACTGGAACGCGCGCATCGGAAATAGGCCTTTGACGTTCGTCCTGAAACTCGCCAGAGCGAGCCTCACGAAGCCAATCTTCAAAGGAGCCAGCGCTTTTATTGTTTAATTGTTCCTGGCTAAGTGTCACGAGAGAACTCCATCTGGGGTCGAACCAACTCTTCTTCAGTAATTTCAATCGCACGTAAACGTGCTGAGCGACTCCGAGAGTTCTCCTTTAGTTCATCACTGCGAGGCATTACCCTCTTCAGTAGATACCGTGCTCGTTTCATAGCACCACAGACACACGGCAATCTGGGGGGACACGTACAGCTGCCTTCAACTGCGACCCTGAAGGCACGCTTCACTCTTTCATCTTCACCAGAATGGTACGAAATAATCGCCGCTATCGCTCCAACCGATAGCTCTTCATCTATGAAGGCAAGGAGGAGATCAAGTTCGTCAAGTTCCTTATTTACTGCAATCCGTAGGGCCTGGAAGGTTGCCACTACAGCACCCTTTCTGACGTGGCCATATCCCTTAGGAATCGACTCCTCAACTACCTCAACTAATTTCGTAGTCGAAGAGATTGGAAGCGCCTCCTTTATCATCCGTGCAATTCTCGAAGCGAAACGACGTTCCCCATTTGTGGCAATCGACCGAGCAAGATCGTCAACGTCGATGATCTCGAGCAATTCGGCCGCGGTAATAGTCTCCGACGACGACATCCTCATATCGAGAGGACCACCCTCACGAATCGAAAAACCACGTGCTGGATCATCAAATTGATGGGAAGAAACCCCAAGATCCGCCAAGACACCAGCTATTGCATCATCGCCGATGAATTCATCGAGGCCCCCGCGTTCGAGTTCATCACCTATCGTTGAGAAGGGAGCATTTATCGCTACAAATCGATCACCAAACTTTGCAAGGCGATCTGTAGCAGCTCCAATCGCTTCCGAATCTCGATCGAATCCAATTATTCGAATTTCATCAGTCATCGTAAGCAGTGCATCGCTGTGACCTCCACCGCCAAGAGTGGCATCAAAGACGACTCCACTTCGACCCGTGAATAGATCAGCGACCTCTCTCCAAAGGACTGGTGCGTGATAGCTGCTTGAGAATCTCGAAGAATATGCCTCGTTACTGAACATCTTGGGTCTCCATATGGAAATTCCAAGCTTCAACGCTCCAAAGCTCTATTGTTTGAAGTGCCCCAACGACCAAAACGTCTTTTGTCAAGTTTGCATAATCGCGGAGACGCTGTGGAATTGCAAGTCTTCCGGTGGCATCTATCTCACCCATAAAAGCTTCACTCGACCAGAACCTCAGGCGACGCCTCGCCGCAACATCTTCAAGATCCGCATTTAGGTAGCGATCAGAAAATTCATTAAAGTCCTGTGATCGCCAAATTGTAAGGCAGGGATCGGAGAATTGAGACTTTGAGACGACGCAGGATTGACCTAAATCTCTTCGAAGCTGTGCCGGGAGTGTAAGCCTCCCCTTCGGATCAAGATTGTGTTCGTGGATACCAATGAAGCGTGGTGCTTCTAACGCCGTCATTGCTACCCCCTCTAACACACATGCCCCTATATCTTCCCTTTCCATCCACTTTACACCAAAATGCCCCACCCGCAAACAAAAGTTACTCATTGTGGTCAAAACAGCTTCAAATTTTTAGCAAAGTCTTACCTAGTGGATATTCAAGGGGCGTTATTGGTCAGATACAAGAGAGGCAACCCTAAGATCGAAAGTGAGATGGCAACGATCGATGACTTCAGAAAACCCTTTATCCCTACTACGAACAGCGAAAGTATCGAAGGTTTACTGCGAAGTAGTGAGTCCCAGGTTACTGAGCGAACTGTAGTCCTTTGCAAACCACTCGACTTTGGAGTAGTAATAGGTTCTACCCAAAAGGTTTCGACGGACCTCGCAGATTATGCCACTTCACACTCGATAAAGGTTCATAGGAGGAGTTCTGGGGGAAGCGCCGTCGTAATCGATCCCCGTAGTTCTATCTGGATCGATATTTTTCTACCCCCAAACGACCCACTTGCCTCCACATCCATTGAACGAACCTTCGAAGTAGCATCAACGGGATGGATTGCATTGCTCGATTCACTAGAAATCGCGGGCGAGGTCTATCGAGGACCGTACTCATTGCCACCAAAGTACAAAGAGATCTGCTTTGCGGGCAGAGCACATGGAGAAATTCTCGTTAGGGACAAGAAGGTCGTTGGGATGGCACAGAGGCGAAGGCGCATCGGCACTTACATACACACAATGGCTTACGCAAACTTCCCCTACGCTGCCACTTTTGAGGCTACCTATGGCATTAGGGACGATCGAAGTGGTTGGAAAGATCTAGCTGTTGGATCCCTCTCAGAGTATGCAAACTTTGATGTGGCAGCGACAGCCGCATATTTAGAGAACTTCACGGATGCTCTGAATAAAAGCTATAGCTGACGAGACAATACCTTATATTGTCGTTCCGCCTTACGGTACCGAAGATACCTACGAGTCAGCGGGACTATGAGATCGCGGCATAGGTAGGAATTTCGCTTTCGCCGATATAGGGAAGCCACTCATCCTTAGGATTTCCTAGGAGATATATCCAACTCTTTGCCCTCGGGGCTACCGGCTGGCGTCTAAGAACGAAGTTCGTCTCATGGAGGAGGCGATCTTCCTTGCGTGAGTTACAAGGCTTGCACGAAGCGACGACGTTATCCCAGGCGTGACCGCCCCCTTTGCTCTTGGGGATAACATGGTCAATATTTTCTGCTGGAGCCCCACAGTACTGACACTTGTAGTTATCGCGGATAAAGACAGCTCTCTTAGTAAGAGCAACTCTCTTAGGATATGGAACCCTTACGTAGTACTTCAATCTCACGATTGAAGGCTCTTCGAAGGTAAGGTGCTCCGAGTGAAAGAAGAATTCGGCCGCCGCGACGATCTCTGCTTTACCGCAGTAGACAAGGGAAATTGCACGATGGGAGGATACTACTCCGAGGGCTTCGTAACTCGCGTTGAGAACAAGAGCCCTGGACATCGTTAGCCCCTCACCGAAGAGTGGTGGTGGAAGAAAGCCGCTGCGAAGAGCGTGAGGGACTGTCCTAGTGTCCTAGGATCACTTTTTGCTCCTGCAATTAATCGAGACATATCGCCCCCAAATGCGGCATCGCTTAATTAAATTTTACACCCAAAGTCGCCGTTGCATGCGACACCATTCGAGATATTCAAGAAGGTCCTTGCTTGGTGGCAGGGCGTCAACTGAACCGTAAAGGGTCTCCATGCGAAAGCGCAAATAGGCCATGGAAGGTGTTGGCAGATAGGGGAAAGAGGCCCACCATCTTCGACGCGTAAATGCAGTCAGTTGACGAAGGGCCGTGAGATAGAGCGAAGGCTTTGAAGATATTGCGGTAGCCGAAACCACCGACCATGCCAAAATTCTAAGGATAACCTTTACTCTTCTCACAGATCCATTCTAGCGTCGATTAGCTATTTTGCACCTTTGACCACGAACCGGAATCGGTGCGAGGCTCCTTAGGCAAGCCCAGAACTAACTCTCCAAGGATATTCTTTTGAACCTGCGATGTACCCGCATAGATCGTCCCTGCTCGTGCATTCAAGAACGTCATATCCCACGACGCACTTGAGTTTGGAGCTCCCGGATCGTCGGTTTGGAATGCAGACGTTGGTCGACGACCAAGCACTTCAAGAGCATTTGCACCCAAAATATCTAAGGCGAGCTCGGTTATCACTTGGTGGTATTCACTCCAGTACAGTTTTGAAATCGATGCTTCCGGACCGGGGTGACGTCCGGATAAGAATTGCGAAAGGGTTCTCAAACCCAAGTAACGCATAACCTCGACCCTACTGTAACACCATGCAATCCTCTGACGAATAATAGGATCGCTACTTACACCGCGCTCCTTGGCCATAGCGATTAAGCGATCCAACTCTTGGCGGAAGCGGATCGGCAGGATAGCGGCTGCCTCCCCACGCTCGTAGCCGAGGAGGGTCATAGCAACAGACCATCCCTGCCCGACCTGCCCAACTATGTTTTCCTTAGCCGTACGTGCATTGGTAAAGAAGACCTCATTGAATTCAGACTCACCTGAGATCATCTTGATTGGGCGCACCTCAACACCTTCTTGATCCATTGGAACGAGGTGAAAAGAGATACCTTTGTGCTTTGGCGCATCAGGATCCGTACGAGTAAGAACAAATATCCAGTTCGCCAAATGTCCCGCTGAAGTCCAAATCTTTTGACCATTGATAACCCATTCATCGCCATCTAGGACGGCGCGAGTACCAAGATTTGCTAGGTCACTCCCGGCATTGGGCTCACTATAACCCTGACACCACCTGTCTTCACCTGAGAGAATGCGTGGCAGGAAGTGGTGCTTCTGTTCTTCAGTTCCCCATTGAATGATTGTATTTCCAACCATCTGAATCCCAAAGACGTCGTTAGGTCCGCCCGTAGGAACCCCCGCCTTTGCAAACTCCTCAACTAGGACGACTTGTTCTAGTGGAGAGAGACCTGCGCCGCCATACTCTTTCGGCCAATATGGAGCAAGGAGCCCATTTTCGTAGAGGGTCGTGCGCCACTTTTCAGTAAACGCCGGAACCTCATCTTCGCTAATAGTTCCAATTCCTCCAAAGCCCTCTGGGAGGTTAGCGTGAAGAAAGCTTTGGATCGTTGTTCGATACTCTTCTGCTGAAGGGGGATATGTCATGTCCATATCTTCGAAACTATCGCAAAATAGAGATCTAAATAACGTAAAACTAGAAGAGCACCCTAAAAGGGTGCTCTTTACATCACTGAAATTTCATTATGGGCAATGTTTCGAACCACTATTTGCGGTTACTTATCTTTTGGTCCAAACTTACGACGCAACTTGCTGGATAGATCCTTGGACTTAGCACTCTTGTTTCCTGGAGTTCGGCCGGAAGTAAGATCATGCCAACTCGCTTTGCCAAGTCGTCTCAGGTTTTGCTCGAAGACAACTGATGAAATCAACATAATTCCGAAACCTATCGCTCCGAGAGCGAAAGAGGTCGAAAACGTAAAGATTGTAAAGGCAAGTCCTACGAAGAAGGTAAGTGAAGACCACTTACAATTTCTTCCTGCGTGGCGATAGACGGTCTCCTCTTTGACGCGCGCGGCAAAATTGGGATCCGACTCATAAAAGTTCTTTTCGATCTCTCGAAGAACGTTCTGCTCATGTTCTGAAAGAGGCACTCTTCACTCCTCCACTACTTCCGGGTCTTGCCCACGAGACCACGGCTTAGGCGACTTGCCACTCAATAACTTACAACAATGTTACATCTCAAATCTTCCAATTAAAGGTCGACCTTTCAAGTATCTTTCTTTAACTGCTTTTGAGATATAGTTGCGCCTCCTCAAGCATAGTGCTAAGGGTTTCGTATTTGCCAGAACCATCATCTTTGACCACTTCGAAGGCGAAATCTTCGACTCCCGAGATCATGACCAAGAGGATGTCCACTTTCAAAATTGCGCTGCGCTCAACCCCGGCTGAAGGCTCAATGGAGACGAAAGTGACTCTCTCAGTGGAAAGAATTACTGAGGTAGCGCCGGAGTTCAAAATGGCCTCTATGTCTCTTCCAATTCGCGGTCGCAAACGAAAGTCAACCGCAACGCTAAATCCTACGCTTGAGATCTTTGAAGCAAGATAAGAGGTCGCCTCTGAAAGGAAGTGGTACGAATTCGATCTGACCTCGATCTCTATCATTTCGGACGACCCTTTCCTCTCTCGTATGACAAAAATTTATAAATCCACCGAGCTACGAGCGGACTGCCTTTGGGTTTGCCATTATTCGAAAGGCCTCTGCATAAGTGACATTTGCACGCCTTCCGACCTGCCTTGCACCGATGACCAGGTTCTCCAAAATGTACTCTTCATCCCCTTTTACCTGGCTCTGGTGACTCCTTACGCTTTCGCGTTTCGCATCGATCGTCGACGTTATATCAATCGCCACGTTAGCTTCGAGAGTACCTGACATCATCACATAAGATACTTGGTGAGGACTTCCGGCATCAGGGAAATAGAGTGGCGAACCGGCAGCTGGGAATACCGAATCCAAGACTGCCATACCAAGTTCACGATGGTCCCTGTGGTTGAAGTAAGTGGTACCAAAAAAGAGGGCGCTAGGGTCGTGGGTAACAACTACGTCTGGCTTGAACGATCGCACTTCCCCAACGATCATGCGCCTAAGTGCAGGCGAATTTTCGACCTCACCATCGTCGATGCCCACCATGTGATGCTCAGAGACGCCAAGGATGCGGCTCGCCTCTTCAACCTCTCCCTTACGCCACGCTACCAATTCAACCGAACTAGCACTCTCAGACAATGTACCTTTATCACCGTTACAAGCCACTATCAGCCGGATCAATGTACCTGCCTTGGAAAATAGCGAAAGCGTTCCCCCGACGCCAATATCAGCGTCGTCGGGGTGAGCAAATATCGCCAAGAGACGCTTAGGAGTCTCTCGAATTAGGTGAAGCTTGTCGCTTGCCACGAATCGATCTCCGTTTACCAAATCTCTTGCGGAATGGAATTCAAAATTTCAATAGCATCATCGATGTCATCGTCGCCAAGGTCGCTGTGGGTAACAAAGCGAATCGTCTTGTGGTCGAGCGCATTTGCCTTAATGCCACGACTAGCCAATTGATCAACGAATGAACTCGCGTTTGTAACCGTAAAAATTACGATGTTTGTCTCAAGTTCTTCGAGTCGAGCGTCAGCAATAACAACGCGGTTACGAATGACGCCAGCTAGTCGCGCTGCCCGCTGATGATCGTCGGCAAGTCGGTCAACCATTTCATTGAGTGCAACGATCCCAGCAGCGGCAATGATACCCGCTTGGCGCATCTGACCACCTAAAGTAGCTCTTTCGTACCTCGCCCTTTCAATGAAGTCCCTACTTCCTGCCAAGAGCGATCCAATAGGAGCCGAGAGACCTTTACTCACACAACTCATAACGGTATCCACATGGGAACAGATCTCAGCGGTTGACATTCCTGACGCAACGTGGGCATTGAATAGTCGTGCTCCATCGAGGTGGATAGGAGTCGATCCAGCCGCTTCGCGCAAGCGTCTCAACTCCTCGGCCCTCCAGTACTTTCCACCGGATTCCATATGGGTGTTTTCTATCGCTATGAGCGAAACTCTCTGGTCGTAAAACCCCGACGCCGTCAACTTTTCGACTACGACCCCGCCATCAAAGCGTCCATTATCATCCTTTAGGGGCAGGAAGGAGACCCCTGCGTTGCGAGCTACCCCACCATATTCGTAGGTAAGAATATGCTGGCGCTCGCCAGCGATGATGTACGTACCCGGAGCGCAGTGAGTTCTGATCGCAACCTGATTGGCCATAACCCCACTTGGCAAGTAAAGAGCAGCCTCTTTGCCCACCCTAGTCGCAAAGAGCTCTTCCAAGTCGGCAACTGTTGGATCATCCCGATAAAGGTCGTCGCCAACAACTGCCGCCGCCATCATCTGGCGCATCTTCTCTGTCGGCTTCGTCACCGTATCTGATCTAAGGTCAATGAACTCTCTTTTCATGGCTAAAGAGCCTACATTTCAAAGCGGAGAGTTTAAACCGGAAATGTAACCAACATTTTTTGAGGTGATGATCCCGACGGATTCGTTTATTTGAACAAGGTAGCCTTCACAGACATGAAACCAGAAGTTGAACGCCACCAGTACTCGCAAGAGATAGTCCATCTAGCAGCGACTTTTATTCGTGAAAAGGTAAATGAGGGCATCATCGAAGTCGCCCTCAAATCATCAAGAACCGATATGGTAACTCAGGTAGACCGAGCAACCGAACAACTGATAAAAGACGCCATCCTCGAACGCTTTCCGGACGATTCGATACAGGGCGAAGAATATGGCGATATTACGGGCTCCAGCAGGTATCAATGGGTGGTAGATCCGATTGATGGAACTACCAACTTCGTCTATGGATTTGCCGGATATGCAGTGTCAATTGGCATCTACGATCGCGAACTCTTCCGCACAGTCTCGGGATGTGTCCTTGATGTGCCGCGAGACAATCTCTATAGCGCCCTACTTTCGCAGAGCGCCTTGAAGAACGCCAAGACCATCACTGTCAACCAACGAACAACGCTAAGCGAAGCGCTCCTTGCAACTGGATTTTCATATTCAGATGAAATTCGCAAGATCCAAGGCAAAATAATAAACGCAAATATTACTAAAATTCGCGACATCCGCAGAGCGGGAGCTGCATCCCTTGATCTGTCAATGGTCGCATCCGGAGAGGTGGACGGCTACTACGAAATGGGCTTACAGCGATGGGACTACATTGCAGGAGCCTTCATCGTAGAACAAGCTGGAGGCACCGTAACCGGAGGAATCAATAAATTACCATCCTACGAATTAGTAATTGCAGGATGCAATGAACTCGTAGCGCTCATCGAAGAGATGGTAAATCTCGACCTCTATCGCTAGAAATTTAAAAATATAAATATTTTTAGAATCGGAATTACGAAATCAATAAAGTCGGATTTATCCCGAAAGAGTTCACTCGAAATAATCACATACAGATTTCGAATGCGTTAACGGGAGATGATGAATAGCTGAGAATTAGTCACAATAACTAAAACCCCCTTCCAAAAAAAACTCAATAAGTGCAGGTAGGCACGGCAAGAACCCAAAGAAATAGTCAAAGTAACTATTTGGTTACAATTTGAAATATAAGTAGTAAAAATTCACTATATTTTTATCATAACATTGAATTACCAAAACAAAAAAAGATCTTCAAATTCAAAAAAAAGCGCAAAAAATGCCTTACTTGAATTGAAATGTGAAGATTATGTGACTATGTTCTAGAAACGATCACTGAGCGGGGTGCTCACTGATCGCGTAAAAGTAAACCGATGGGGGTAAACACATGAGCATACGTCGGACATTCACCGACACCTTGGGAAGATCCGGAAAGACTTCCCGAATTACCAAAGGGGCAATGGCAACAGCCGCTCTAGCTGTTATCGCAAGTGCTTGCGGTAGTGGGTCAGCATCATCGTCCAGCAACACATCCGCTGCGACGACCGCAGCTCCAGCAACTACGGCTGCAGCTCCACAGCTCACCACATCCTCCCTTGACAGCTCATTTGCTGCCATGACGAGTTTGAAGCCTCTCGTATCCCAAGGCAAGGGTAAGGTTGCTATCATCCTTCCAGACACCCAGTCTTCGGCACGTTACGTCGCCTTCGATGCGCCTTACCTAACTAAGGCCTTCCAGCAGGCTGGCTATTCCTCCAGCGACTTCATCATCGAGAACGCACAGGGCAGCGACGCTACCCAGCTATCCGATGCTCAAGCAGCTATAACAAACGGTGCATCAGTTCTCGCAGTTGACCCAATCGACTCAGGCGTTGGTGCTTCGATCGAATCATATGCAGCAGCACACGGCGTCAAGGTAATTGACTACGACCGCATCACCTTGAATGGTTCTGCAAGCTACTATGTGTCCTTCGACAACGTTCAAGTAGGCAAGCTCATTGGACAGTCATTCCTATCCTGCGTATCCAACTGGGGAGTAAAGAATCCACAGGTATACGTAATGGACGGGTCGCCGACTGACAACAATGCAACCCTCTTCGCACAGGGTTACAACTCCGTCATCAACCCAGCAATCGCAGCTGGACAATTGACCAAGGTTGGAGAGATCGCCGTAACCAACTGGGATAACCAAGTTGCTTTGACCGACTTCCAGCAGGCCTACCAAGCACATCCAAATATCAACGCAGTCGTAACCGCAAATGACGGCATCGGAAACTCCGTTGTCTCAGCGCTCAAGACGCTAAACGTTGCTCCTAAGACCGTACCAACCACTGGACAGGATGCGACCCTCCAAGGAATGACCAACATCCTCGAGGGATACCAGTGCTCGTCGATCTACAAGCCAATCTACCTTGAGGCACAAGCAACAGTTGCTCTAGCAACCTACCTCCGTGCAGGTATGACGCCACCATCCGGCCTTGTAAACGGTACAACCAACAACAAGACCACCAACGTGCCGTCCGTACTACTAACCCCAATCGCAGTCACTGCTAGCAACATGGCCTCAACGGTCATCAAGGATGGCTTCATCCAGGCTTCAGCTCTCTGCGTTGGCAACGTAGCCGCACTCTGCACCGAGAATGGCATCAGCTAGTCAATTGCTGAAACGCGCCGACTCATAGTTAGCGGACAATAAGCGTGGAAGCCGGGATCAATAACCAAACGATCCCGGCTTCTTCTATGTAAAGAGTGAATCCGATTGCCTCAGGGGAAGAAGGAGTCCAATATGGATCAAGGGGGCCAAATGGCCACGAACAACTCGAGCGGAGCGCTTCTCGAGTTACGGGGAGTATCGAAACACTTTGGACCGGTACAGTCCCTCACAGATGTAAACATGTCTGCGCCCAGCGGTATGGTAACTGCACTGGTCGGAGACAACGGAGCTGGCAAGTCAACACTTGTAAAGTGCATAGCTGGCATCCATTCACCTGACGACGGAGGACACATCTTCTTCGACGGTAAAGAAGTCTCAATGAAGAGTCCAAAAGACGCAGCTTCACTGGGGATCGAGACCGTATACCAGGATCTAGCACTATGCGACAACCTCGATATCGTGCAAAACATGTTCCTCGGTAGAGAGAAGCGCCGTGGCCTCTTTCTTGATGAAGATGCAATGGAAAATGCGGCTAAGGAAACTCTGGCTAGCCTCTCAGTTACGACGATACGTTCCATTCGACAGCCAGTTGCATCTCTGTCTGGTGGTCAACGGCAAGCTGTCGCCGTCGCTAAGGCCGTCATGTGGAATGCGAAGCTCGTTATTATGGACGAACCAACGGCCGCTCTAGGCGTCGCTCAAACCAAGATGGTTCTCGGACTCGTTCGAACCCTCGCGGATAGGGGTCTTGGAGTAATTATTATCTCTCACAACATGAATGACGTCTTCAAGGTCGCTGACCGAATCGCCGTACTTCGTCTCGGCAAGATGGTAGCTGAGGATCGTGCGGACAAGTTCGACCGACAGATCATTGTTGACCTAATGACGACTGGTGTAAGTACCCGAGCCCGATCAGAAGACGCACTTAGCGGTGCGGAAGGTGGAGCCCACTAAAGATGGCAACTAATCAAGAAGACATCAAAGCTACAGCGGATATAGTCGCACCCACAGAGGTCGATCCTACCGCTGCGAATACGGCAAACTACTTCGAAGTTGCGACCTTCGGAGAGTACGTCAAATCATCGATTGCAAAGGTAAAAGGCGGAGACTCAGGAATTCTTCCAGTCCTCGTAGGCCTCGTTATCATTGCGATCATCTTCCAATCCCTAAACAGCAACTTCCTATCGGCGGGCAACCTTATCAACCTCCTCTCGCAAGGAGCGGCTTACATTCTTCTTTCTCTCGGAGAAATCTACGCCCTACTTCTTGGAGAGATTGATCTCTCGATCGGATATGTCGCTGGCGTAGCCGGTATTGTAATGGCACAGCTCGCTTCAGCACAACACAACTGGCCATGGTGGGCGGCAATCATTGTTGCTCTCATCGTAGCTACAGCTATCGGAGCTCTACAAGGAACGATCATCACACGCGTTGGACTGCCATCCTTCGTGGTAACCCTTGCTGGCCTCTTGGGGTGGCAGGGTGTCATGTTGATCATCCTTGGAAATGGCGGAACATTACCGATCAGCTCCAATGTGCTAAATGATCTTGCTAACGGATCACTTAATACTGTAGCAACGGTGATTTCCATAGTAGCGATTGTCGCTATCTACGCCATAGTAGTCATGACTCGCGAAGTCAAGCGAAAGAAGAAGGCACTTCACAGAGCCCCTGCTTCCCTTGCTTACATCAAGATCGGAGGAGCCGTAATCGGCGGAGCGGTCCTAATCCTCATCTCGAATACAAATCGAGGAGTATTGGTTCCGATTAGAGGTCTTCCGTGGGTTGTTCTCATCGTAGTTGCGTTCGTCGTAATGTGGACAATTCTTCTATCGAAGACTCGTTACGGACGTTACATCTATGCCGTCGGTGGCAATGCTGAGGCAGCTCGACGCGGTGGTATCAACCTCGCTAGAGTTCGAACTGGTGCATTTGCCCTCGCATCACTTACGGCTGGCGTGGCAGGCATCATCTACGCATCCCGTCTACGCTCGGTTTCTACAAGCCTTGACGGAGGAACCTTGGTTCTTTATGCCGTCGCAGCGGCCGTTATCGGAGGAACTTCTCTCTTCGGAGGAAAGGGCAAGCCCATACACGCAATCCTTGGAGGAATCGTTATCGCTGGAATCGACAACGGAATGGGACTACTCGGCATCAGTGCTGCGGCTCGCCTAGTTGTTACTGCCTTAGTACTTCTAGCAGCAGTGCTCATCGACGCCTTAGCAAGAAGGTCTAGGACTGCTCGCTAAACACTATTTGTTATCTAGAAATCAAACCTAAATAGTTAGAGGGGCGGCCTACACCGCCCCTCTAACTATTCAACAAATTACAGCGGCATTAAGAGATACCTACCACCTCGAAATGAAAGCAGCCTCTCCTAAGCAGGTGCTGCTGGAGGGAACTCTTTTTCGAGTTTCGTGGGAAGGGGACCGGCTTCGATCCTGAGGAAAGCAGCTTCCCTTTCAAAATCATCAATTTGATCAAAACCCTTGTACACCGACGCGAAGCGAAGATAGCCCACCTTATCGACGTCCTTAAGTAACTCCAAAACTGCTAGACCAATCTCAGACGAATTCACCTCACCCGAGGTTCCCCTGATCCGATCTTCTAGCTCTACGACGAAACCTTCGATATCACTGTCATCAAAAGGGCGGCCCTTGAGGGCAGAAGCCAGCCCTCCGTAGAGTTTGGCACGATCGTACGGCTCGCGATGGCCTGAACGCTTTACGACAACAAGTGGCGCCTCTTCGACTCTCTCAAATGTCGAAAAACGACGAGAACAAGCTAGGCACTCACGGCGACGACGAATAGCCTTGCCATCTTCAATGACACGCGAATCGAGAACCTTATCGTCTAAATTTCCACAAACAGGACAACGCAATGTGCTCTCTCATCTCCTTATAGATAAGAGAATAGTGCTCATCTGGTTGGACCTGACATCAACTACCCTACTGTAAGGGACTGACCTGGGACAATAACCGTTCCGTGAACCTCTTGCATCAGTCGATACTCGAGCTGGCTTACAGAACCACCATCTGCGAAGCGTGCCGCTATCGAATAAATGGTATCGCCAGGCTGAACCACATACGTCGTCTTTGCAACGCCTATACCGGTGAATGAAGCGACGATCGAGACGACCAATGCGATCGCGAGTATCGCTATGCTCACCACAACAATCACATGATTGTAAGCAGCCTCAAAAGCTAAGTTGACCCCACGCTTTCCGGAACTCACTTTGGATCCACTACTGCGTCGTCGTTGACCAACTCGACTATGAACTCTGCTGGGAGCAGCCGAGGATACACGCGAAAAAGGGATTATATTTTTAGAGGACGCGGCCTCAACGAGGTGATCTGAGAAACTTAGGATCTTTGAAGCGCCACGCTGTTGACCGATCTCAAACAATTCGGACTCGACCACAGAATCATAGTCAAAGATCCCCGGACCATTCGGCCGCGAAAATCTCATGCCTTCGTGTGAACCAACTTCTTGAATGCCCTCTCGCGATGCCATCTCATCACCCTCCAGACCCTTATCGAACATGAATGCTATCATATCGAACAGGTGTTCGTTCTAATAAATAGAACAAATGTTCAATCGAACGCTATTCTCGTGCTAAGATACGGGAATGAGCAGTAATGATTCCCTGGTTCTATCGTCCAAGCGTCGCGAAATACTTTCGTACATAGAGGAAAGGCTTCGTACGACTGGTTATCCCCCGTCTGTACGAGAGATTGCAACAGCCTGCAATCTTCTCTCTCCCTCTTCGGTACAGTTTCACCTGAAGGCGCTTCAAGATCAGGGATACATAACTCGGGATCCTTCAAAACCACGCGCACTCAAAGTTAACATTCCTTCGACTTCGCCTTCGCATGAGTCATCAATAGAAGTTCCACTTCTCGGCTACGTAGCTGCTGGACATGGTGTTTTAGCCGAAGAGGTTATAAGCGATGAGAGAATCGTCGTTCCAGCTTCTCTTGGCGACCCCTCCAACCTCTTTGCACTTTCGGTGAAGGGAGACTCGATGATCGGTGAAGGTATCTTTGAACGCGACGTTGTAATTGCTCGACGACAAAATACTGCCGTCACTGGAGAATTAGTCGTTGCGGGAGTTCGCGAAGAGAGCGAAGCAACAGTTAAGAGAATCGAATTTGATCGTAATCAAAATCAAATTTTGCTCAAGCCATCGAATCCCGCATATACAACAATGGTGTTTCCCGCAAATGACGTCCAGGTGTACGGAAAAGTCATTTTCATGCAGCGATTCTTCTAGGCGAACACTATCTGGAACTAAAGGTTTGGCATCGATCAACGTATAAATAATCCCTCCAAAATGAGGGATTATTTTTCATTAAAGATGCCCGAGTCGATACCTGCAGCACTGCAAGCGACCGACCACTTTACATGTACTACGGACCTTAAAGCGCCACGGCAATGTCCCACCGTCTAGAGGCGTTTCACCTAATCAAAGTGAGATGATCAATCGTCGTAGGACTTGGTGCGCCTCTTCTATCTCACTACGTGAAATAACTTCATCCTTAGTATGAGCGAGTTCTGGATCGCCAGGGCCGTAGTTTACAGCCGCGATGCCTCGTTCATAAAAAAAAGCCACGTCGGTCCATCCAAGCTTCGACCTAACGCCTCTTACGCCGCTACGATTCAGTGCGCCGATTATCGGGTTACCAAGAGAAGGTGGGGCCGAAGGCGCGATGTCCACAACCTCAATGGCGTCACCCAAATCGGCCTCTAACTGTTGTTCAATAAGGGCGATGTACCTCGAGATAGTGGCTTCATCGCTTTCAGATGGTGCGTAACGAAGGTTGATGGTAACTTCGGCGTAATCGGGAACTACATTTCCCGCGATTCCACCTTCGATTTTGGTAGTTACTAAAGCAGGACGATACGTCACTCCTCCGAAGTCAACGGCGCTGTGTTCTAGCTCGTCCAAAAAAGAAAGGAGTTGTCCGCATCGCTCGATGGCATTTATACCCATCCAAGCTCTGGCGCTATGCGATCTCTTACCCCTTATTCCAACTTTGAATCGGGCGGTTCCCTGACAACCAGCTTCAATGTAGCCGCCGGTTGGTTCGAGCAAAACAGCGCCAGCGCCCTTCAAGAGATTTGGATCCGCCCTTTCAACTTCTAGAAGACCGGAAAAGCTCCTTGCTATCTCTTCGGATGCGTAGAAGATAAAACGGAGATTCTCTCTGTCACAAAAGTCATTAGCAAGGCGGATCATGACTGCCACTCCAGCCTTCATATCAACGACGCCCAGACCATAGATTAGGTCATCTTCCACGATTGCTCGAACTTCACCGAATGCAGGAACCGTATCAAGGTGGCCAGCTAGTATCGTTCCCTTTGCGGGATCATAATTTCGCGAGGTAGCGACCACATTGTTACCGACTCGGACAACCTCATAACATCCGATATCTTCGAGCTTTTGGGCGACATAGTCACATATCAAACCTTCATTGGTTGAGATCGACTCGATATCAACCAATTCTTTCGTCGTTTCGAAGAGAAAATCTTCGATTGAAGGTGCCATTTAAATTGCTATTCCGCTCTCGCGAAGGAAGGAGTTGAGCGCGGTCTTATCGTGCCTCTCTCCCTCGTTGAGCCGCTTTATAATCAATACCGCTGGGATATAGAAGTCGCCACCGGGATAGCTTCGCTTCCGCGAACCTGCTATTGCAACCGACCATGGAGGAATGTATCCCCGGGAGACTTCTTCGCCAGTCTCGGCATCGATAACTGGGATTGAAGGATTCAATATCACTCCGGCAGCGACAACCGCACCGGTGCCGACGCGTGCTCCTTCGGTGATCATGGCCCTAGAACCTATGAATGCCTCATCTTCGATCACAACAGGCGCGGCTTGTGGAGGCTCCAAAACTCCACCAATACCGACACCGCCCGAGAGGTGCACTCGTCGCCCAATCTGAGCGCAAGAACCTACGGTCGCCCAAGTATCGACCATGGTGTCTTCCTCAACGCGGGCACCGATGTTGACGTAACTTGGCATCATCGTTACACCTGGTGCAAGAAATGAACCCCACCTAGCCGAGGCACCAGGAACGACACGGACGCCAAGCGTGTCATACCCTCTCTTGAGGCGAATTTTATCGCGGTACTCGAACGGATAGGACTCCATGGTTGTGGCTCCAGAAGCACGAAAGAGGAGGAGGATCGCTTGTTTGATCCACTCGTTTACAACAACGTCGCCGGATTCGGCAACGTATGCCACTCGAAGTGACCCGTCGTCCAATCCATCGATCACATTGTGGATAACCGTGATGATGTCAGGATCATGAAAATCGACCGTTCCCCGGTTTTCCCAAATATCAACTATCTTTTGCGCTAAATCTGCCATTTATAAGCTCACTAACTCTATCTATATTCAAAATTCCCTTACGGCTAAAGCCAAAGGGGAACGCTAAAGCGCCTGTAGCACCCTTTCAAGTGCATAGTCAGATGCCACCGCCGCCACTCTTACGAAGTTTGCATGACTTGAGGAGTAGAACTCTCCTGGCGAGACGATAATCCCAGTTCGCTTGGCAATCGAAGCCGCGATCTCGAAGCCGTCGGCCTGATCCTTCGAGTCAAACCAGAGGTAGAAGCCACCGTCTGGCATCTTCGGTTCGTATCCCAGAATCGAAAATATCTCAATAAGCCGTTCAAGGCGTCCCCGATATCTTTTGGCTTCTTCCTCAACGTGTTCATCGTCGTCAAGAAGGCGAGCTCCCAACTCCTGAAATGGACCAGGGATCATGAGCCCGGCATGCTTTCTAACTTCACTAAGGTAATGAACCAGCTCGCGATCTCCAGCATAAAAACCAACCCGTCCGCCGGCGAAGTTCGACCTCTTTGAGAGCGAATGCACAGCGAGTAGTCGATCCGTACCCTCACTTAATGCACTGCATCTGGGACTTGACCAGGTATATTCCACGTAGCATTCGTCTGAGACCACAACAAAGTCATAGGCTTTGGCAACCTGCAATACGTTTTCGATTGAATAGATCTCACCGGTAGGGTTCGAAGGTGAATTTGTCCAAACAAGCAACGTTCGCTCTAGTAGATCCTTTGGAACCGATTCGATCTGCAATTTACCATCTTCAATGGCGACTGGAAAGTACTTTAGTCCGCTCAGAATTGCACCCATAGCATACGTTGGATACGACACTTCAGGATATAGGACGACGTCACGCTCAGGTTGTCTTAGGTGGAGGTACCAAGGTGTAGATGCAACAAACTCCTTTGAACCTACGCACGCCGCCACCTCTTCAAGGGAAAGTTCTACGCCAAGTCGTCGAGACATCCATCCGATTGCCGCACTTCGAAGTCGATTGGAGCCAATTGAGGTGGGATAACCATTTGCAAGGTCAAAGGAGAGTTGACGAAACTTCTCCGGCAGCGGATCAACTGGGGTACCGATCGAGAGGTCCAACAGCTCTAGTCCATGCTCGCCAGGTAAGGATCTCACTTCCCGGAGACGATCATGGGGATAGGGAGGCGGGGTAAAGGACATGTCTCCTCTTCAAAATTTGCTTTTACTAACCTATAATGTAGTCTTCGAAGTAGGCGATGCTAGTAGTGTCAAGGCGTGCAGTTACCTCGTAGGAATCTTCCTTGGAGAGGATTGATAAGACTTCACCTTCAACCTGGAGGCGCGCTAACACGTCACCATATTCGTAACCGATCTCAAGCACAAGCACCTTGGTACCTGCACGAATAAATGCAGCTACAGCATCTCTTAGTCCATCAATATTGAGATTTTGGAGCGCTGAGACGAAGATAGCACCGGGATACCTCTCCTCAAGTGCCTCGCGGTCGATCTCTTTATCTGCCTTGTTGAAGACCAGTAATTCTCGCAACTTTCCAGCACCAATCTCATCTAAGACTTCGCGCACAGCTCGAATCTGCGAATCAGGATCGCTCGCAGATGCGTCCACTACATGGATTAGAAAGTCGGACTCAGTCACCACTTCGAGTGTCGATCGAAACGACTCGATTAATTGATGTGGCAACTTCTTAATGAACCCGACCGTGTCGGATAGAAGGAAGGCCTCTCCACCGGGGAGAGCTACCCTACGGGTGCGAGTATCCAACGTGGCGAAGAGGCGATCCTCTACGAGAACGTCGGAGTGCGCCAAAGCGTTAAGGAGTGACGACTTCCCCGCGTTGGTATAACCAACCAACGAAGCGGTCTTATTACGCGATCTGCTTCGTGCGGAAGCTTGGACCCTTCGAGTTGAAGAGTAAGTCTCTAACTGCCGCTTAAGACGTGATATCTTGTCCTGAATCCGCCTCCGGTCTTCTTCAAGTTTGGTTTCGCCTGGACCACGGGTTCCGATACGTCCGACCTGTTGCGAGAGTTGCCCTCCCTTTCCCCTGAGACGGGGAAGTCGATAACTCAACAGAGCTAGCTCAACTTGAGCCTTTCCCTCCATGCTCTTGGCATTCTGCGCAAAGATATCGAGGATCAAGGCCGTACGGTCTATAGCCGTTCTACCTAAGACCTTTTCGAGGTTTCTCTGTTGCGCAGGCGTTAATTCGTCGTCAAAGATGACGGTATCGCAATCTGTCGCGTACGAAAGTTCGCGAAGTTCTTCGACTTTGCCCCTACCAATAAAGTACGCGGGGTCTGGCGAGCCCATCCTCTGAGTCAACCTGCCTACCACGTCGGCTCCAGCAGTATCGACGAGGAGCGCAAGTTCGTCCAGCGACTCATCGACCTCTTCTTGGGATGTATCGGGGAGTACCGCTCCAACTACAACAATCTTTTCGCGAAAGTGACGCGCAATTAACGTCAATGTATCCGCCATCCCCTCTCATCTAAAGTGGCCAAAGCGCCTCAGCTGGAGCAACTTTAGCTACGAAAGAGGCTGGTCCTTCGAGGTAGAACTCGCCCCTTTCGCCATTGTAGCTCACAGAAAGGTCTCCGCCCGGATTTTTAATCGAGGCCGCCACCAGCTCCTCACCTCCATCAAGGCTACGTAATACCGCTCCAACCGCGGTCGACCCAGAGCCACAGGCCATCGTAAAACCTGCGCCTCTCTCGAAGACAATCATCTCAACGTCACCGTCAAGAAGCGAAGTACCACTCTTGGGAGTAACCCACTCTACATTTACTCCGCCGGAATACGAAAGCTGTAGCTCCCGGGCTTCGATGGCAATCTCATCCTTGAACGATGCTAAATCAGCAACTGGTTCATCGACCACATATACCAAGTGAGGATTTCCAACATCTACTAGATAGGCACTCCAGTTGCGACCAGATACTTTGCTCGCATAGTCATTTGAAGGAGTAACGGCGACCTTGCCCATCGAAGAGCTAATTCGAGCAGAGTCTCCATTTATTGCATGGATCACCACTCCCCTAACACCAGCGTCGGTCGTTACGTCAAATTGTCGTTCTCGAGCGAGATGCATGCGCCGAATGTGAAATCCTAGGCACCTAAGACCGTTTCCAGAGATCGCAGCCCTTGTCCCATCACTGTTATACAGATGCATTGTAGGAGTACCATCGAGGGTTAGCATAATTAAGCCGTCAGCTCCGACCCCGTAGTTGCGATCGCAGAGCTTCTTCGCCCCCTCGCTAAATTCAAGCTTCGGTACTTCCTCAACTTCCGCTACAAGGAAATCGTTTCCGACACCCTGATATTTATAGAGCCAATTACCATCGCTATTCACCTATCTAAGGCTAGCAACGCGATAGCAGTGATCTCTCTTCGATGACATATGATCGGAAGATGCGATCCGTTTAATAAAGGAAAACACTTTGCGAAGATTAGAAAGACAACTTTAAGGTAATATTAAACTTAATTTTGGCTCACTTTTACCTTCGGCGATTTATATATAGTGAAGAAAAGGCAACGACATTCAACTTCCAAGGAGCGACGCACCCCAGAGTCTCCGCTAGGAAGGTCGTCGATGGCACCCCCATCAGCCTTTTTAGGATTGCTTCCCCGTTGCAACATACGCAGCGGGGAAGATTTATATGGCAACACATTGAAGATCTCCAACCAGCGCCACTGATTCATACCATACCGGAATAGGTCCCTCCGCGTTTGCGGCAACTGATAGAGAGCTTTGTTTGCATGCGATTTGAGCGCTCAGATACTATAGGTAGCGGAAGTCAAGGAAACTTTTACGCATATCGCATCTCGGACAAGAAAAAGGGTGACTTTGAGGAAACCGCTCACTCAAATAAGCCGAGAATTCGAATACTTCAGATCACCGATATTCAACTTAGCGATCCATCATCGCCAAATCGATTTGAATTCGTCAACAAACTCATCGACATCGAGGCGGCACGCCCCTTTATCCCCGGTCATCGCCCTGGTGAATTGCTAACTCCACACGCCGCTATCGCCGCAGTCGAAAAAGCCAACTCAATTCACGAACAACGCGAAGTCCAAGTTGCTCTCTTTACCGGAGACATCATCGATTCCGCGCAAAGAAATGAGGCTGAGGCCGTCTTAGCGATAATCGAAGGGGGTGAGTTAGATCCTCAGACAATCTTTGGAACCTACGAAGGGGTTCAGAGCGCGACGATTGACGATCCCTTTTACTACAAACCCGATGCTTCTAGCGACCTAATGGGAGAAATGTACGGATTCCCCAGGATCAAAGGCTACCTAGATGCAGCGTTAGGAAGACAAAAAAGCCCGGGACTACAAATGCCTTGGCTCATGGCCAATGGCAACCACGAAGTGCTCGTCCAAGGGATGGGAGCGAAGAGTAAAGCCGCTAACAACTATGCGCAAGGTGGACAAAAACCAACTGGCTTTTCCACCACCGACATTGACTTCGGTTCGCTCGCGAAAAGGTACGAAGGCGATGCGTCAGCCCTTCAGCCCATCGTCACAACAACCTCAGTTACACCCCTTGACAGTCGTCGCCTGCTAGCAGACGGAGAGTTCGGTGCGATGGTTCGAGACACAAAGGGACTCCCGGTCGGCCATGGCCTATCGAATTATGAATTCGGCGAGATGAATTATTCCACCTACTTTGCCGAAGGGGACTTCGTAGTTATCGCTATCGATACGGCAAATAGAGCAGGTGGAGCTCGCGGTGTTATTACAGAATATTGCTTTCGAACGCTCGAAGAACACTTGGATTTGGCAAGAGCGACATACCCCACGGCACTAATCATCGTCATAAGCCACCACAGCCTCTCCGAGATCAACTTTGATGAAAGTTCCGTTACCCTAGGGGTAGTTGAAACATTGATGAGTTCAAACCGGGTCTTCCTCTGGCTCTCCGGTCATACACACAGAGATAGAGTTATTTCGAATAGCTCCAACCCAGCCCGCACATTCGTCGAAGTTACGAGTGCTTCAATTGCAGATTGGCCATCCACCATCCGCGAAATTGAAATCTTTGACGACGTCTCCAGCGGAAAGGTAACTTTGTACCTTCGAAGTCACACTGTCGCCGAACATGTAAGGTACATCAGCTACGGTGAGGTCGTTACCGGGGAGATAAGCGAACTTTTATCGATTCACAGCGCAATCATCGCAAATACGGCGGCGATTTACGGATTAGATGTTCAAGGAACCGAGCTCGAAGAGATAAAGATAGAGTGCGATCGCGAGCGCTACCTGTAGGGCATAGATGATATCTGATTGACGATTCATCACAAACCGCCTCGGACCATAAGAAATACACTCCCTCGCATTTGGCAGGGTGCCAAAAGGTGACCAGGTAGAGGGAGCAACTATGCGATAGCAATACCATCGCCTCCGAAGTTCTTTACTTGATACATAAGGTGATCCGCGATACGAAGGAGGGCGTCAGGCTCATCTTGGCCTGGATAGGAGATCGAAACTCCAACCGATGCAGAGACCAATACCCTTTCATGCGTTGAAGTTACGATTGGAACCTTGATCGACTTCAAGATTCGATCCACAACGCGCCTTGCATCTTCGCTATCAGCGATGTCACCGAGGATGCAGACGAACTCATCACCCCCAATTCTTGCCACAGTATCAACTTCGCGGAGGCAATTTTCGATTCTCCTCGCCACCGCTATTAATATCTCATCTCCAATAACATGGCCGAAGGTGTCGTTTACTGGTTTGAAGTCATCTAAGTCAAAGAATGCAAGTGCAGTGAACTTTCCGGACCGCTTATTTCGATTCAATTGATCCTGCGTCTTTGCCATCAATAGGGTACGATTCGGCAAGTTAGTAAGAGGATCGTGGTGAGCCATGAAGTCGAGTTTCTGCTGGGTCTCCATGATCTCTGTAATGTCGGTATACATTATGACGTATAGGTCGATCGATCCACCTCGACCCGCTAGGGCAGAAATGCTAGCGATCGCAGCGAACTCACTACCATCCTTGCGTGGAACCCTTATGGGACCCGACCAATCCTTGCCAAGAGTAATACGCTGAAAAACCTCTCCATCTTCGAGGATCGAGGCGTACTTGCATGTGACTGATGGACCGGCATCACCCAATAAATCCGCATACTCAAATCCAGTCATGCGGGTAAATGCTGGGTTTATATCGATAATCTTTCGATCAGAGTCGAGGACGATAATTGCTTCGGAGCTAATCTTGAAGACCGTTGAACCCTGGCGTAGCTGCTTGTCAGACTCAATCTTGGTCGTAAGATCAGTACCCACCGTGACAAAGAAGTTAGCAGTACCAAGGTCATCGTAGATTGCTCGATTTTGCCATTCAATAATTCGACGTTCGCCATCGCGTCTGGTCCAAGCCGCATGCGAGTGACTAATAACTTGCCCTTCGAGCGCGCTCTCGAACCATTCAATCGCCCCTTTGCGTCCTTCGTCAGAGAAGAAATTCAATGTGGTGAGCGGAACGCTCTGCAACTCCTGCAGAGACTTTCCAGTGAAATCCTCCACAGTATCGTTACAGTAGACTACCCTTCCACTTCGATCAAGGACGATAATCATCTGAGGAACAACATCTAAAATCTGTGAGGCGAACTCAAGGTCGGTTTCAATCTGGTGCAACGCCTTGCTCTTTGACGTGACGTCGATGCCGTAGGTTACAACAGCTAGATCTGAGTCCTCATTATCTTCAGCAATTCTCTTGTAGTGCATCTCCATGAGTCGACGACTACCGTCCCGATGGTGGTGCCAAATCTCATAAACCCCACCGATTCCATTCCTAAGCGTATCGACGAAGGCACCAACCACCATCTTGTGGTCTTCGGGTGCTACCCACTTTCTCCACACCTCTGTCTGATAAATGACGTCAATACTCGAATAGCCAGTCAACTCTTCAGCTTGTCGATTAAAACGAACGATTCTTCCGTTGGAGTCGAGAACCATAATCGCTGCGGAGACCGAATTGAGAACTGCACGGTTGAGCTTTCGTTCGCGCCACAGCGCAGCATTATAAACATCTTCATCAGGTCGGACTAGGAGGAGATAGCCAAGGGTTAGACTTTCTGGATCAAGCGGGGCTATAAAGATTCGAAATGCCCGGCCAACTCCCGTATCGTCGTAGACAACAACGATCGTGTCGTTGGTTTTGCCATACTCGCTTTCAAGAATTGCCCTAAGTTGGCTTCCGCCTTTTAGTCTGCCTAAATCTCTGAATTTAATGGTGACGTCCGATGAGACATCAAGGCCGAGGCGTCGCCTGGTCTGTTGATCCAATCCAGAGATGACACCGCTAATTCTGTCATAACGAAAGAAGATCGAGTCAGCTCGAGAAGTGATCGAATCCAACATTCTTCTCTCGGCCTCGAACCTATCTGGGCGCTGATAAGCAACAACAGCACGCGAGATGAACTCGGCCGTGGCGTCGAGAAGTATCCGATGGAATTCGGTCGGATCCTGCTCTTGATAGCCAGAGATGGAAAATGTTCCGATGACTTCGCCGCCAACGGCTCTGATGGGCGCAGACCAACAGGTAGCAAGTCCTAAGTTATGGGCAATGTTGAGTGCATCTTTCCATCGCGGATCGTATGCGATCGAAGAAACTAGGGTACTCACATTGTGCTTAACCGCAAACGAACAAGAGCCATAGGTGTCGCCCACCGGCACATCAGTGAGAAGAAACCATCGTTCGCGATCGAGAGAAGGGCAAGCCGCCACCGAAATGGTGCCGATTTCGCCTTTCAGCATCACTGCGGCGATCGAATTGGGTACGATTGCTTCAACTCGTTTACAGACCACGTCATAAAAGTCGCCAATAGCACCATTTGAGTAAAAGGCATTGAAGCCATCGAAGAGAAGATCCACGATGTCGCGAGCTTGAAAGGTGCCTATGCCGCCGTGGCCAACAACCCTTGAGTCCCAGTCGCTCAAGTCCTGACGCCTATTAGCTGCACTCGAGGTAGCTCCCCTAGAAATGCGGTCAGAAAAGACCGAGATCAATTCAGCTTCAAGCGCTACGAATGCGTAAGCCCCATGGGACGCCTCACGTTCGTTGGTAAACTTTTCAATAATCGATCGACACTTGTCATCGAGGAGGCTTCCTAGGCCGTTTGTAACCTCTCGAATAATTTCACTCGTAGAGATATTGGAGACGTAGGACCCAAGAGCTCCGATCCGTCGCGACCAGCGCCGCAAAAAGGCGATTGCGCCTAGCGGCGTCGATACATTATTTGAGATTGGATAAGGCTGGTACGAATTAACCCACTCGATGACAGCATCAAACGTAATTGGTGCTGAAATACCGTATCCCTGACCAAAGTCGGCACCGACTAGGGAGACCGCTTCAATCAATGCGTCGCGCTCCAACCCCTCTACAACTACCTTCATCCCTAGATCGTGGGCAAGGTCAGTCAAGTGAGCAACGACGTCTATCGAACTGACCGGATCTGTCGCGCTCCTAATGAGGCCTTGATCGATCTTCACTTCGAAGAATCCAAAACTTTCAAGGCGGAGTAGAGAAGAATAACCGGCTCCTAGGTCGTCTTGCGCTAAGTGGACCCTCATCTCTGCGAAGCTCGTGAGATTGGAGGCCGTTGCCGTACTTACCGAGTAAAGGTCCTCCTCTTCAGTAAGTTCAAGGGTTACAACTCCAGGAGAGAGGTCAAAGTCACGCAGTGCTGCCTTGACAACTTCAACGTACCGAGGATCACGAAGGCCCTGCGATGGAAGGTTGATATTGATCCCGCAGTATATCCCCCTTGCCCTCCATTGACAGATAGACGTAAACCCCTGTCGCACCCCTTCTTTAAATAGATAGAAGAGATCTTCGGAGCCAAGTGCTGGAAAGAATTCCGCCGGCGAGATTAGGCGACCATCATCGTCACGTAGGCGCGCTAGCGCCTCTACCTTTGTGAACTCACCCGTAACCAGGTTAATAATCGGTTGGTAGACCATCTCAAGGGCTCCACCATAGAGGCGAGTCCTAATCGCGCTCCTCTCAGAGAGACTTATAGCTCTACCGCCATCGAGGCGAGGAAGCGACGATGATACAACGTGTGCTATGTGTTCTAAGGCGCGACGCCGCCTTGAAATAGTAAAAAAACCTGGCGTAGATGCGTATACAGTTAGAACCGCAACCGTCTCGCCGTGGATGTTAGCAATCGGAAGAGCTGCAATAGATCGAATACCAATGCCTCGAAGAAAGCGGCTCCACGGCCGCATCCCGACATCCATCTCTATCGAATCACATATCTCTACCCGTCCGCTGCGCCAAGCACGAGAAGCCACATGATCGCCGCTAGCCGATGATCGCGCTATTGATACCTTTGGCAACTCTCCATTTTCCACATAATTGAGAAACTTTTTATCGTGATCGCCTGAAGAGTATTGATATTGAAAGAGGCCACCCTTATCGGGGCGAGAAAAGTCTGCATTTACGACGCCGTAGAGCTTACAGACGACATTTACAAGCGTTCGAACGAGATCTACTGAAGTGGTGGTATTCGCCACCGCGGAGTCAATCTCTTGGTTGAGCTGGTCTATCTGTTCATCTAGCTCTTCTTCGGACTCTAGGACAGCTTGAGTTATTGCATCGAGGCGCTGAAGTGCACACTCGAGATACCTTGTCACTACCTCCCGGGGAAGCTTTGACGAGTCAATTCTTTCAGTCAGTATCGCTGCGAACTTTCTATTCGTCTTCAACATCCATATCGGCCGTATTCCCACCCGCGCGTGAACGCGACCTAGTTGCGCTAAAACGTCAATCGTCTCTCCGAGTGAGAGCGTCGGAGTCAATAGCTGGGTCGCAAACCGACGATGAAAGATGCGCAATGTTGTAACGTCACTTGCAAGAATGAGTGCGAAGTACGAGGAGGCCTCATCTTCAATTGCGAAGGTGCCGTAGAAGTATTCGAGGTAGTCGTCGACAGCGGCAGTGATCAGTTCCTCGGGAACCTCCCTGGACCGTTCGTCCCACTCCGATAGAGTTACGTAAGCACTCAAAATCAACCTCGAAGAGCTAACCAACTACGTGAATACCGACAAAAACACTATCGACGGTGAAATCTCCGTTATTGAGAGATCGAACTTGCCTAAACCAATCAGCTCGTTTGAAGAATCCAACCTTTAAGAAATGGTTATCGGCAATTGCAAGGCTACCTGTAAACCATAAATGACTTGATGAAAATCTCAAGTGCGATCTACAACTAACTGCGCACCGAAAGGAATCCCAATAACCCACTGTTCTACTTACTCGTCGAGAGCTGACCTAATCGTAACACTACATTTGAATTTGCTCTCGTAATTACCTGTCAGATAGCGGTAGATCTCCGACATTCAGCCTCAAGACACCTTCGATTTCAAATAAACCAAAGCATCGTCTACGCCATTAAACCACTTCACCCTTGGATCGCGACGAAACCACGCCATCTGTCTCTTGGCGTACTTTTTAGACCTAGCGACTACCGACTCTTTGGCATCTTCTAGGGATATCTTTCCCGAAATAAAGTCGAAGATCTCGCTGTATCCGATGGCTTTTGCCGCCGTTGCAGATAGGGCGAAGTTATCCAAAAGGTATCTGCACTCTTCAATCCAACCTTTTTCAAAGAGGACGTTATTTCTCGACCGTATCCGCTCTTCAAGCAGGTCACGCCCGGGGAAGAGTCCTACGATCTCCCCACTATCAATCGGATATGCGTCCACCCCAGGTCCAAAAGAACTGAAGGGACGACCCGTCAATTCGATCACCTCCAAAGCTCGAACGATCCGCCGGAAATTCTGTGGCTCAATCTTTACAACAGCTGCTGGATCGAGCTCAGTAAGGCGCAGATAGCCCCAATCTAGGCCATTTAGCTCGAGCAAGGTAGTTAGCTCCGCCCGTTTGACAGGATCTGTCGGAGGAGGCGACAGATGGTCAAAGACAGAGGTGTGATAGAGGCCAGACCCTCCCACAAATATCACCGGCGAGGACGTCGGAATCGTCTCCTCGATCCCAGCGACCATGGTCACAAATTGAGCAATCGAAAACTCTTCACAAGGGTCGACTACGTCGATCATATGACAAGTCAAATCGCCTAGTTCTTCGGCTGTCGGCTTTGCGGTCCCGATATCCATATGACGGTATATCGCCATTGAATCGCACGATAAAATGCTCGATACACCCAACAATTCGGCCAAGGAGATTGACAGCGCCGTCTTTCCAGATGCGGTCGGCCCAACGATGCTAATACGACGTCTATTCACCCTTTAGCCCTCTGACCTATGAAAATACAATGAATCGACCATGCAAATACCCCACTTATGTGGTTTGTGAACAAAAACTTGTATTTACAAGTGTGCTTTTTTCAAGCGATGAGGCCTAATAAATTCACATACCATAAACAATGTAAGTGTGACAAATCAAGTTAAGTTTATAAAACCAGGAACTACATGGAACGAAGTGTACGCGCGGGCGATGGCCCTTGCTCCAGGAGCATTCGAGCAAGATCGAATAAATAACCTTTGGGGCGGAGAGTGGCAGCGTGTCGGAACCCCTCATAATGCCATTTCGTCTATCGATGGTTCATCGATAATAGGACCTTCAATGCTCGACGCCGAAGAGGCTCACGTGGCCCTTATGGCATGCGTAAAGGAACATGAGGTCTGGTCGAAGGTCGATCTACAAGAGCGCAAAGAACGCGTCGCTAGGGCAATCGCCAAGCTTCGTGCCAACGAAGAGGTCTTGGCGCTTCTTCTTGTATGGGAGATAGGAAAGCCATTCCGCCAAGCCATGACCTCCGTCGATCGAACTATTGGCGGCGTTGAGTGGTACCTCGAAAATATCGATCGGATGATGGAAGGGCGTAAGCCACTAAGTGGTCCAGTGAGCAATATCGCCTCCTGGAACTACCCGCTAAGCGTTTTAGCCCACGCCATGTTCGTGCAGATGCTCGCCGGCAACGCCGTAATTGCAAAGTCACCTACCGATGGTGGAGTCGCAGCCCTTACACTTGCGATGGCATTTGCCCGTGAAGAAGGTCTTCCCGTAACTGTAGTATCGGGATCTGGTGGAAGGTTGAGCCCAGTCCTAGTTCGCTCCCCAGAAATCGGCTGCTTGGCGTTCGTTGGTGGGAAAGATACTGGCGGTCAGATCGCCTCTGAACTCGTCCGGGTTGAAAAACGCCACATGCTCGAACAAGAGGGGCTAAATGCTTGGGGTATCTGGGACTTCTCACAGTGGAACGTCCTCTCAGGCCACATCAAGAAGGGCTACGAGTACGGAAAGCAGCGCTGTACCGCGTATCCTCGCTTTGTTGTACAAAGGTCGCTCTTCGATCAATTCTTAGAGACCTACATTCCAGTTGTTGACTCCCTGAAGGTGGGTAACCCCCTCGCAGTGGCGAACGCTGACGATCCCCTTCCCGACGTTGACTTCGGTCCGGTCATCAACGCAGCCAAAGCACGAGAGCTAAACCTCAAAGTAGAAGAGGCGATGGCCAAGGGTGGAATTCCTCTATTTAGAGGCGAGCTAACCGACGACAACTTCGTCCCTGGACAAAATCGTGACGCCTACTTTGCACCGGTGTCGATCTTGAACCCACCAAGTTCAAGTGCGCTCTATCACAGCGAACCATTCGGACCAGTTGATACCGTAGTAATCGTCGATACGCCAGCCGAAATGCTAAGTGCGATGAACGTATCTAACGGAGCTCTAGTCTCTTCGATCGCATGCGATAACGTTGAGCTTGCCAAGCGCCTAGCAGAAGAAGTCCACGCCTACAAGGTTGGCATCAACGCTCCTAGGTCGCGCGGGGATCGCGATGAACCATTTGGTGGCAAGGGCGCATCATGGAAGGGTGCATTCGTTGGAGGTCAGTACCTGGTACAAGCTGTAACTGAAGGTCCCGCGGGCGAAAGACTTTACGGTAACTTCCCCGACTATCAGCTATATCCACCGGCGTAACTGCCGCTCCTCGGCAAATCCGATCATATGTGATCGATTATCCGAGGTACGCAAAACAGCAAATACAAAGAATTGCTCCCCTTCAGTCGCGGTACTGAAGGGGAGCAATTTGTTTCGGAGAAATGAGCAACTCTCGACCAAATGGCTTTCGAATAACGAATCACCAAAACCTCTGGGCAAAGCGAGGCTCCTACCCCGCAATGCACTGCTGGCACTGAGTTGATGCAGGCGAAAGGAATTGCTAGATATCAACATCAGAATGCAAAACACCTTTTCAGGCCCGGATTTCCATAGCTCATATACTTTACGGCGCTAATTTACCTACCGCCCAAAGGCCCGCGCATTCGTATGTGACGATCACCAATACTTACCCCTTGCATAAATAAGACCACCGGGTGATCCCCTTTGCCGAAATATCTCTTGGCTAATGATCTAGGAATCGAATCCAAGCCAACAGGCGAGCGCATAACCACGACGTTTCAAACACTTGGGGCTGGAAAATTTACCCTCGGAATATCTGCTACAAATCCAACTTACCCAAAGGTACACTGTTCGATTTCACCTAACTCAACCACTCTTTAGTCATGCCAACCAAAGGCACATCCTCGAATGACCAATAAACGTCCGAAAACTATACAAACATCATGAATATCATCGAGTTGGAGAGAAGAGGAACCAATTGTCGCCCGAAATTGAGACATCTAAACCGTACCGCCTAAGAAGAAACCGCGAAACCGGAGTATACGATCAAGAGAGAATTTATGAATTCCTAGACAGCGGTGCTATAGGTACTCTCGGAGTCATAATCGACGACAAGCCAGTAATGATTCCAACAATCTACGCGAGAGTCGAAGACAAAATCGTCATCCATGGATCAAAGGCATCCGCAATTCTGAGGGCGGCCATAGAAAACGGCTACGCATCCCTAACTACCTTCGTCTTAGATCGAATAATCCTTCCAGACTCAATCTTTTATCACTCAGTCGACTATCGCTCTGTCTCAATCGCTGGCCGCTGCTACGAAGTAGAAGATGAGGACGAGAGAAGTCGCCTCTTCAGGGCATTTAGTGATGCCATCCTTCCGAACCGATACGACTCGGTTCGCGAACCAAACGAACAAGAGCGACGTCAAACAATGGTGATTGTGATCAACATAGAAGAGGCCCTATATAAATTCAATGAAACAGAGAACGAAGTGATTGAGACCAATTCAGAGACTTCGACGTCCATTGTAAAGTTAGAACCACGAAACTACAGTCAAGAGGTGTTCAACAACGATCCGTTGGACCGTGACGTATTCGCAAAATTCTTGCGATAAGCCTCTAGCTGACGGCAATCTCAATCTTGCGTCGGTGACGCGGTGCAGCTATAACGTCTACTAGCTCACCTCGCAAGAAGTGTGGAGTCGCTGATGTAATCTCAACTAGCGCATACGAACCCGCAGCTAATCGTACTTCGCTACCTAGAAGGGGCTTTCCAAAGTGAACAAGCTTATTTTGACTCGTGCGTGCAGAGAAGACTCCTTCATGCTTCTTTGAGGGCCCCTCCACGAGAACCTTCTCAACCCTGCCGATTCGCTCTTCATGCTTTAGCAGCGCACTACGCTCCACCACTACCTTAAGAGCATCGAATCTCTTCTGTACCACCTCTGGATCAATGAATTGATCAACCATCAGAGAGGCTTCAGTACCAGGGCGCGGTGAGTAGATAAAAGTAAATGCACTATCGAAACAGGCCCTAGCCGCTACTTCGAGAGTAGCCTCAAAGTCATCTTCGGTCTCAGAGGGAAAACCAACGATAATGTCTGTAGTTACTGCAAGGTCGGCGATAGCTTCTCGAGCTGCGGCCAACTTCGCAAGATAGCGCTCCGCTGTATACCCACGATGCATCATCGCAAGGATTCGATCGGAACCCGCCTGGAGAGGAAAGTGAAGCTGATTCATAACTTCAGTAACCTCTGCCATAGTGGCGATTGTCTCTGGACGAATGTCTTTAGGATGCGGAGAGGTAAAACGTACCCGTTCAATTCCCTCGATTGCCGATACATCGCGCAACAGTTCGGAAAAGAGTGGTCGAAGCGAGCGCGAAGAGTCTTCAACGTATCTATTACCTAATGTAAACCTGTCAAAGTCACCACTCCTACGGGCTTCAATCGCGAGATCGCGACCGTATGAGTTGACATTTTGGCCCAGCAGAGTAATCTCAGTTACGCCTTCGGCTGCCAAGCGCTCAACTTCAGCTAGGATATCGCCAAATTTACGTGAAACTTCTTTACCTCGAACAGCTGGAACGATGCAGAAAGCACAGTTATTATCACAGCCGACTTGAACCGTAACGTAAGCACTAAAAGGAAGATTGGTACGACTAGCAGTCAACGAGAACAGTTCATCGTCGATCGCAGACTCCTCGAGTATTTCGACGATGGTTCCATACTCTCGGGAGTCGGCGAGTAGAGCTGGCACTCGGGAAATGTTGTGAGTGCCAACAACCACATCTACCCAACTAGCTCGCTTAGTTATTTCATCGCGATCTTTTTGGGCCAAACAACCGGCAACAACGATCTGAAGATCTTGGTTGCGATCCTTGGCCGCCTTTAGGTGCCCTAGATTGCCATAAAGCTTTGTATCCGCATTTTCGCGGATACAACAGGTATTAAGAACGACAACATCAGCTTGATCCACATCATCAGTCGGCGAGTAGCCATCCTTCACGAGAAGATTAGCTATTCGCTCTGAATCGTGCTCGTTCATCTGGCATCCGAAGGTACGTACTAAAAATCGCTTTTCCACAGCTATCTAGGTTAGTTCGCATCGGGCGCCAGTTAGCCTAGCTCTGCCTACTCATCGAGGTAAATAGGCTCGTCGTCTTCTTCGCTAAACGAACTTTGAGGATCACTTACAACACCCACAAGCTCACGAATCTTCTCATTCAATTCGGCCATCATTACAGGGTTCGATTCGATGTAGGCCTTGACGTTTTCACGGCCCTGACCAAGTTGTTCACCCTCATAGGTGTACCAGGCCCCAGCCTTCTTGATAACGCCGAGATCGACGCCGACGTCGAGGAGTGACCCTTCACGAGAGATACCCTTACCGTACATAATGTCAAACTCAGCCTGTTGAAATGGGGGCGCTACTTTGTTCTTTACAACCTTCACCCGGGTCCTACTACCTACTACATCATTTCCATCCTTGATGGAATCGACGCGACGAATGTCGAGGCGAACAGAGGCGTAGAACTTTAGAGCTCGACCACCGGTAGTCACCTCAGGCGAGCCATACATAACGCCAATCTTTTCGCGGAGCTGATTGATGAAGACGGCGATGGTCTTTGACCTACTCAGATTCGCAGTGATCTTTCTAAGTGCCTGCGACATCAATCGAGCTTGGAGCCCTACGTGCGAATCGCCCATCTCCCCCTCTATTTCTGCACGAGGAGTAAGTGCAGCTACGGAGTCAATGACGAGAACATCTAGGGCACCAGAACGAATGAGGGTATCCGCAATCTCAAGTGCTTGCTCGCCAGTGTCTGGCTGAGAGATCAGCATGGCATCGATATCGACACCAATCGCCTTTGCATAGACAGGATCAAGGGCGTGCTCGGCGTCGATATAGGCACACGTACCGCCATTTCGCTGCGCCTCGGCAACTACATGTAAGGCTAGGGTCGACTTTCCGGAGGACTCAGGGCCGTAGATCTCTACTACCCTACCCCTCGGCAAGCCGCCAATACCAAGGGCTAGATCGAGTGACATGGCACCGGTCGATATAGCTTCAATCGTCATCTTCGGACTTTCGCCCATACGCATGATCGAACCTTTACCGAACTGTCGTTCAATTTGGCCAATAGCCATCTCGAGCGCCTTACCCTTATCCATTCCCTCTGAACTTGGCTTTGGATTCTTCGTAGCCATTGACTACCTTCCTTCACTCTTACTAAAACTTTGAAACAAATATAACATCGAGGTGTAACAACGAGCTTTACCTTATAACCTAGCGCAATGAGAACATATGTTCGACAAAATCTACTAATTCTCAGACTATACTTTAAATAAGACATCACAGATCCAAATAACGGGGGTGAGACTCTCATCTGAGGTCGTTATCGCAAGGCTGTTTCATCAAGAGATAGTGAAGAATCGAAAGAACCAAGAAAGTTCCGAGCTTCTTCAAGTGTCAACTTAGGAAAAGGCGTCAATTTTCTGACTCTAGACATCTTGCGGCGACAATAAAAAGATGAGTGGTTAGGGGCGCGGCGAAAGCCTTCCATATTGCCCGACTTCAAGAGATAGCCAAACGAACAGAACCGTTCAACATGGCGTTGCCCTCTCATTCAAAGATCCCTTTTGCAATTTTAGGGCACCCGTATATCAATTACGAGGTAACAAAAGTGTCTATCAGGACAATACACAGGCAAGAAAAAACACAACCAAAGAGTCAATCTTCACTCAGATTCGTAAACTTCTGGAAGGAAAACTACGGACCTACTAACCAAATCCCACGACTTACATCATCGATTACGTGCGACCTATTGATCATAGGTGGCGGTTACTTCGGCCTATGGAGCGCGATCATTGCAAAGACAAAGGCGCCAGAGCTAAAGGTCGTACTCTGCGAGGCAGGTGTCATTGGGGATGGAGCATCTGGGAAAAACGGCGGATTCCTTCAATACTCCCTAACGCATGGAATCGAGCAAGGGGTCGACCGCTTCAGCGATGAGCTCTCCGAACTAGAGACGCTAGGAAGGCAGAACTTCTCAGAGATCGCTACCTTTATTCGTGAACACAACTTGAAGGTCGACTTCGAAGAGACTGGCGCGATCGACATCGCCAAGAGGCATGATCCAAATCTTGCGAATCGTGCTTCAACCCTCCGCGCCAATGGGATCGACGCAGAATATCTATCCGCTGACCAAGTACAAGACCACATCAAGATAACTGGCTACTGTGACGGGATCTTGATGCCCAACTTCTCAGCTCTGGTGGACCCATTTAAACTTACTCAGGAGTTGAAACTCATAGCACTCAATCTTGGGGTTGCGATCTTTGAGAGTACCCCCGTTCTCGAGATCAAAGATGAAAATGTGACCTTATCGGTAACGACACCGAATGGCAAGATCACATCTAAGCGAGCAATCGTCGCAACTAACGTCAATACCGAACTGATACCTTCACTCAAGAGGTACATAGCACCTGTCTACGACTATGCACTAATGACAGAGCCTCTCTCGAGCGAGCAATTTGCCGCTACCAGTTGGAATGGGCGAGAAGGGCTAAGCGATATCGCAAACCAATTTCACTACTTTCGCCTGACCAGAGAAGACCGCATCCTATGGGGTGGATACGATGCTATTTACCACTACAAAAACTCGATGAGCAGAGACTTCGAGGTGAGAAGTGAGACCTTCGATCGTCTAACTCAAAACTTTACCAAGGCTTTCCCTTACTTAGAGGATGTGCGATTCACTCATGGATGGGGAGGCGCAATCGATACATGCACCCGATTCGCACCATTCTTCGGAAAGAGCCACGGCAATAAGGTGAGCTACGCTAGCGGATTCACCGGTCTAGGAGTAGCTGCAACCCGCTTTTGCGCAAAAGTTGCCTTCGCAATGCACTACGAACAAGATTGGCAGGTTCTTGAGAGTCGATATGTCAATGAAAAACCGCTTCCAATGCCGCCGGAGCCACTTAGATACCTTGCGATTGAAAAGACTAAGCGATCACTGGCAAAAGAGGATGAGACCGGACGGGCAGATCTATGGCTACGCACTACTCGACGCATGAAATTCGGCTTTGCATCATAAGTCGGCCTCGAATCCTAGCTACCCTCGAAGAAAGTGAGAGATAGTGGACTACTTTGGTAGGGTGAGTTCACTATCTTCCTTCGCCGAGGGCTTTCTCGATCTATTTTCGCCAACCGTCATCGAACGGGGTCGAAACTACTTTGATGAAGGAAGGGTCGGCGAACTTCGTCAACCGAAAAAGAACGAGATCGAAGCCCGAGTAGTCGGAACTGAGCCCTATGTGGTTCGGATCAAGTTTCGACAAGAAAATGGCCGCTTGTCAAGCGTTACTTCGCTCTGCTCCTGCCCAGTCAAAGACCTGTGCAAGCATATCGCCGCGACATTGATCGCAGTGGTTGAAGAAGATCCATCAGACGAGGCAGAACAAGAGCAGGGTCAAAAGTCAACGGGCGACCACTGGTCGGCGATGCTAAACGACTTTTCAGACGAAGATCAGATATTTGATACAGCAACGCCGGTTGCAATTCTCTTCGACCTAAAGCAGCTGAATGGCAAGGGTACTTCCGAAGAGCGGCCAATGCGCCTATGCATCAAGCCAATCGTAGGCTCACTCGAAGGAAAGAAGTGGATCTCGTCCGGATACAATTGGGACCTTTCGACAAACTATCGTCTTCGAGTCGCCCCAGAGAAGTTGGCGTGGTTTACAGAGGTCGCTGGGATCTACAGCGCCACAATGGACGCTCCCGCCACTCGCTCCTACCGCTACCCCACTGCTCCAACCTGGATCGCCCTCGACGACTTAGCTAGCGCTTCCATCTTCGCCCTGTTAAAGGCGGCGCGTGACCTCCAGATCCCCATGGTAACTGGTAGGTCACGGACGACCCCCGTCCGCATTCTAGAGAGCCCATTCACCCCGACAATAGAGATTACAGAGGGCGACGAAAAGGATCTCCTCCTAACGCCCCAACTCGTAAGAGCCGGCCTCGATACAGACGGTTACCAAATGGCTACCCTAGGAGTACCGGCGACCGGTGTATATGGATACAGGAAAGAGGAGGAGGGGGAAGACCTCGATATCTTCATCGCGCCTCTCGCTGCACCAATTCCTAAGCGATTGATTGCCAACTTTCTCACATCCCAATCGATCGTGATAGAAAAAAATGAACGCCAACGCTTCTTTGCGTCATACTTACCACAACTCGCAAAGTCGATTAACGTAATCGTATCGAGCGACGCAATCGTTCCCGAGACCCTTAGTCCAAAGCTTGAGATCCACGTAGTACGTGAAGCATCCTCTACGATCAGAGTGAACTTTACGGTGATCTACAGATTGGGCGATGAGATTGTTCGGATGCCACAAAAGGTCGATCGCAAGTGGTCAGATCCGCGATTTATGCGTGACCTAAAGCAAGAGGCATCCCTAGTTGAATCGGCAATTGATTTAACCGGCCTCGCACCGCATCAGATATCTCGAGGAACCGCCCTTATCAGCGATGATGAAGCGATCATCTTTCTCGACGAGACGCTAAAAATGCTCGAGGAGAATCCGGACTTTCTCGTAATTCGCGATGACAACCTCCCACTCTTCCAAGAGATAGACGAGGCGCTCTTGGTCTCGATAGCGACCAGCGATTCGACTACTACCGACTGGCTCGACCTCGGTATCAACATCGAAGTCAAAGGGAGAAAGATTCCAATCGCTGCAGTTCTAACGCTCCTTACTAAAGGGCAGAGTCGCTACTACTTTGAAGATGGAAGCTACGTATCTCTAAATACTCCTGAGATCGAAGAGTTGAAGATGATACTTTCAGAGGCTGAGACGATCGTCGATAGCCGTGGCGAGGGGGGCCTGCGCGTCGATAAACACCAGATCGACTTCCTAGACGAACTTTCGACCATGGGTGCGCTCGATGGCCGAGCAGAGAGTTGGAGGAGCGCTCGCAGTCGTCTTGCGGACATTGAATCCATACCAAACTTCGAAGTCCCCGAAACCTTCACGGCCACCTTGCGGCCGTACCAAACAACCGGCTTCAATTGGCTTGCCTTCCTTCAAGAAAATCAGATGGGGGGAGTGCTCGCAGATGACATGGGACTCGGAAAGACCCTCCAGGCGATCGCGCTACTTACACACATCTACAGAGACGGCAAGACTGGCCCACATAGTCGTCGTCCAACACTCGTAGTCGCACCCACATCCGTCGCCGGAAACTGGGCCAACGAACTCGAACGCTTTGCTCCAAATCTCAGAGTGCACAGAATCGCGTCTACCTCCAAGAAGTCAAAAGTGCCCCTAGAAAAGGCGATCAAAGAGGCCGACATCGTAATTTCTACCTACGCCATCGTCCGTCTAGACGAAGATCACTTTACAAATATCGACTGGGAGATCGTCATCTTAGATGAAGCCCAGTTTGTAAAAAATCATCGAGCCAAGTCGTACTCATCTGCAAGGCGGCTAGGAGCACAAAGCAAGTTTGCACTGACCGGAACTCCTTTTGAAAATAACCTCACCGAACTTTGGTCGGTACTTTCGATCGTTGCTCCAGGACTATTCGGTGACGAGATATCATTTCGTACCTCGTTTGCCAATCCAATCGAAAAAGGGGGAGACAGAGAGGTCTTGGCACGACTACAACGTCGTATCAGCCCTTTGATGCTGCGTAGAACAAAGTCTGAAGTGGTAACGGAGCTTCCACCTAAGACAGAGTCAGTTCTTCTCCTTGACCTAAACGAGAGGCATCGCAGGGCATACGACACAATCTTCCAACGCGAACGACAACGAGTCCTAGGGTTACTCGATGACTTTTCTAAGAATAGGATGGCGATCTTCCAATCACTCACGAAACTACGCCAAGGCGCTATCGACGCGTCCCTTGTCGACGAGGCCTTTCGAGATGTAGCGCCAACTAAGTTCGACGCTTTGATTGAACAGCTAAACGAGATCATCACCGAGGGTCATCGAACTCTCATATTTAGCCAATTCACTACAGTTTTGAAGAGGTTAGCAAAGCGTATTGAAGTCGAAGGGCTCGACTATCTCTATCTCGATGGCGCAACCAAAGACCGAGATCACCTAGTTAGGTCTTTCCAGCTCGGTACTACGCCAATATTTTTGATAAGCCTCAAAGCTGGCGGAGTTGGCCTCAACCTAACTGCAGCTGACTACTGCTACATCCTCGATCCATGGTGGAACCCGGCAGTTGAAAACCAAGCGATAGACCGTATCCACCGTATCGGCCAATCAAATCCAGTCGTCGTATACCGAATGATTGCGAAGGACACCATCGAGGAGAAGGTTCTTCAGCTGAGTCTAAAGAAGGCGCGCCTCTTCGACGATGTCCTCGAGGGACGCGAATTCTCAAGTGGAATCATCACGGTCGATGACCTAAAGGGCCTCCTCGAATAGCAAAGGCTCTCTATTTAAGGGCAAGAAAGTACCACGAACAAATTACAACATGGCCATGTTGGAATTGAACAAACATCTCTTCGTTATGTGGATTCGAAGGTGTCGCTTAGTCGGGGCAAAAAAATGCCAGGGACTACACGATGTAATCCCTGGCAGAAACGTGCCTTGGCCGATGACGCCTACTTCATCAATAGTTCTGGACGCCCGACTTCTTGGCAAGGCCAACAAGGGCTCGCCTAAGTAGATCTTGCCCCGAAATAGCCGCAAACTGACGGATGCGATCCCGATCACCTGGGAGTTTCAGTTCGTGAGCACTAACCTCGCCATCGACGTCAAGTCCAACAAAACATGTGCCAACTGGGTGACCATTTTGCTCGCTCGGTCCAGCAACTCCCGTAAACGAAAGTGCGACATTGCTACCGGTTAAAGCTCGTACACCTTTGGCCATCTCCATTGCTGACTCCTCCGAGACAACATCTGATGCCTCAACGCCGAGCAGCGAACGTTTGAATGGAGTCGCATAGGTTACAACTCCTCCCAAAAAGTAATCTGAGGCGCCAACAACATTTACGATACGCGAGGCCACAAGTCCACCAGTTAGTGATTCGGCGACCGAGAGGGTCATACCCCTCTCTTGGAGAAGTCGGCCAACCACAGATTCCATTGTCTCATCGTCATAACCAAAGACGTACTCACCTACGACCTCTAGGATCCTTGGTTCAAATTGGGCGATCTTAGCCTTAGCTGCCTCGGTCGTCTCCCCTCTAGCGGTTAGACGAGCCTTGATACCTTCGATGCCACTCGCTAGAAATGCAAGGGTAATTCCACTCTCACCCTCAAGGTCGATGTGAAGCGGATCGAGCAGTTCGGCCAACTTCGACTCCGAGAGACCCCATGTACGAATAACCCTCGAAGCAATCGCGAAGGTCTCTTCGCTTCGCTCCCTAAGATCTGGGATAATCGCCCGGTCGAGCATATCTGACAACTCATAGGGCACGCCAGGGGCGGCATATATTACCTTTCGGCCAACTGGGCAAATAAGGCCAGGGGCCGTGCCCTTCACTTGGCGAATATAGGTAGCACCCTTTGGCACCATGGCTTGATTGAGATTGTTCTTTGACATCTGACGACCACGGGATGAGAATATTTCCTCGATTACTTTGGCCACGTCTTCATTCAATTCAAGCTCAACGCCCATCACAGCCGCAATTGCATCTCTCGTTATGTCGTCTTGAGTGGGTCCGAGGCCACCACAGATGATAAGCGCATCAGACCGGGCCAAGGCATCGCGTATTGCAAACTTTATTCTCTCGAGGTTGTCGCCTACGCGTACTTGAAAGTAGGAGTCAAACCCATTCTCAGCTAGCTTGCCCGCGATCATTGTGGAGTTGGTGTCGACTATTTGGCCAAGTAGTAGTTCAGTTCCTACAGCTAAAATCTCTACGCGCACATTCGTCCTTCATCTCTATCTTCAACTCTAAAGAGTAGTCCAATTAGAAAAGTTATATGGATTCGACGGCGAGTTACTCTCCCTTTGGAAGAGCTGCAACCTTGTTGTGGCCATCAACTAGGTAGTAGTAGAGCGATACATAAGAAAGGGCTAGAGCAGCATAGATAAATAGCTCACCAATTGGAAGACGAACCTGGCCAACTGACGGCATGAAAATAATACCAATTGCTATCATCTGAACAAAAGTCTTAGCTTTACCAAGGGGTCTCGCCGGAACCGATACACCAATCTTGGCCAACTTGGTTCGATAGAGTGACATCCAGATCTCTCGAAGTGCCATCGCAGCAATCGGCAACCACCACGTATCGCCGCGAAATACTATTGCAGCAAATGCGCCAAAGACTAAGATCTTGTCGGCTAGCGGATCGAGGAACGCTCCGGACTTTGTTGCGCCCTGTCGACGCGCCAACCAACCATCGGCTTTGTCGGTAACCGAGACAAGAGTCCAAAGAACAAAGACAAATAACGATGGACCGTGGTCATAGTAGTTGAAGGCGATTACCGGAGTTAGAGCCACACGTATCGCAGTAATCACATTTGCCGGCGTCGCTATCGCAGTTGGGCCATATGTATACTGCGCCATTCACACTTGCCTTATCTTCGAGACCTCTAGATAGAAGTACCTATGAGATCGAGTCCATCTATATCATTTATTCTAATTCGGACTTTTGAAGAAGTTTGATAAGCAGAATCAACTTGGATAATTCCATCGATATCTGGACTCTCCATATAGCTCCGGGCCTCACCACTTCTCTGAACGATAACGTCTAGTTCCCGCCCGATCATCTCGATCCGCTTTGCCCTAGTTATCCGCTCCTGAACCTCACCGACTTCAAGAAGGCGATCGTGCATAATCGATGGATCAACGTGCCCGTCCAAGGTTGAGCTATAGGTTCCCTCCTCATTCGAGTAGCTAAAGAAACCCACCCAATCCAACCTCGCCTCATCGATGAAGTTGACGAGAGCCTCGTGATCCTCTTCGGTCTCACCAGGATAGCCCACTATAAAATTGCTACGAAAGACTGCATCTGGATAGTCTCGCCGAATCCTCTCGATCTTTTGCAAATACTCATCGCCACTTCCTGGACGGCGCATTCTCTTGATCAAAGGACGCGACACGTGTTGCAAGGAAAGATCAAAGTAAGGAAGGCCACTTGAGCCAATCACATCGATCAACTCTTCGTTTAGCTGCGAAGGATATATATAAAGGAGGCGTATCCATCGACCGGTCTCGATCAACTTTCTCGTAAGGTCGACGAGCATTGGCTTTCCATAGAGGTCCCTTCCGTAGCTCGCAAGGTCTTGAGCGATGAGAACAATCTCAGGAACTTCGAGAGCTTGGGCCTCCTCTAAGATCGCCTCAAAGGTACGGCTCTCCTGTTTTCCGCGGAACGATGGAATGGCGCAAAAGCCACACTTTCTATCGCACCCTTCAGCCACCTTCAAGTAGGCATAAGGCCCCTCTACCTTGGCACTTGCAAGGTTCAATAGATCGAAGTCGACCGATGGCTTTGCATTCACCATAGATTTACTCTTTCGCTTTGGCCCCAAGGATATTGCGGTGGAGTTAGGAACGGGTTCAACGAGGTCCAAAAACTCCTCTCCAAAGACTGCTACTCGATCGACGTCCGGAAGTGCTTCAATCAGTTCGTCGCGATACCTTGCCGCCATACAACCGGTTACAACCACCTTCGCACCACGTTCTCGCTGATCGACCAAGTCAAGAATCGTTGCGATTGACTCCTGACGAGCCGCCTCGATAAAGGCGCAGGTATTTACAACGATGAGGTCTGCATCATCTGCGGTGTCAGTCTGCACCAGGCCACTCTCGATAGCACGGCCAAGTAGCTTCCTTGAATCCACCTCGTTCTTAGCGCAACCGAGGGTCTCTATGTAAACTCTACTCATCTGAATCATCCTCAAAGATAACCATGCCGTCGAGGTCGACCTCAAGCATCTGGGCACTTACAGTAAAGTCAAACGATGCTAGGCCACTCTGGACAACTCCAAGCGCTCGCCGCGCATATCGCCTATCAAATAGACCTATCATCGTTGAACCTGCCCCTGACCAACAGCTATATATCGCTCCAGCCTCTTTCAGTAGTTCCTTGAGGCCACGCGCCTCAGGAAATATCTCTTCTCTGTACTTCTCATGGAGAAGATCCTCCGAGAGCGCCACCTCTAACTGAGATGCATCGCTAAACGATGCGATCGCCAAAGCAAGTCGCCCCAGATTTGTCACAGCATCTGCGAATGGAATGCTATGGGGAAGCACCGCCCTTAGCTCTTTTGTAGCAAGATGTATCTCCGGCACAACGACGATCGCGACGATCGAAGGATCTATAGATAACTGTCGAGCCTCGTATCGGTCTTCGATTTTGGTACCAACTACTAGTCCCCCAAAGTAGCTTGCTGCCGCATTTTCACAGTGGCCTTCAAGCTCTGATGCAACTACGAAGGCATCGTATGCCCCACAGGCAGCGGCGGTAGCAACTGCGAGGGCAGCCGAAGAGCCTAGGCCCCGCGAGAGTGGAATCTCGCTCGTGACCTTTACCGAGATGTTATCGTGACCCAATACCTCCCTTGCTACCTGGGCACAGAGGTGATTTGAGTCAACTGCAACTTCACCTCCGAAACCTACGGTCTCGACCATGAATCGATCAGAAAGAGACACTTCAACCTCGGTATAGAGGTTGAGTGCAACAGCAAGGGTGTCAAAACCCGGCCCTAGGTTGGCACTCGAAGCAGGAACACGAACTCTCATCTTTTATCTAGCTCTCTTGTCCTATCAACGACATATAAATTGAAAAGCGTTCAGTGCAGCTTAGAGGCGTTCGAGGCGCCAAGTCAGCGAAGGAGCTTTGACGGAACCAGATGTCACCAAAGGAATAGTAACGCTCTCTTGTCCTAAGGTAGCCGTTAGCGTACCTACCTTGTATCCGGCACTAAACGACGATGGCAGATTCGCCACAGAAGTAACTTTGTAACTTACCTTCAGGCCCGGCCAACCCACCATCGATATTGGCGCGCCAGTAACCACTGCAACGCTCGTCTGGCCTGGAGCAGTGATCGAACCGAGCTTTACTCCCGCACCCATGATCTTTTCGACGGTCGGCACAGTTCTAAAGGCATCTAGTAGTGCCTTACCAGCAGAAAGCGCAGTTGGAAGTGGAGTGTAACCCTGTTGGCCAAGGACTGCACCTACGATAGTTGGCGAGGCAACGACAGACTTTGGAAGCGCTGGAGAGGCGGGTAATGTCGTCGTTCCAGCGAAGGTATAGTTGCCTCCTGCCGGGGTAGAACCAGTCTTTACTCCAATGATATTATCGTGCCCCACTAGAGCATTGACGTTATATGCGATCCCAGCTACTGGAAGTGTCGCCTGCGGCATTGCTACGATCTGAGCCAATACTGGATTTTGCATCAAAGTGGTAGCAGCGATCACCTGATCGGGAGCGGTGCCGGCGGTATTTGGATCCAAGCCACTCGGGTCAACGTAGTGTGAAGAGGTCATTCTAAGGGAGGCAGCCTCTTGGTTCATTTTGGCGGCAAAGGCGCTCACAGAGCCACTGTCCCAATTAGCAAGCATCACCGCAACGTTGTCAGCAGATGGAATCAAAAGGGCCTCTAGTGCTTGGTACTCCGACAGCGTCTCTCCAAGGGTGACCGGAGCGACTGAGTCGACGTTTGCCAACATCTGTTGATAGGTGGCTACGTCGGAGGCCGACACCGTAAGCGTAGGACCAGCCTGCCCAATACTAAGGGGGTGATCCTTGACTATTACCAAGGCTGTGATGATCTTTGCGACTGAGGCAAGGCCAATGGGAGACTTTACGCCATGGTTTCCTGTTGTGCCTATTCCGACGACCCCAACGTCTGCCGATCCTTGGCTAGGCCACGGTAACGACGGCAAAGTTCCTGGTATAACCGATGACGACGCGGACGAAACGTTTAACTGGGGGTGAGGTGGCTTTCGAAGAAGCTGGACGACTACTAAAGCGGCAACGATAACGACAATAACCAAGAGTGATACCGCTACTCGCTTGAAACCACTTGAACCCCTTCGAGAGGCGTGCCTAGGGCTATAGGATGACGTTCGTCCTTTAGGTAGCCAAGAGTCATTTCTGCCCACAAAGTACCGCCATTTCTAGAAGTAGGTGAAAAAACTTACGAATGAACCCATATCTGAGCTCTAAAATTCGACCTTTACAAACTAATTGAAAATAATAAGAACTCTTCAAATTATCAGGTGAAATGGATCCCCCTAGGAGCATTCATCGTTGGAGTACTTGACCGAACCCCATTTGCCCCGCTAATAACTCGGCCGCTAAGGCTTCCACTGCGAAGCAAACTAGCCAAGTAGTCAAAAAACTGATTGCGCAATCATTCAAACTCCATAGATATGTACGATGACCATTTTGCAGAAGTCGAAGTTGAGCCAATATCGATCGAGATGATCGTAAAAACTATAGAGTTAATCCATGTCGCGCAAGTCAACCACGAAGTCACTCATCGCACTAACGGTTGCACTTCTCGCCCTGATCATAGCCTTCGAAGTAGGCCGATTGACAACTAGCCTTACAACCACGCTGACGCAACCAAAGTCGCAGGGCGCAACACAAGCACTGACGCCGAACTCAACCATTACATCGACTACCGGCGCCGACAGCTCTATGTCACAAAAGATCTTGGCCGCTAAAGAAGTTGAATCCTGTGAGTCAGCTCACGGAATGAACAGTCAATTCGAAACCATCTCAACTGCTAGCAATGGTCCGTCGACATTCGAAGGGTGCATATGGCCGCCTTCGATCGCAAGTCAACAGGATGGATATTGGCGTATAGATCTCACACACCAGTCGGGGCCAGGCCGAAATGAGGCATCCAGCTCCGACGTTACAAATGTCCTTACTCCGACCTGTCAAAAGGTTCGAGTTGTCATTTCTGTTGGTGTTCAAGGAACCCAAAGCACCCTTCCGGCTGTAGTTTTACCAATAGGGATCATCACATCTATTGAGTCCCTCGGTCAACAGTGGACTGGAACCCGACCGTATCCATATGTAACCAGCAATGAAATTGCAGTACTCAGCAACTCGTCGTACGAAATTTCAGCGGCAACGTGCGTCGGATAGATTTGGCTACTTACAAAAGGAAAATATCGTCGCAACCTAGCCCATTTGAAGAGAGCAGAGTCGCATAACCAATTAGTCCAGGTCAATTTCTCGAGTCGCAACAAAGTCAAGTATCCAAATGCAAAGTAGGCGCAGAAAAGAACCCGCTGCTAACGTCTAATCGATACTCTCAAAATCCCCCTGCTTCGCGCTCATTTTCAAACTCCTCTTTGGTCAATAGAACAATCCTTGGACGCGAGCCCTCTTGGGGGCCAACAATGCCCCTACTCTCAAGTAGGTCCATGAGTCTTCCAGCTCGAGAGAAGCCGATCCTCAACTTTCGTTGCAACATTGTGGTTGAACCAAGTTGTGACATAACAACGAGTTCGACAGCTGCATTGAAGAGTTCGTCGCCGTCATCATCGGTAGGTATAAGACTCTGCTTCTCTTCGCTCTGTTCTAGGCCCTCAATGAAGTTGGCCTTGCCTTGGCGAAGCCACGTCGCAACGACCTTACGAACTTCATCTTCAGATACCCATGGCGCCTGAAGTCGCTGCGGATGGCTAGAGGATGCTCCTAGCATTAGCATGTCACCCTTACCGATGAGTCTCTCAGCTCCCGGTTGGTCGAGAATAACCCGAGAGTCCGCTAACGACGACACTGAAAATGCCATTCTGGATGGGATATTGGCTTTGATAAGTCCAGTAATTACATCGACGCTCGGACGCTGTGTAGCTATCACGAGGTGTATTCCTACAGCTCGAGCCATCTGAGCGATACGACAGATCGACTCTTCAACGTCTTTGGCGGCGACCATCATCAGGTCGTTCAACTCGTCCACTACGACAACGATGTATGGGAGGCGTCGGTACTTCTTCTCTTGAATCGAATCGAAGAGAGGAGAGTCTCCGTGAGCAATGGCATCTTCAGGTATTTCAACATCTTCGATCTCGATCGATTCAGCCTCTTCCATCTGGTCGAGGATCAGATTGTACGATGCAAGGTCACGGGCACCGATCTCGCTGAGGAGGTTATACCTCGACTCCATCTCCCGCACAGCCCAGTTGAGGGCATTTGCTGCCTTCTTGGGCTCTGTAACAACTGGAGTTAAAAGGTGAGGAACTCCGTTATATTGCCCTAACTCCACTCGTTTGGGATCGACCAAGATCATTCGCACTTGATCAGGTGTAGACCTAACCAAGAGCGATGTAAGGATTGAGTTGAGGCAAGAAGACTTACCAGAGCCTGTAGATCCAGCGATTAGGACGTGTGGCATCTCGGCCAAGTTGACTAGCGTCGCCTTTCCTGAGATGTCGCGACCGATCGCCACCGCTAGGGGGTGCGTTGCGGCAGCGGCCTCGGGAGAGGAGAGAACGTCGCCGAGAGAGACCGTTAGGCGCTGTTCATTTGGAACCTCGACGCCAATAGCGCTTCGACCCGGAATCGGGGCCAGGATGCGGACGTCAGCGGCCGCCATAGCATAGGCAATATCTTTGTGAAGCGAGGTTACCCTTGATACTTTTACTCCCGCGCCAAGCTCCAACTCATAGCGAGTTACCGTCGGACCAACGGTCATACCCACAAGAGTCGTCTCAACCTTATGTGAAGCAAGTGCCTTGCAAAGGACTGTTCCGCGATTCCAAAGTTCATTCTTGTCTAGGCTACGTACCTGCGAACGCTTGAGAATCGTCGGCGAAGGAAGCTTCCACTCCACCTTTCCTTCAGATGTGTCTCCCTCATTTGAATCACTTTCGGTAGCGAGGTCCTCGGCCGTCATATCGATCGCTTCATCATCTACTGGAGCGCTACCTTCGTAATCAGAGGCTTCACCCACTCCGAATTTACCTGGGGTAGCAGCAACTGAAAGGCCATCTAGCGATGCCTTAGGATCGACGTCAGCATCTTCCAAGAGATCAAGAACGTCGCCGACCGCATCCTCTTCATCGACGTAGTCGTAGATCGATACCCCTTGGACACTCCCGCCCTCTGTACCCCTTTGTGAAATATCTCCCTCGACTTCTCCTAGAGAAGGTGTCACCTCGGAACTATTCGGAGGTCGAAGATCAATACTTCCTTCAAAGTGTAGCTCTTGCACCAGATGGCCGGAAAGGCTGTAATCTCCCGTTACCGCACCACCTTCAAGGTTGGCGATATCGTCTTTGACTTGGTCGTCGTCGTCAAATTCATCTGGAACGTACGCGTCGCTACTGAACTGATCGTAAAGCTCGCTATCGGTGCTCTCGCCCCCTAGCTGAGCGTTAAAACCCTCGCCTGCCTTTGTACGACCGTCGCGAATTCGATCCTGGAACAGATGTCGGATACTTCTGCGATTGGAACCCCTCTCATCTATGGAGTCACCTTCATCTTTAAAGTCCACTACAGCAGCACCAAGATCAAGGTCGGATTGTTCAGCTTCGAAGTCCCGGGCGGTAAATGACTGCCCCATAGAGTCAAGGTCGATATAACTTCTGTCGTCCTTAGCACTTGGCGTAGCTGTACCTCTCGAATCAGTGTCCCTCAGATATGCACTTCCACGAGAGGTGTCAACTAGGCGATCTGCTACAAGGTGTCGCTTCTTACGCAAAATGGTCAAGGGGCCATATCCAGCTAGATCACTTGCAAAGGTAAGAAGTGATATAGATGCAACGATGACTGCACCTGTAGGAGATATCACCTTTGAGAGCGCAACGAAGAGGCCATCGGCGATCACGCCACCGCGGCGAGCATAACTAAGGCCCAATGCGTGATCGAAGTGGCTAATGATCGCTGCGGCGATAACGGCGGCAGATAAGATTGCTCCCCCACCGCTGATAAGGTACCTCTCCTTGAGAGAACTGCGAACGGCTAGGGCTAGGGCTATTCCGTAGTAGGCAAGGTAAATAAATAGTACGAAGCGCAGTGGTCCAAAGAGCACACCTAGGAGGTGGTTGTAGCGATCTCCGAGCACACCAAATATACGAAAAGCGACCAACGTAGAGAGAACAACGCCACCAACGATGATAAGGCCAACGATATCGCTCTTTATCATCGATGACGGTGTATCACCTTTGGAGTGGCTTCCGGCGCGACCTCTAGCTCCCGTATTGACAGCACGACTATTAGAACTGGACCGTGCTCGCGAAGGACCATTGGACTTCGAGAAGTCAACTACGGCGCCATCGTTCCCCGAAGCACCGGAGCGAGACGTGGCAGATCGCCCGTTAGTTGAGCGGTTTGTTGACGAAGAAGAACCTTTGGATCGCGTTGAACTTGCCCGAGGGGTCGCACTCTTTGACGAACTACGGGATGTGCTTGCTCGAGGTCGATTCGAATTCTTTGACGTTCCGGATGAACCTTGACTAACCAGGGTTGACCGCCTCCTTCGTACACCTTGATGTATTTATCGGCTCAATGGCAATGAAACTTTTACGTGGTAGTCGCCGCAGAGCTAGATAATACAAAACGTGAAATTACAGCGACGAAACTCAACTTGAGTCTATCAAATAGAACCAAGTCGAGCCATCGCCATATCTTGAAAGTTGCCCTATAGGGCTGTAATGACCGGAATTACCATGGGACGCATCTTGGAGCGCTTTTCAATCATCTTGGCCGCCGTGGTTCTAACGTGGCGCGCCAATGAGTCGACATCATCACCGATCTCCCCGATTGAAGTGACTATCGTCGCTCGAACGGCATTCTTAATGTCGGCGAGAAGCGCTTCAATATGATCGGGAGCATCGTCGGATAGGTGAACCCAACCACGCGTTGCGATCTCTACCTCGCCAACCAATGTTTTGTTACGAACATCAACTGCCGCCACCACTACTACAAAGCCCTCGGTCGAAAGGGTCTTACGATCGCGCAGGGTGGCCTTTGGCAGGCCATCGATAACGCCATCGACGTACAACATATCCGCTGGCACTTTGTCTACAATTTGGATGTTTCCACCGGAGAGCTCAACTACATCGCCATCGCTAGCGACCAATGTATGGCCCTTATCCTGGCCCATATCGATCGCTAATCGCATGTGAGAGGTCATATGTCGATACTCACCGTGGACAGGCACAAAATTCTTCGGCCGCAAAATTGAGTGGAAGAGCCTTAGCTCATCTCTCTTCGCGTGGCCTGAAGTATGCACTTGAGCGATCCCGGCGTGGATAACACCAGCACCTCGCCGATGAAGGCCGTCGATCACCTTTCCAACTGCCGACTCATTACCCGGTATCACGTCGGCCGAGATGATAACAACGTCACCATCGTCTACCTTGAGGAATCTATTCTCATTGGCAGACATCAAGGAGAGTGCAGAGAGAGGCTCGCCCTGGCTTCCAGTTGAAAGAACTAGAACCTGCTCAGGCTCGTAACGATTGACGTTCTCGATGTCATCAAGGTATTGATCCGGCAGGTGCAGATTACCTAGAGAACGAGCAAGTGCTATGTTTTTCCCCATCGACCTTCCCAACGGGAAGATGATCCTCTTCGAACCTATTGCCGCATTTGCGATCTGCTGAATACGGTGAACGTGAGAGGCAAAACAGGTTACGATGATCCGCTTATCGGTGTTCACTGCGAGCAGTTGAGCGAGTACCGGTCCAATGGTACTCTCCGATATGGAGTGCCCCTCTTCTTCGGCATTCGTTGAATCCGCAAGCAGAAGATCGATGCCTTCGGCACGCGAGATCTCGCCTAAACGCGCTAGATCAGAGATGCGACCATCGACTGGCGTGAGATCGATCTTGAAATCTCCAGAGTGAACGATCACCCCAGCTGAGGATCTGATCACAAGTGCAAATGAATCTGGAACCGAGTGTGTAATCGGAACAAACTCCACCTCGAATTTGCCGATCTTCACCTTCTCTAGGTCACTTACGGTACGCAAGTTTGCCTTGGGGCGAAGTTGGGCTTCATCGATACGGTTAGAGGCAAGGCCTAGGGCAAGAGCCGATCCATATATATCGAGGCTCATCTCACGAAGGAGATACGGGAGGGCCCCGATATGGTCCTCATGGCCGTGCGTTACAACCACTCCGACCACCTTGTCCTTATTCTCTACCAGGTAGGTAAAGTCAGGGAGGATTAGATCGACCCCCGGTGTATCGTGATTTGGAAACATAAGCCCACAGTCGATGATCAAGATCTGATCGTCGACTTCAATCGCTGCGCAGTTGCGACCAATTTCGCCAAGTCCGCCTAAAAAGACGACACGTGCTGTGGCTGGCGCTTTACCTTCTTTACTCAATTGAATCCTTATTTAATGTTTAGCTTGGAACGAGAGATAGCAAGCTCCTCAGCTACCCTCTTTGCCACTTCTTCGTGGCCGGCTGGAGCGTCACCCATGGGTAGGCGACACCTTCCTACGCTTAGTCCAAGGTAGTTCATCATAACCTTGGTCGGAATAGGATTTGGAGCAGCCTCTCCGGTTTCGTACTCGTACGACAATAGAAGTGCTTGATTTACCTCTATCGCCCTCTTGTTATCACCCTTTGAAAACGCCTCAATCATATCTACAAACAGATCCGTGGCCCAGTGCGTTGCGACACCTATGACTCCTACTGCACCTATCGAAAGAAGAGGAAGCGTCAAGGAGTCGTCTCCGCTATAGACGTCGAAGTAGCTCGGAAGCCCAGGTATAAGGGCAGCCGTAGCGGTTGGATCACCCGCAGCATCCTTCAGCGCGACTACATTGGCATGATCAGCTATAACTCGCATGAGTGTCGAAGCCGCTACTTTACGCCCAGTTCGTACCGGAATGTCATAGACAAGTACCGGTAATGAAGTAGCCGTTGCCATGGCACCAAAGTGACCGTAGATCCCACTTTGAGGAGGACGGTTATAGTAAGGCGCTACCGCAAGTATTCCAGCGACTCCCACCTCGGTTGCATGCTTCGTCATAGTGATCGAATGAGCAGTCTCATTAGATCCAGATCCAGCGATTATGGGAATCGTCAACTCTGACGCCAACGTCTCCCAAAGAAGAATCTTTTCCGGGTCAGTAAGGGTCGAAGCTTCGCCGGTAGTACCGGATACTACCAGAGCGCTGTTTCCATCGGCAGCGAGCTTTTTAGCCAAAGTAACTGTCGCATCGATATCGAGTGCGTCCTTCTCGTCGAAGGCCGTAACCATAGCTGTTATAACTGCACCGAATTGGTCTAGCGCGGCACCCATTTGACTCCTTAGCACTCAGATAGCAGGCGAGCTACTTTCGATGGACAAACCATCGAGTAGACAACTTTCATTCTAGTAAAAATTTACGATATGAAAACGATTACTCTAGCAAACCATCGACTATCGAATCCAGACCGACGACGAGGCCGTCGAGGTCGAAGATTCCCTTTACCGCCAGGATCACTCCGGGCATAAAGGAAGTTCTGTCATAGGAGTCATGGCGTAACGTCAAAGTTTGACCTGTGGTACCGAAGATAACCTCTTGGTGGGCCACCATTCCAGCGATCCTAAGCGAATGGATATTGACCCCACCTTGATACTTATGACCCCTCGCCCCATCAAGTTCCTTCTTGGTTGGGTCAGGATCAAAGTGCACACCTTTGGCTCCCGTAATTCTCTCAGCGGTTGCAAGGGCAGTTCCACTCGGTGCATCTACCTTTCGATTGTGGTGCAACTCAATGACCTCGGCACTTTCGAAGAATCGTGCCGCCATCTCGGAGAACTTCATCATCAAAATTGCACCAATAGCAAAGTTGGGAGCAATCAAACAGTTCGCCTCGGAGCTAGAAAAGGCTCTTTCTAGCTCGTTGATTTGGAGATCGCTCAGTCCGGTAGTGCCAATCACCATGTGAATACCGGCGCTAGCACAGTAGAGGGCATTTTCGAAACAACCACTCGCCTCCGTAAAGTCGATAGCAACATCGACCTCACCGTGCGTTATAGCCTCACGCTGCCCATCTATCACTATGCCGGTATCAAGTATTGACGTAGCGTGGCCCAAATCAATTCCAGCCAATCTTGGATCGAGCGCCTTCGTAAGCTTCAAGGCGGGGTCGGCAACTACCGCTTTGCAGACGCTAATTCCCATCTGCCCACCAGCGCCAAAGACTGCTACTCTGATTGGTCGTTCTAACTGTGCCACGCTAACTAACTTCTACCTTCTGTTGTAGTCACGACGGGGACGGCCACCGCGACGATCTCGGTTACGGGGACCATCAAAGCTTGGGCGTGGCTCGGCCACGCTCGGGCCCAAGTCACCATAGTGCTCCAAGAGCTCATCAGCGAAGACCTCTTCAAAGGAGACAACTTCAATGTCGTCCTCCTCGTAACGGCTAGTTACGACGACCTCAGCTTTTGGGCTCTCATCACCGACTTCTACCTCTTCGATATCCTCTTCGCTATCATCGGTTACGATCGAGAGACTCAACTTACCGTTGGCATCGATGTCGTCAACTACGACCCTGAGCTCTTCGCCCATCGAGAGAACGTCTTCGACTCGGTCGATACGCTTTCCCCCGCCGATCTTGCTGATATGCAATAGGCCATCTCTGCCTGGAAGGATATTTACGAAGGCTCCAAACTTGGCAATTCCGACGACCTTACCCTGATAGTGACCGCCGATTTGAGCCAAAGGAGGATTCACGATCAACTCGATAGCTGCTCGCGCTGCATTTACTGCTGACATTTCGCGAGCGCCAATTGTGACTACCGCAACGTCACCAGCTTCATCAAGAGAGATTTCAGCGCCGGTATCTGCCTGAAGGGCGTTGATATTCTTACCCTTAGGCCCGATTACCTCGCCCATCTTATCGAGCGGAATCTCGAAGGAGACGATCTTAGGAGCATTGCCATTGATCTCATCACGGGGCGCCGATAGGGCACCTGCCATGACCTCTAGAACCTTGAGTCTCGCCTCTTTCGCTTGCGAAAGTGCTCGCCCAAGAACATCTGCGGGAATACCATCGATCTTGGTATCAAGTTGGAGGGCGGTGACGAAGTCGTCAGTGCCTGCAACCTTGAAGTCCATGTCACCGAAGGCATCTTCCGCACCAAGGATGTCAGTAAGAGTCGTGTACTTACCGTCGTGGTGGACAAGGCCCATAGCGATTCCAGCGACCGGCGCCTTGATCGGCACACCTGCATCCATCAAAGAAAGTGTAGAGCCACAAACCGACGCCATCGACGTAGAGCCATTTGAAGAGAATGCCTCTGAAACTAGGCGAAGGGTATAGGGGAACTCAGATTCATTTGGGATCACAGGCAGAAGTGCTCGTTCAGCTAGAAGGCCGTGACCAATCTCTCTACGCTTTGGTCCACGCATCGCACCGGCTTCGCCTGTTGAAAATGGAGGGAAGTTGTAATGGTGCATATAACGCTTTTGGTCATCTGTTCCGAGGGAGTCAAGGAGCTGATTCATCTTTGGCATACCAAGGGTAGTCACATTCAAGACCTGAGTCTCACCACGCTGGAAGAGTGCAGATCCGTGCGCGGTAGGAATAAGTCCGACCATGGCTGAGAGGGGACGTATCGTCACGGTGTCACGTCCGTCGATGCGGATATGATCGTTCACGATGCGCTCACGTATTACTCGCTTCGTCAGTGACTTAACTACCTGCGAGATTGCCTTGGTCGAGTCTGGGAAACGCTCAGCTAGCGACTCTTGGAGACCGGCCTCAATCAAATTGAGGGCCTCTTGTCGCTCTTGCTTTTCTGCTACCGTGTTGGCGTGACGAATGGCATCTAGTGATGACTGCTCGATCTCAGCAAACAACTCATCGCTGTAGTCCTTAGTGGAGACGTACTGCATCGGTGTTATGTCGCCAACCTTAGCAGCGAAACTTCTCTGAAGTTCGATCGACTGACGGATCCAGCGCTTCGACTCCTCAAGGCCACTAGCGATAACATCTTCTGTAACCTTTGGTGCACCATCTTGGTAATTACCCCACGATGATTCGGTTCCACCGGCTTCGACCATGATGATCGCGATATCGCCTTTATTTTCACCTTCCATGACTTCGCGTCCGGCCACGACCAACTCGAAGGATGACTCATCGCCCTCTACGTATCCCGGGAAAGCCGTCCAGACTCCGTCTTTACCATAGGAGATTCGAACCGCACCAACTGGACCTTGGAAGGGGATACCAGAGATCATAAGAGCTGCTGAGGCTGCGTTAATGAAGAGAACGTCATATGGGTTCTCGTGATCGACGCCAAGAATCGTTCCAACCACGTGGACCTCGTGACGAAAATCCTTGGGGAAACATGGTCGAAGTGGCCTGTCGGTGAGACGAGCAGCTAGAACTGCGAAGTCCGTTGCTCTACCCTCTCGACGAAAGAATGAACCTGGAATCTTTCCAACTGCATACATACGCTCTTCAACGTCGATCGTAAGTGGGAAAAAGTCGATTCCCTCTCGTACGCCCTTGGAAGCCACTGCGGTAGCGAGCACCATAGTGTCACCAATTCGCGCAACTACAGCACCGTCTGCTAGCGGAGCAAGCAGTCCAGTCTCAAAGGACATAACCTTTTCAGATGAGTCGATCTTGACTTCATCCCTTATAACTTCAGCCATTACTTACCTTTCATAGATTTGTCTCAACTCCACCTGTTGGAGGAGAGACAGCTAGGTAAGCGAATCAGATTGCTCAATAAAATCGGCCAGTTCTCAGTGCACCAACCCCAAATTGAATTTCCGGGATTGCTCCACTGAAAGCTGTGCCGTGAGCGAGGGGAACAAAACGCTTACCACATACAAGCTAGCCGATTTCGGGGCAACCTTCGATAGTTGAGGACCCAGCAGAGCGTCTGCTTTCAACTACTCCAATACAATCGTGCAAATATTGGATCACCGTTGACTAAGACTGAATCGAACTCGAGAGAGTAAAGACTTCTCTCGAGATCTGTAAGTGGGAAATTAGCTCTGTCCTAAATCGCCTACCACACACTACAAACACCGTTAAAAATGATGAAGGAGGAAACATAGGTTAAAGAACTTAGGCCCTCGATGAAGAGGGCCTAAACCAAAGTGAATCCTCGCGCGAAACGCACGAAAAAACTAACGCTAATTCGAGCAAATTGGCTCAGCCAATATCTGCAACCAAGAAGTTAGCGACGGATACCGAGTCTTGAGATGATGGATCGGTAACGATCTACGTCATTACCACGTACGTAGTCAAGTAGACGACGACGCTGTCCAATCAACATCATTAGACCACGACGAGTGTGGTGGTCACCTTTATGAGCCCTTAAGTGCTCAGTCAAACTAGAGATACGTGCGCTCAAGAGTGCAATCTGGACCTCTGGCGATCCTGTGTCTGTCTCACTCTTGCCGTACTCTGCGATTATTGCTTGCTTATCAATCATCAAAACACCTTGTACCGGTCGCACTTAGCGAACATTACGGATAAATCACCTTAGTCGGTCGCGCGTCAACTTCCTAACGTTATGGACTCAACAACCACTTTTACATCTTTTTCAATCTGCTCAATGAGCTCTTGTGAGGATTCGAATGCTATCTGGTCGCGAATAAACGATGAGAAATTAACCTTCACCCCTTTATTGTAGAGATCGCCAGAAAAGTCAAGGATAAAAGCTTCGATCAATCTCGTTCCACCGCCAGGATAATAAGTTGGCCTCGTTCCGACTGAGATAGCAGAACGGTAGGAGACGTTATCCACCTCAACGCTGCCGGCGTAGATACCATCCATAGGAAGAGCTCGATCGCTACCGTACGAGACGTTGGCGGTGGGATATCCGAGTTCGCTTCCTCCCCGACCGTCCCCACTCTCGACTAATCCTGTAATGAAAAACTCTCGTTTTAGTAGTTCCTTAGCTAGATCGACCCGACCCCTAGATACGAGCTTTCTTATAACCGTCGATGACGAAACCAACGAAGAGCAACCGGAGTTGTCCTGTATTGTCTCACAGATCTCGGCGAGCTGATCACCCTCTATCTTTACCAGCGGATCACCCTCAACGACGAAGCCATATTCCCCGCCAGCCTCCTGCAATAACTCAAGACTCCCTTTTCGATCCTTTCCAAATCGAAAGTCAACACCGACCACGACTACTTTTGCCATGAGACGGTCGATCAGGGTCTTTTCCACGAATTCAAGAGCCTCCTCGGAGGCTGCAGCTTTATCGAAGTCAACGACGTAGCAGTAGTCGACGCCAGATTTCGAAAGCAGTTCGATGCGCTCCTCAAATGAGTTGATCAGAAGCGGAGCGTGCTCAGGACGTAGGACAGCAGCAGGGTGAGGGTTGAATGTAACTGCTACGGAGGCTAGACCTTGATCGGTTGCGATCTGGCGCGCCCTATTGATGAGCGACATGTGACCGATGTGTAATCCATCAAAGGTTCCAATTGTTACGACACTAGGACGATCAATCGAATCTAGATTTCCGCTATTGAGAAGCTGCATCATCCTCCAGCACCACTTTGTTGCGCAGGCAAGTACCTATCGAAATTCGATTGTAGTTGACCAAGCCGATAGCTTCGCTCGCAACTGCCCTAGTTGCACCGATCGTTGTCTGTCGAAATCAGAAGAACCACCCAAAAGGGACGATTACAAAACTAAGGAATGGCGATTTTCTTACCGATATAGACAACAAGGTGATGCGTCTTTAGTTTTAGGCGACCTCGCAGCACGGGGACATCAATAGACAAGGATGAAGAAGATGGCTACGACAGCTAAAAAGGCGGAAGAGCAGACGGACGGCGGCGCCAAAAAGGGTGGTAAAAAGAAACTTATTCTCATTATCCTCCTTGTCGTACTCGCCGCTGCAGGTGGAGGGGTTGGAGCATCGGTTCTCTTAGGAGGTTCAAAGCCCGCCAAGACAGCATTCGTACCCCCAAAGGTTGGACCCGTATATGACTTTGGCCAAATTACAACCAATCTCGCAGATGGCCACCTGATTCAGGTATCAATGAGCTTCCAACTTGGCGTAAAGGACCTCGCCGCAGACGTCTCTCCTCTGTCAAAGAGTCTTACCTCAATTGCGATAAACGATCTTTCTGCGTGGACCTATACCCAATTGCTATCAGTCGCCGCCAAGCAACAGCTCGCAGCCCAGCTAATAAAAGACTTCAACAAGGTGATCAAAGTTGCAACCGGCAAGAACGAGATCACGGGAATCTACTACACCAACTTCATTATGCAGTAGTTGAATGTGGCGACGTTGAATAATCCGATTCGGAAAGTAGACGAATTTTCCCTACTTGAACCGATCGAGTTGATGCAACTTATGGCCGCCCCTAACTCTATATCGTCCAGCGGGTCAGGCCCAGTATGAACTAGGAACACTCGATAGCTGATCTCGCTAAGAGTTGGGGGTTGGAATTAATTAGCCCCTTGCGGGAAGGTCACCCGTGGGCACAACTTACCTTCAACGATTTCGAATAGCCCGATGAGATCCTCTAGCGTCTCTGGTCTCTCTACTGCATCCCGCGAGTAGACGAAGGTCAATCCATCACCATAGTCTCTATCGCTCTCGAGATCGTTTAGATCGACCTCGACACCATTGATGAGCCTTTTGGCCATTGCTTGATCCACGCCTAATGAATCAAAACGCTCGATGATCTTACTATCACAGAAGCGAAGGTCATCCTTTTCGTTGGGAAGAGGCGATGCGTCGCTTACGCTAAAACCATCACTCTCAATGCGTCGAAGCTGCGAGAGATATCCGAGCGTTCCAAGTCCCTTGGCGATATCTTCTCCAAGAGTGCGCACATAAGTTCCACGCGAACAACTCACCTCGAAGTCGATTACTTCATCGCTTACCCACGCACCTGAGATCTCGTAGATATTGATAGGTGAAGCCTCTAACTCAACTGCTCGCCCTTCACGGGCCAGCTGGTAACTTCTGACTCCGTCAACCTTGCGTGCGGAGTACGCCGGGGGAACTTGCATCGACTCTCCAAGTTGCGAAGATAAAATCTCGTGAAGGAGAGTCTCCGATGAATCAGGTACCGCTCTTTTCTCAATGAATTCGCCAGTCAGATCACCTGTATCTGTACAAGCTCCCAAGATAAGACGCGCCTGGTACCGCTTTGGAGTGTTATGCAGAAAAGGAAGGAGTCGAGTACCTTGTCCAAGTGCAACGACCATCAGGCCACTCGCAAACGGATCTAGAGTACCGCTATGGCCAACACGAGAATTGCCACTCACGTAGCGCACTTTGCCGACGACGCTATTAGAAGTAAGCCCCACTTCCTTGTCAATTAGCGTGAGGGCAATACGCCTACTCCCCGCCTTGACGCGCATCTTCTTTGCCATAAACTAGGCATCTTGACGTAGGGTATTGCGGTCTTCAATAACCGGCGACGTCGGCTCATCCACCACAATTTTACGCAAGATCGATTCGATCTTTCCGCCCATCTCGATTGCGGGATCAGCTATAAATTCGAGGAGAGGAGTTTGCCGCATTCTTACGGTACGAGCAATAGCGCCCTGCAGCCTAACTCTATTCTTCTCTAGCCACTCACTAACCTCTGGCGTCATGTGGTCTAGATATACACGAGCCTTACGAAGATCGGGTTCAACCCTAACTTCGGTGACCGTAATTATCGTACCAAGAGCCTCGGGGTCGTAGATCCTCTCGATCTCTACCCCAACGGCTCTTTGTACTTCATTTGAGACGCGCTCTATGCGCGAAAACGATTCACTACGGTTATGGCGATAAACCATCTTCATTCCTCTACTAGCTACGGGGAATCTCTCGATCCTCGAAGGTTTCAATGGTATCGCCGGTTCTCAGATCTTGGAAGTCACTCAAGCCAATACCGCACTCGAAACCGGCTGCTACTTCACGAGCATCATCCTTGAATCGACGGAGCGAAGTTATTGAACCCTTCCAGATTATGACTCCTTCGCGGAGGAATCGCACCTTGCTGCCACGGGTAATTACGCCGCTTTGAACGTAACAACCTGCAACTGCACCAATCTTTGGAACTCTGAAGATCTCACGAACTTCTGCGTCTCCGGTGACAACTTCTTCGTACTCAGGAGCAAGGATACCAACCATTGCGGCTTCAATGTCTTCGAGCATCTTGTAGATGATTTCGTAGGTACGAATCTCAACGTGCTGTGCCTCTGCTGCCTCACGAGCTCTTCGATCAGGACGAACGTTGAAGCCAATAATGAGTGCGTTAGATGCAGCACCAAGGGAGATATCGTTCTCATTGATACCACCGACAGCTCGGCGAACGATGCTCAAGCGAACCTCGGGACGCTCAAGCTTACGCAATGACTCTGTAACTGCTTCAAGAGATCCTTGAACGTCAGCTTTGAGGATCACGTTCAAAGTTGCAGTCTCCCCGCGCTTGATCTGCTCAAAGAGATCCTCAAGCTTGGCTCCAGGAGCACTACCTGGTTGAGGGGAATACCCTGCGATCCTCTGCCTCTGCTCACGCATGGATCCGATTTGGCGAGCTACTGACAATTCATCAGTCTCTCTAAACTCGTCACCCGCGCTTGGTACTTCGGAGAAACCAAGAACCTGTACTGGCGTAGAAGGCTCTGCCTCTTTGACCGGTCGTCCAGCCTCATCGATAAGAGCTTTGACTCTACCGAAGGCTGCACCTGCTACGAGTGGATCTCCAACATGGAGGGTACCTTGCTGAACAATGACAGTAGCAACAGGACCACGGCCAGGATCGAGGTTAGCTTCAAGAACAACACCCTTAGCCTTACCAGTCTTTGAAGCCCTGAGTTCAAGAACTTCCGCTAGTACAACGAGCTGCTCAAGAAGATCATCCACACCAAGGTTTTGAAGTGCTGAGACCTCAACTGTGATGGTTTCTCCACCCCATGCCTCAGGAACCAGGCCGTGCTCTGAGAGCTGCTGCATGACCCTTGTTGGGTCCGCATCGGCCTTGTCAATCTTATTGATCGCAACTACTATCGGAACTTTAGCCGCCTTAGCGTGATCGATTGCCTCGAGCGTCTGAGGCATAACGCCGTCATCTGCCGCTACCACGAGGACAACGATGTCAGTAACTCCTGCACCACGTGCTCGCATCTGGGTAAAGGCCTCGTGACCTGGAGTGTCGATAAACGTAACAAAACGGTCATCGACCATAGCCCTGTAAGCGCCAATGTGCTGGGTGATGCCGCCAGCTTCCTTCGCAACGACATTAGTCTCGCGAATTCGGTCGAGAAGCTTAGTCTTACCGTGGTCAACGTGACCCATAACTGTCACGATAGGTGCACGCCATTCAACATCTTCAACATTCAGGACGTCGTCGGCAGAGAAGTACTTGGCATAAAGTTCTGCCTCTTGCTCTTGACCTGGATCAACTAGCTTGACTTGGGCGCCAATCTCCGCAGCAAATAGTTCTATAGCGTCATCAGAGAGGCTCTGAGTAGCAGTAACTAACTCACCTTGCAAGAAGAGGAATCTAACCACGTCACCTGCTGAACGATTGAACTTTGGTCCAATCTCTTGAGCAGTCGAACCACGTTCTACGATTACTTCACCATCTGGAACGGGAGCATTCGATGGAATGTAATTCGCTACCTGCGTTGGCTCGAGTTCTTCATTTGTCTTCTTAGAGCGACGTCTAGCGCTCTTCGAAATCGGACGCGATCCACGCTGAGGACCACCCTTTAGACCGAACGGCGCACCCGAAGGAGGTGGAGGTGTTGAACCTCTTGCACCGCCAAAAGAGCCGCCACTTCTTGGAGCAAAACCGCCCTGTCCACCTTGCCCGCCCTGACCATCCGGGCGCGGGCCACGGTTGTAACCACCTGGAGCGCCTTGGCCGTCTGGACGAGGACTACGATTGTAGCCACCTGGGGCGCCTTGGCCGTCTGGCCGAGGACCTCGGTTATATCCGCCCTGTCCACCTTGCCCGCCCTGACCATCCGGGCGC
>JAKAZZ010000041.1 GCA_021826315.1 Actinomycetes bacterium
GTGCTATAGGTAGGTCCGATGGTCGTTTCATTACGATTTTAACCTTATGCGAAATAGGGGACTAAGAGACATCTACACCCAATATGGGCAGGTGGGGCCGGGTTTCCGGTCGGGAAGTTGCTCCCTACATCAATAATGCCTTCTAACTCGTTATCTTCACAATCCGCACATCCACCAGATCCACCCCGCACCCACGTCACCTTGGCGACGTCAGTACAGGTAATGAGCCAGGTCGATACGAGGATCGAGATCATATCGGACACCAACGTCTCAACGAACTCGGTCTTTAGTTCCCTAAATGTGGCACCAAGACGCGTCGAGAGCGCTGCTAAATCATCACCCATTCCGACTCCGATAACGCTTAGAACTCTTGAAGAAACTTCTTCAGCAAGTTCAACTGCGAGTTCGTCGACGGCGGCTTTCATCTCAACGCTTGGCTTTACGGAGACATTCCACCTACCGTCTGGAACACCTTGAATACGCTGAATTTGCGAGAAGTACCTCGACGACTGCTCAACAATTGGCTGAACAAACGAGGCCATAACCTCCGAATATGCGCGAGCGATATCTTGAGTGTCGGAGACGATTCTTCTGGCTTCTTCGACGCCACCAATTCTTAGTCCCTCAAGAAGTGCGTTTTGATCGTCTTGAACTACGCGCTTAATTCGCCGAGTCGCCTGGCTACGTAGGGGAGAGAAGGACTCATCATACATAGCCGAGATAGCATCCGGCAAGCTTTCGGGGGCTGACTCCAATTCATCGTCTTGGGTCTTGGCTGCAGGGTCGGTTTCAAAAGTTTCGCCAGCAACACCTGCATGATTTAAAACTTCATCTTCGCCATTTGCTGGACTAACTTCGTCAACAGTCGTTGAAAGCTCGTGTTCATTATCGGAGCGCTCCAACAACCTACTGAAGATATTCTCAACTACGAGGTGGTCTCCGTGTCGCTTCTCTGGTAATCCATTCGTTGAACTCTTGGTTGGAACAGTTACTTCCGTATAGCTACTCTCTACCTCAATTATTTCAACTACCTCGCCGGCGAAATAATGACTCTCGTCATCAAGCGAGTCGTCTTCAAGCTCCCGTTCAATCTCTTTTATCACTTGAACTGATTGACTCGGTTCAGAACGAATCGAAGGCCATTCTCCTAGGTTACCCTTAGCAGAACGCTCTTTATTTGAGACTCCATGAGTCGCTTCGCTCTCCTCTGCAATTATTTCAATACTTTCGGCATCGTCAAAGAACAGAACTTTTGCCGATGATTTAGTCTCGATATCTTTATCGATCGGAGTCGTATCAGCCTGAGAGTTGAAAGTGATGTCATCGTCATCGTCTGTGTAATCGTCACCAATCGGGGCAACCACAACTTCCCCTGCCTGACTTCCTACCGTAGGTACTTTCCCATCTGCAGATTCTTCTTCATTCGGAGTCGGCGAAGTCTCCGCTGGCTTAGTGGGATCCACCTCGTTCAAAAGTGAATCCAGGGCAATATTTACCCCTCTTAGCTCCCGGGTTAACTGCTCCTTATGGGCCTCGATCAGCTGAAGTACTTCCCGAGCTTCATTGGTCCTACGATCGATCTCGGCATAGACCTCCGCTCTGACTTCCTTTGCCTTCCTTATTATGGAGTCAGCGTCACTTCGCGCCTCCTGAACCAATGTCCTAGCAAGCTCCTCAGCTCTTTGGACTTCACTCGTAATCTTTGTATTTGCCTCCTGTGTGATGCGGTCAATCTCAGCCCTGTGAACACTAAGCTCATCCGCCATCTCGAGACGGTGTGCGGCCTCTTGTTCTGCGACTGCATCGTCGGCAGCCTCGCGAACAGCTCGCGCATACTCGTTGGCCTTAGCTCGGATCGACTCCCCTGCGGCGCTAGCACTCTTTAGAATCTCAGCGGCCTCTTCACCCAAAGCAGATGTTATCGAAGCAAGATCTAACTTTCGGATTGGCTGAGGTTCGGAATTGGCAGTCGCTGAGCTTTGACTTTTTGCTTTAGCCGCCAGCAGGTCATATAGGCGGTGCTGCTCGGAGATGTACGTCCCAATGAGCGCAAGGTAGCGATTGACTTCTTCAGGCTTGAAGCCTCGCCGCGTAACCGTAAAAGTTTTAGATGCGATCTCATTCGGAGAGAGTCGCTCGCTTGACTGCGGTATCAGGGGGTTATCACTCATAGTTAGTTATAGCTTAGGAGGATAAAGTCCAACATTTATAACTGTTTAGGACTGTTTAGGACTGTCCTGAAAGTAAAACCTTGTTCTTTCGCAGCTGATCAATAGCCTGAGATAGCGATTGAACGCCAATAACTTTCAAATCCTTCAGGCCAGCAGATTGAGCAGCAGCTACCTCAACGGGCGGAACCAGAAAAAGCCGCACACCGGCATCATAAACCGCAATCGCCTTTTGCTTTACGCCACCAACGTCTCCGACGGTACCACTTGCAGCAATAGTACCGGTCACGGCTACTTTTGCTCCTTTTGCGACTTCGATAGCGCCTAGCTGCTGGAGGATACCTAGGGTAAAGGCCAAGCCCGCCGACGGCCCTCCAATCTGCCCCGTCTCAATTGAAAACGGATGACCAAGCTCTACCGTCTCCGATGGAGCAAGCGTGACTCCAATGATTTGCCGACCCTGGCTTGTGAACTTTTCAACCCTTACCACTTTTCGAGTGGGCGCTCCGACCTTGGCCGAACTTCTAAGTATGGTAAGTGAGAGCGATTGTCCTGCAGATTCAATTCCTTTGGCAACAGCCTGCAGAGTCGTAGCGCTCCGACCATTCACAGCAACGATCAGATCTCCTGGAAGGATCGAGGGTGAAGTTTTAGGCAGTGTTGCCACCACCTCGACTCCAGGGAGTAGGGTCAACTTTCGACCTGCATATGAATAAGCTGCGATGACAGCCGCACTCTTAGCATCTATCATCTGCCCGACCTGTTGAGTCACAATTTGACCAGGATTAGCAGAACCAAAAATTGCTGAAGCAGGATATACATCGATACTTTTATTGAATGAATCAATGACATCTAGCCCAAGCGTCAACTGCATCAAATTGATGTCAGTCATAAATATCTGCCCTTGCTGAGCTAAGGATTTAGCGTCAAGGTGTATCTGTCCTTCGACAGCTATGGCATCTCCTGGAGCAAAGGAATAATAGGAAATGGGCACAAACGCAACCAACAAAAGCGCAATCAGAAGAACTACTCCGCCTCCCAGAATGTATCGTCGCTTGCCTTTCACTTTTTACCTCACCTAGTGTCAGCCAATCTTGGGTTTGCCGATCTTCCATCAACAACTACGATTTAAACCTAGGACGGATAGCCCTACTAGTAGCGATCAAGTACCGTGTTCTCGGCATTCAGCTCGGCAACCGCTACTACTAGCCCAAGTTAGGGCAGACAATTTCTCAAGGAGAGCCAAGTGTCTTCAGGCAAAGAGTCATTTCGATTCAACGTAAGTCCCCTCGACGACGACGAGCTTACAGCGGTTTCGATCTGCGTAGAAGCCTTCCACACCGGCGACTGCACCAAGGCCAGAAACTACGTGAATCACAAGAACCCTCGAGTGAGAGCCTTTGCTATCGACGCTTTGGCACAGTGCGGCGAAATTACTGCTGAAGACATCAAGCGCGAGATCGATTCTGGAGAATTAGAAAGCTCGCTCGCATCAATACGAGCTGGCAAGACAGTTGGATACACCTTCGATGAATACGTAAGTAGAGGCGATCTCCATCCGCTAATTCGGGAGGCAATCATATTTGAGATCGGCGAAGCTAAGCAAGATCAGCATATTGAAACCCTCCACCTACTAGCCACCGAAGACGATGATCCCCTAATTAGGGAGGCGGCAGTCGTCGCAATAGGAAACATCGGCGACCCATCTTCTTTGCCCATCATCCTCGCTGCCACAAAAGATAAGACCAACATTAGAAGGAGAGCAGCTGTTGCGTTATCTCAATACGAAGAAGATGAGGCCTTGGATCGCCTCCGTAAGTTGGCGGTAGATGATCGGGACTGGCAAACAAGACAAATCGCTCAAACCATCATCGAGATCGAAGAAGGCGAATAGCCTACTAGCTCCGGACCTGCCCAAGTATCTTGGCCGCTCCGAGTACAACTGCTCGCTCGACCACCGGCGGGTGATGAGCGGGGATCTGGATTAGAGATTCAATTAGTTCATCTAAGCCGCGAAGCAGACTTGCTCGGCCAACAAGATGTAGCCCCTGGGTGGATAGGTCATTCGAGATCTCGGCTGGAGCCTGTTTCAGGGTATTCAATACAACATCACAAATCGAACCGACCGCGCTTCTAACAGAACTGGTCAATTCAGCCGAATCGACCTCAACCGTGTGATCCGCTCCCGTTTCGACGTGACGGCCTTTCAAGGTTGCTACAACTGATGTTGCTCCGTCGGTTAGATCCACGAGGGCTATCTTGAGCTCTTCGATATCCGACTCAAGCATCGTCAACTGGTATGCGTCACGGAGATAGCGGCTGATAGCCTCGTTTAGGCTTTCTCCGCCCACAAAGCCATTTTGCAATTCAATTGAATCGCCAAGAGCCAAAATACCGGCAAACGTTGTTTGTGCTCCGATTGAAGCCACCATTACTCCGTCTGGACCTTGTATGTCAGCACCAGCACCTACTGCCGCAGCGACAGTTGCATCAACAAAGATAACGCTCGCGGCTCCTGCCTTGGAAAGTGCGGATGCCATTACGCGCTTTTCTGCAGTTGTTAGAAATGACGGGGTAGCTAAAGCAATATTGGGTCGACCCCGTCGTGAAGACGCCATTCTCTTGATCACCGCACGAAAGTAACGTTCAGCTAACCGAACGTCGTCTAGGCGACCTCCACGGATTGGTCGCATTACGATCAGATTACCTTCGGCATGGCTCTCCATGTTGGCCGCCGACGAACCGACATCCATCACCTTCCAGCGCTTTTGATCTACAACTATCAGGTTTGGCTCCGAGATCACCTCGTCAGTTGCGAGATCGCACCATGATATTGAAGAGCTTCCTAGATCCAGCGAGACGTACCTAGACAGCCTGCTTCCTTTCATCATCGAAAGTCGCTGAATGGTTCAAACTTGAAATCGCACTCATTCGAGCGCTAAAAGAGTCGATACTTGAGTGATTTCGACGCGGAATTTTTTCAACTAATGTAATAAGAAGCCCGAGGACAAAGACGCCTCCAAGCGGTATACCGACGTACAATAGATTCGACATCCCAGCTCCCTTCATTTTGAAACTAAAAAACTTTATAACTGCTCTATTACAGATGCATTTTGAGACCAATCGTAACCGTCGATCCAGGTCTCTTTTTTCCATATTGGAACGGATCGCTTCAGTGTGTCAATCGCATACTTTCCGGCAAGGAAAGCGGCTTCTCGATGCTCTGAAGAAACCGAAATAACAACAGTCGACTCACCCACCGCGCAAGGACCGAGACGGTGACCGATTGCGACCTTCACAATTTTGTCAAAGTCTGAAGCGGTTGAAAATGCAACTTTGCTCAGTTCGTTGATGATAACTTCATCGTAGGTTTCGTAAGACAGCGAAGAAACTCCCTCGCGACCCTCTGAATGGTTCCGGACGTTACCGCTAAAGAAGACGACTGCTCCCGCTGTTGGATCTTCAACAAAGCTAATTACTTTGTTGAAGTCGAGCTGGTCCCGAGTGACATAGACCCAGTGACGACTGTCTCGAAATTCACGCACGTCCGAACTTTCCGACATTTTTTGACGACACCTCAACGACTACGTTAAATAAGTCTACTACCTATGGTGAATATTGCATGAAGGTCAAGGCTAAGGGAAAATAAAAAGTAAATAAACGGCCCTTCTTAGATTACTTTACTTAGGTGCTTTGAACTCAGACCTCTACTCAGGTACCCTTTAGAAGGTACTTATGAGCGAATACTCCGACTGGAACAGCGACGACGATGAAAATTCAGCCGGATACATTCCGCCTGACGATCGCATATGGCTTCACCCAAGTGAAAGTGGAAGTGCCGAATCAAAGTCTTTCGTTCGAAGAAAAAGCCACTGGCAAAGAATTTGGGCTACGTTTTTAAAGAGGCCAATAACGATGGCCGCATCATTTTTAATCATTGGGCTTGGTATCGGCGGAGCCTCCACCTCTATCTCGTCCTCAGCTAAGGTCGCCCCCACTACCACCAATGCAAACGCCATTGAGCTTCCCTCTGGGCTATCTTCGAAGATCAGCTCACTATCTCAAGCCGTCACAACTATGAAGACAGCAAAGGGAGGAATGTGGGAGGCCGCCACCTACGTCGGCAGTTCAAACATACTCATCACGACAGCCGAATATCTCAAGCTATACGAAGATGTCCTCCTCCAAAACATCTCCAAGAAGGGAAAACGGACGTGGGTGACCGCGAACGTAACAGCAATTGATCCTTTGACGAACGCTGCGGTTCTTACTATTGGTACGAGTTCGCACGCATTCGTACCAACTTTTTCTACCGACACTCCTCCGATTGGAGCACTCGAAGAGATCATCACCACCAATCTAAATGGCGGGAAAAAGCTGGTTTCGGCTGAGATAATGTCTCGATCCACCGCCATTTCAATCTCAAACCAGATTTACATACCTAATGGGATCGCTCTCGCCCTTGGGCAGCAAAAAGTTCCTCTCGGATCACTTGTCCTAGACCCAGAAGGTGACGCAGTTGGAATCGTAACCGACCTCCAGACCTCCCTTCAAGGAAATACTGCATACGCAACACCGATGCCGTCTCTCATCAACGTCACCAACCTCGTCAATTCACACCAAGTAGTCGCTCACGGATATTTGGGTGTGGTTGGAGTCGCAGACGTAACAGAGTTCAAAGGAACGATGTTCTTTGGCGTGAGAGTAGAAACCATAGACCAAAACTCTCCTGCAGATAACGCCCCAATCGCCGTTGGAAACTTTATTACTTCGGTTGACGGAATCAAAGTATCTTCAATGCAGGATCTGCAGACAATTATCCAATCGAAGACGCCAGGCACGACGGTTTACATTGGGTTAATCCAAGGTGGGGTAGAGCGGCGGTTAAAGGTGGTTCTTTCAGCCCACCCGAGCAATTGAAGACCAATCTTCATAGCAATATCTAAGATTTGCGTGTTAGCCTTCTTCCCATAGAGAAAATGCTTCAAGCTCCATTACGCGACGGTTGATAACAAGCGCTATGCGCTAGGAATAACTCAGACGCGGTCGTTGGTATATGACGCATAGGATTCTACAATTTATTGCTTCTGATAGGAACTGCGAAATGACGGAAAATCCATTTGGCTTCAATCCACTTGAGACCGTGTTCAAAGATTTGATGAACATGCTTTCTGGACAACGAGATGTTCACAAAATGGTCGCGCTACAGATGGCAACGTCGATTGCTGCGTCAGCAGATGGAGAGAACGTCGACCCTAATCTGCGAATCAAAGTTGACAATATTATAGATATCGCAAAGAATGAGCTCTTACTCAATTCGCCGCTCAGCACCTCCAAATCGCTTGCAACGAGCAAAATAATATCTGCTACAGGCGTGAGCAGAGTGGAAAATCTTTTATCGAGAATGAAACCGCTTACGGATCTTTTGGTCGCTCAAACCGAGTCAAATCTGACGAATACGGGCGCGACACCTCCCGAACTAGGCGGAATGCCATTTGGTCAAATAATGGCTATGACCGGTCCAATGATGATTGGCGTCAATATTGGCTCCGCAGTTGGCCACTTAGTCTCAGAGATCCAAGGCGACTCAGATATTCTTTGGCCACGATATGGCGATGAGATCGCGGTATACCCCCAACGTGCGGCAACATTCGCGCAGGACTGGAGTCTTGATTTCGACGCATATCTAATGTGGACCCTGATAAACCAACTCGTCTCCAACGCCGTAATCCAATCTCAACACATTACTACCGAACTTGAATCGATAGCTCGCCGTCACATTACGTCAATGTCCAGTGCCGCCGAGGCGCTTACGAGTCAACTTGGTGAAATGGACCTCTCTGACCCTACCGCCCTAGAGAGGCTCGGGCAAGATCCGTCGCAACTCTTCTCTGTCGCAAAAAACGATGAACAAGATCGACTCGTTGCTGAATCACAACCCTTCCTCGCTGTAGTGGTAGCTCTAATCGATTGGTTCACGCTTGCGTCCGCAAAGCATCTAATTGGTCCTACAGACTCGATCAACGAAGCGAGGGTTCGTGTACGTCGCGATCGCTCCGAAGGCCTAAATCTCTTCGAATCGCTCTTCGGTATCGGGGTATCTTCTTCGTCCTATGAAGTTGGTAACCACTTTATCTTCGGAGTAGTAGAACGAGAGGCAGAAGAAAAGCTAATAAGAATCGTAGAAGACCCGAGGTACATGCCGACTCCTAATGAAGTTGAAGCTCCGGGATTATGGCTAGCTCGAATCGAAACCCTCTAGCCCCCAGAACGAATTACAACTTTAGAACTATTCTCCCGTTGACGATAAGCGTCGTATGGAATGGTCATTTAAAGACGATGAAGACAACGCGTTCACTCAATTCTTCGCGCCTAAGCCCGCTTCCACCTGGGCTTTAGAAGAAGAGATCTCCGCCGAGGAGGTCTCCGCCGAAGGTGACGCAATCAAGAATGAGTACGAAGGCTTCGAGGCCGCCCTCCTCAAAATAGCTGCCTTGGATCCAATTCAGGGCGACGTAACGCCTCCGCCCCTGTCCACTCCCTTCGTATTTGACTCCCTAGGCGATAGTGCGCCGTCTACGCCCTTCGATGACGAAGAGGACATCATCGATATTCCATTCAATCCAGATCCGGACTTCTCTTTTGAAGCCGTCCAATTCGAAAAGAGCCCGGCCACACAGCCAAGTGCGCTCTTCGACTATGCACAATTCGAAGAAGTTGAAGTCGAGGACCACACGTTACAAGTATCAGCGCCAGCCGAGGCCGAGATCGAAGTTAGTTTCGACGCAGAGCGGAGATTCATGGGGGCTCGCCGCAACGAAGCTCAGTTTGGAAGCGCTCCCCAACTTAGGCGCGAAGAGTTTGGCCTCAGCAACGTCCTATTCGAAGTTCTCAGGCAAACAGCTCTCTTGGCCTCTTCGCCGAAAGATGTAAGAGACGCATACTTTGCCGTTATCGAAGTCCCTGAAGATGTACCGGTGGCACCAGCTTCGAGTGCGAACGCCTCATCGACATCCAACGTTTTAGCGTCGATGGAGATCGATGATCATGATATTATGCAACTTCGTCCCGTTCCACGCAACGGCGTTGGCGTAATGGACAGAGTTGTAGCGACACCCAAAGAGACTCCTACCGAACCAGTTGTTACGGAAGCCCAAGTCGATTCGATCGTTGAAAGAGCACGCCACAGTCAAATCGATCCCCTAATCGATGCAGGTGATGTCGAAGGAGAAACTTCATACTTCAAAGACCTATCCGCCAAGAATGACATCTTTAGTACGACTATGGAGATCGATTCGAAGAAGCCGCGCAAGCAGGATAAGGAAAATTCAAAGTGGGAACGAGGAGACGACGACATCTTCGTCGCTAAGGACGAAAAGCATCACCATCGTCGGAATCGGAAGGCAGACAAAAAGAATGATCCCGACCCAATCACCATGGAGATAGTGATTGAAGAGGGCAAAAAGAAAAGTCGGCTAATGGAGATTCTTACGAAAAAACTCTAGTTGAATACAAAGTGCGCAAGAATTTGAAAGATCGAAGGATACACACCCTTCGATCTTTCTTTTTCGCATGACTTTAGTCTTCGCTAATTCCAAGATCCCACACGAGCGTTACCCTTTCGAGTTCAGCATCCTTGATGATTCTCTCTCGGTTTCTCTTAAATTGCGGATCGTGAGGAGGAAGCAACAGCAAACGTGCCAAGACGCGTTGACGAAATGTATCAACCACTTTTCGTTCACCGCCCGTGTGGTATACCTCCCAATGGGGAGCCACGGGGCCAAGATAAACTATCCTTGCGCTGGCAATAGGGAGCGTATTGGAATCGGTTTCTGTATATGACATGGTCTTCTCTGAATCCTACAATCTGGCCTGAGCCACCTACCTACAATCTATATTCGCAATACCCCATTTAGTCCACAGTCATATGAGCGATACGAAATAACAACGCCTACTCATGTTGTTGACAATGATGTAACTTTGGGGCATTCGATGAATCGATTGCACTAGATTACAGAGTAAATCTATTGTAAATAAAAGATTACGAGTCAGGTAGAGCATGCAAGATACCTCATGGATGGCAGATGGTAACTGCAAAGACGTTCCAGCTGACCTCTTCTTCCCGACTGATGGCGCCGGAGTAGAGATAGCTAAGCGTATTTGCCAAGATTGCCCAGTTATAGAGCGCTGCTTGACCTATGCCATCGAGAACAAAATCGACCACGGAGTATGGGGCGGAGAATCTGAGAGAGCAAGGCGTCGCATCGCACGTGCCCGTAGAAGTCGGCCTCGAACAATGCTTCGCGACATGACAAAATAGGCTGAAATCTCACTTGAGTGTCTCTTTGGAGTGCGTAGTAAATATCTCGACTGGAGAGCCATCGATAGTCAAGAAGCTCGAAACTACCTGTGAATCATCGCTTCTCGACGTGCATAGCGACATTGACCACAATCGAAGTGTTTTTACGTTATTTGGCGCCAATGTAATGAACGACCTGACAATGCTTTGTCGCGAATCTTACTCCCTAATAGATATTTCAAAGCACACTGGGGTACATCCAAGATCTGGTGTGGTAGACGTCGTTCCTTTCGTTCCATACGAATTAGGACAGGGCGGAGGTCCCTTAGATCTCGACGATGCCATAACTGCTCGTAACGAATTCGCTCGTTTCGCTGCAGACGAATTTGACGTGAACGTCTACCTGTATGGACCCGAACGAAGCCTTCCAGATACTCGCAGAGCCATTCGAGAGGGGATGGCACCCTCCTTACAAGCCGGGCAAAGTGCACCGAAACGCGGATCCATATGCGTAGGCGCGCGTAACCCACTCGTCGCTTACAACGTGATCGTTGAATCAGATCTAGCAGGGGCAAAGAAGATAGCGGTCGGCCTTCGCAGCGAAAACGTCAGAACTCTAGTATTCGAGGTAAAAAGTGGAGTTCAACTGTCGGCGAATCTGGTTGCACCATGGCTAGTAGGGCCAATTGACTTCTACGAGATGGTAGTTGCACAAACAGCGATCGTTAGCGCAGAGTTGGTCGGCCTCGTCCCTGCCTATTGTATCAAGACGAGCGGTAGAGCCCTTCAAAAATACGGCTTGTCCCAGTCGTCTACGATCGAGTTTCAGAGCGAAATTAAATCAGCGTAATTACAACCGCTATCAAATGGATTTTCAGCAATCCAAAGTCCCGCGTCGAATATCGTTCAAACAAAAAACGGTGACAATCACCTGAAGTCAGATGACAGTCACCACTTTCTAAAAATTTTTTACAACAATCCCAGCTACTGAAGGTGGAGCCTCAAACGAGCGCGCTGACGATGGAGCTTTCTGCGCTCCCGCTCGGAAAGTCCTCCCCAGATTCCGAATCGCTCATCACGCCTAAGTGCATACTCCAGACAATCCCTTTGAACTGGGCACTCGTTGCAGACTGCCTTCGCAGATGCGGAGGGTACTCCGCGATCTGGATAAAAAACTTCGGGGTCCCAACCCTTGCAGCTGGCAAACTCCTGCCACTTCTCTTTACCAACAGAGAGATCGTTGCCAACAATGGTCACCGTCCCCCTCCTTCCCCCAGGTAACGCTTTCCAACGCTTGACGCCTTGACTGTTTTAGCTACGGCTCAATTGAAGATCTTATATAGGCAACAATCAATTTCGTTCAAATCCAAACTAATTTTTTTGCCAAATTGTATAGTAAATTTTACCTAAGATCACTCCTTCGATTCATGAAGTCAACGATGACGAAGTCTCCCAGGTTATCGGGGTTACAAAAGTAATTCTTACCTCCGTTGATCGATGACAGCTTGTTCATAAATGACATAAGTCGATCATCCGCATCAAGAACGAAGGAAGTTATTAAAAGGTTCTCGCGAGTGCACCGACGTACTTCTGCAAAGGTGGCCTCGATCGTCTCATATGCCGGAGGATAAGAAAAAAACGGCGTTCCATCCTCGAGAATATGTGCAGTTGGCTCCCCGTCAGTGACCATGATTATCTGCTTAGTGCCAGATTTTCCAGCCAGCATCGCACGAGCTTTACGCATCGCATCTTCCATATTGGTCCCGTAGACGTAGTCCCAAGCAACAGTTGGCAAGTCGTTAATCTTGATCTCATGGGCGGCCTCAGAAAATCCCACTATCCCCAAATAATCTCTTGGATAACTCGTCCTGATCAAGGTCGCAAGGGCCATTGCCACCTTCTTTGCGGCCAAGAAGTTATCTCTCAGTGGCATTGAAAGTGAGAGGTCAAGGAGAAGTACCGTCGAGGCGGTAACGCTTCTTTCTTTCAATTCAACTTCGAAGTCCTCGACCGAAAGCTTGATAGGTACGCCACCTCCACCGCGAAGTATGGCATTCTTTAGAGTCGCATTGAGGTCGATCTCGAGTGGATCTCCAAATTCATAAGGTTTGGTATCATAATTTCGGTCAACGCCAACGCCGCTTCCGCGGCTGACGTGAGCGCCAAATCGAGATTTATCAAGATTGCGGAAGAGATCCCTCAGAACCTTGGCGCCAATCTTGCGCATACCTGCCGGAGTCAACTCCAGAGTTGCACCCTCTCGACCAATAAGCCCTGCCTTCTCAAGCTCCGCCACAATCTCTGACAGGCGACGAATCGAATTCGCCGAGTCCTTACCAAGCAACTTCTCTACCGCATCTAAATCGATCTTAGACAGATCGGATGGGGAAGTTGCCGAGCGAAGGAAGCTCTCTATCGAATCGATATCGGAGAGGCTAGACATAGCTTCTGAGGCTTCACCCATAGACATCGATTGATTGCCGCGAAACCGCATCGAGTTCAACTGCGAAGGGTCGACGAGGGGTGAGAGAGCCGATGCGAAGCGATTCATCTGCCAGGCGAGGTCCATATCATCCATCATCATTGAAAAGAGTTCGCTCAGCTGGCCTTGTTGTTCGGCAGAGAGTGCTCCGAACGCCAGCTGTGCCGCTGCCATTTGCTCGACCAAGAAATCAAGCAACTCTTGGGTATTCTCAATACCTGGAGGGATTGAATCGCCATACTTTTCTTTGAAATTAGCGAAGGATTCTTCAGTGTCCTCACCTCGAAGATGTGACTCTATCAGGTCATTCATCGCGCTCATCATCTCACGATAGGATTCCTTATTTCCTCCTGAAAGGGACTCGAGGGACTGCTTCGTACCTTGGAAAAAGTTGTCAAGAACTTCTTGTCTCAGCTCCTCCACGATCTTTTCGAAGTTCTCCCGAGCAGCATCAGATTCGAATTCGTAACCAGATAGCGACTCAAATATTGATGGAAGCGTCGATCCAACATTGTCGAGCTCCATATTTCCTTCAAAGAATTTATCTTCGTCCGACTTTGATATTTCGCCCTTTGATGCATCGACCAATTGATCGAGCTGTTGGCGTTCGACGTCAATAACTTCGCGCTCAATACGGTCTCTAATCTCCGAACTCTTACCGCTTGGATCGAATCGATTCAAGATGTCACTTCGCTCCTGGCGGAGACGCTCAAGGATCTCCCTCAGCCCCACTAGGGATCGCCCATCCGGCAGTTCAAGGCCGTCTGCCATGAGTTGTCGAAGCGCCGAGGAAGGATCTCCGTGATAAAGCAGAGAGTCAGAGATCGCATCAAAGATCTCGCCCTCTTCGAATTGCGCAGCTTGACTACCGTCCCACTTGGCAAAGCGCTTTACGCTTTGCCCATAGAGCGGTCTCATCGGCTTCGCCTTGCGTAAAGCATCATGCCACCATCTTCGTACTTGTTCAATCGCTTGCTCTGATGCATGCCGTCAAGGATGAACTCCACCGCCGCGATCTTCGCCTCTCGTTCTTCGTTAGGTTCAATGCGGTCAACTACCGCCTTCAAGTCAGGGATCGAGTTATAGAGCGAGAGTAGGTCTTCGTCGGAATTTTCTGCTCCCACACTCACTTCGGTACCGCCTTCAAAGTATTGAGTCACACCCTTAACTTGATCTAAAGCGACATGACGGCGGAAGACTTCAAGGACAGCCCTCGAGATCAACTTAGGAATCACACTTATAGAGTCACTATCGTCCGAGGCGTCGATCTCAATTTTGCCAGCCATTGAGGAGACCACGACCCAGAAGTCACTCAAACGGCACACAGCCTTTTCTGCCTCACTGATGAGAGACCTTCGAATAGCCGCCGCTTCGATTGCCTCGTAGTTTGAGATAGTTGCGCGAACAGAGACACCAGATCGCTGACTGATAAATGACGCCTCCCGAGCAACCTGAGAGATGGTGGCTACGAGTTCACGTAGGTAAGGTGGAAAGTACGGCTCGTTGCCTCGGTATGGAACTGAAGTCGTCTCAAAGTCAACGATGGCAAGCTCGATCTCGACGCTCTGAGGGTAGTGCGTTCGAATCTGCGAACCAAAGCGATCCTTGAGTGGCGTGATCAGTCGACCACGATTGGTGTAGTCTTCGGGGTTAGCCGTAGCAATCAAAACAATATCAAGGGGCATCGAGACTCGATATCCTCTTATCTGGACGTCACGCTCCTCAAGAATCGAAAGAAGACCAACCTGAATTCTTTCAGAGAGGTCAGGGAGCTCATTGATGGCGAATATACCTCGGTTTGTTCTTGGGACTAAACCAAAGGCGATCGTAAGCTCGTCACTCATGTAACGTCCCTCGGCAATACGGATCGGATCGATATCACCGATGAGGTCAGCCATCGAGGTATCCGGCGTCGCCAACTTTTCTGCGTAGCGCCTACTCCTATGGAGCCATTCAATGGGGGTGGCATCGCCCTCTTCAGCGATCATCTGAACCGAATACTTCGAGACAGGACTGTAGGGGTCGTCAAAGATCTCAGAACCAGCTACGTAAGGGATGTACTCATCGAGCAGCGAGATCAAGGATCTTACTATCCTGCTTTTTCCCTGTCCTCGCTCGCCGAGGAGAATGATGTCATGGCCAGCAATTAGAGCCGCCTCAATTTGAGGAAGAACGGTCTCGTCGTAACCAGCGATCTTCGGAAAGATGCTCTCTCGCTTTGCGATCTTATCTATAACGTTATCTCTAAGTTCTTGACGAATTGACTTCGAGCTCCAGCCGCTCGCCTTCAGCTCTCCAAGCGTTCCAATCTTTTCAATGTTCATTTCTTTAACGATAGGTCAATTTAATGGTGTATGTAACCTCAATACGGGTCGAGCCTTCAATTGCAAAAATCGGTGATTTCCGTCACAAATCACGAATTTACCTTGGAAATCGTAAGAAATTCTTGTTTTCGGATTTCCAAAAGCGCCATTTTCGTGCGAAGCTATAGTTTGTGAAAGTCCATTACCACAGTTACGATGCAGTTATTGTTGGAGCCGGAGGCGCCGGACTCCGAGCGGCTATCGAGGTAGCCGGCAAGGTAAAGACTGCAGTCATTACCAAGCTCTACCCGACTCGCTCCCACACCGGGGCGGCTCAGGGTGGAATGTGTGCGGCACTAGCCAACGTCGAGGAAGACTATTGGGAGTGGCACGCATTCGACACCGTCAAGGGATCTGACTATCTGGGCGACCAAGACGCCATCGACATCATGTGTCGAGAGGCGATCGATGCCGTAATTGATCTTGAGCACTTCGGAATGGCGTTCTCCCGCACGCCAGAGGGAAGAATTGACCAACGCCGCTTTGGTGGACATACCAGGAACCACGGTGAAGCTCCGGTTCGGAGGTCATGCTATGCCGCAGACCGAACGGGGCACATGATTCTTCAAACTCTCTATCAGCAATGTGTAGCGCGCGAAGTCAACTTCTTTAATGAGTTCCAAGTCTTCGACATCATCTTCGACGAATCTGACGGTGAGCGCAGGGTCTCGGGTGTAGTCGCCTACGAACTTGCAACCGGCGATATTCACGTCTTTGCGACAAAGGGCGTACTCTTTGCAACTGGTGGATTCGGAAAGATGTTCAAGATCTCTTCTAACGCCCACACACTAACTGGCGATGGTCCCGGCCTTCTGTTCCGCAAGAACATCCCCATGGAAGATCTCGAGTTTTACCAATTTCACCCAACAGGCATCTATGGCTTTGGAATCTTACTCTCCGAGGCAGCTAGGGGCGAGGGCGGAATACTCAGAAACGTTCACGGCGAGAGGTTCATGGAGCGCGTTGCGCCTACAGTCAAAGACCTAGCCCCTCGCGACATGGTCGCTCGTGCAATACATGCCGAGATACGAGAGGGACGCGGAGCCGGACCAGATAAGGACTATGTCTACCTCGACCTAACACACCTACCACCAGAGCAGATCGATGCCAAGCTTCCCGACATCACCGATTTCGCTCGAACTTATCTTGGAATTGAGCCAAAGCAGCAACCTATCCCGATTCAGCCAACAGCCCACTACGCAATGGGTGGAATTCCTACGAACGTCGAAGGCGAAGTAATCGGGGATAGCAATGGAACGATAATACGGGGACTTTACGCCGCTGGTGAGTGTGCTTGTGTCTCAGTACATGGCGCAAATAGGCTCGGCACAAACTCACTCCTCGACATTGTCGTCTTTGGCAAGCGAGGCGGACACTCTATGGCCAACTACGTGAGCCAAACCGACCACATTGACCTTCGCCGGGGCGTCGAGCAAGACGTCTTGGACAGAATCAGTGCAATCAAAAGTGCTACGGGTGGCAACAAGGTTTCAGACATCCGAACAGAACTTCAATTGACTATGACAGACAATGCCTCTGTGGTTAGAACTGCAGAGAGTCTTGACGCCGCCATCACGACGATCAATCGCTTGAAGGAAGAGTACAACAACATCCACATCGATGACAAAGGTGAGGTTTTCAACTATGACCTCGTCGAGGCCATGGAACTTGGACACCTCCTCGATCTCGCAGAGGCTTTCGTAATAGGCGCCCAAGCGCGCAAAGAGAGCCGCGGAGCCCACTGGCGAGATGACTACCCTACGCGAGATGATGCAAATTGGATGAAGCACACCCTCGCCTACAGAGATGCAGATGGACAAGTTCGCCTCGAGTACAAAGACGTAATATCTGGCCGGTATGAACCAATGGAACGAAAGTACTAATCATGACAATGACTATGGATAAGTCGCCACAGATCGACTCGCACGAGAAAGAGGTAAAGGTAACCCTCCGTATCAAGCGATACAATCCAGAGGTAGATACCCGTCCTCGGTTCCAAGTCTACGAAGTAATGCTCAAGCCAGGAGATCGAGTTCTAGACGCCCTGCACGCCGTCAAATGGAAGTTAGACGGAACGTTGAGCTTTAGAAGATCGTGCGCCCATGGGGTCTGTGGATCCGATGCAATGGTCATCAACGGCGAAAACAAGCTTGCTTGCGTAAACCTTATCCGTAACGTCGGAACCGATCTAACAATCGAGCCAATCCGAGGTCTTCCGGTCATCAAGGATCTAGTCGTCGACATGGAACCCTTTTTTGCGCAATATCGTTCAGTACTGCCGTATTTGATTGCCAACGACGATCCTGGGTACAAGGAAAGACTCCAATCCCAAGACGACCGGGAGCGCTACGACGATACAACCAAGTGCATCCTTTGCGCGTGCTGTACGACATCGTGCCCTGTCTATTGGGCGAATGACGAATACGTGGGGCCCGCCGCGATTGTCAATGCGCATCGTTTCATCTTCGACTCGCGTGATCAAGCAGCTAGCGAAAGATTGGACATCCTCAACCAAAAGTCTGGAGTCTGGCGTTGCCGGACTTCATTCAACTGCACCGAAGCATGCCCAAGGGGAATTTCGGTGACCAAAACTATCGAAGAGGTAAAGCGCGCAATATTATATGACCGTGTCTAATAAACGAGTTGTCGACGAAGTCAATGCCTTAAGGGCTTCAATTGAGAAAAAACTCAACTACTTCCAGCCCGGAGTCTCCTTCGGCCTAGAAGTAGTTGTCGACGAATCGACCAAATATGGCTTCGAGGTTACAACCGATGGCTCCGCGGTGAATATCTCTGACCTAGTAGATAGCGCTAGCTTTTACGTAAGTCTCAGTGCAAATTCATTTCTTATGGCAAGGAATGGCGATCGAACAATAGCTACACTATTGACGGCGGGAGAAATCAAGGTTCGTGGAGACATCTCCCAAATCGATAACTTCCAAAATTTGTTGCTTTCCTAGGGGGTAGGTCGGCAGATGAGTCGATCAAAGAGCAAAAAACGTCGACCATCGGCTGCCGGTTGGTACCAAGTACAGACCAAAGCTTCAGACGAACTTACCCTCCGTTACTTCGATGGTTATATGTGGACCGATCGGTTTCGAACAGCCCAGTACCTTTCCAACACCTACGAATGGCATGACGTCTTTGGCCTCGTAATTGAGATCGACGCCTCCAATGCCACTTCGGTGATGCGGTCCAAAAACTACGCAAATGGCATCCCTTCAATAAGTTCAAGACGAAAGGGCCGCGGCAGGAGATCAAGAAAGCTTCTAATCCTTTCTCTCTTGCTCTTAGCTGCGCTCTCTTCGCTATCATACGTCGCCGCAATGTTCATGCATGATTCAAATAGGGCCTTCGAGCTATCGTCGAAAACTCCGCTCAAAGCCGATCCAAAGTTAGTTGAAGCCTTCAGTCAAGTGTGTATCGCAAATATTTCAGCACAAGGTCCTATTCTCTCTACATTCGCATCGGCTGGTACCAACGAGGCAAAGAAGCTACTCTACATTCGCGAGCTTCACATGTCGCTAGCTAAAGTTGATTCAGGAATGCACTCCATCATCGCGCCGTCATCGCAATCTGGGAACATGGACGCGTGGCTCGCGCTCATAGACGACGCGGCATCATCGGCACAGTCAATTCGAAACCAGCTTCAGGATGGGACAATTTCGCAAAGTACCTTCGACAATTTAGTAAGCGACTTAAAAGAGATCGTCGCTATCTCGAAGGCAAACGGAGTAACCGGCTGTTCCACTTTCAAGATTTGACCGTCAGCTGCGCAGTGATATAATTGCGCAAACACCTTGCAAAAGGGAGGTCCATTTGAACCCTAAAGTTATCGTTGACGACCAACTCCTGGCAAAGTATCGCACACTCCTCGATGAGGAGGAAAATGCATTCAACATGGCAGAGCACTTTTTCGAAGAAGGCAACAGACGAGGCTTCGAGGAGCAGCTAGAACGACTTGCCCTAGCTAGTGGCAAGAAAAACTTACTTATCGAACAACTTGGCGGCCCCAAGACCCTCATTACCCTCCGCTAGCATCGAACAACTAAGCCAATTTCGCCGCAACGTCGCCAACTATCTCAACGGCAGAGTAAAGGTCAGAGTACGAAACGTAACTCGATGCGAATCCGAACCGAATGAGATCTGGCGTCCTAAAGTCAGGGACTACTCCTCGTTCTATCAAGGCAGGAACTAACTTACGTGCATTTTGATGACCGAGAGTCACGTGTGAACCTCGCATTAGTGGTTCGCGGGGGGATTCAAGGGTGAATCCCATCCCCTTTAGCCGTTCGTCGAAGAGCCCTACGAAGAAGTCACCCAGACCTCTGCCCTTCTCCGCAAGATTGGCTAATCCAGCCTCGGCGATCAAACTTGCGCCCTCTCGGACCAGATACGTACCAATGATATTTGGCGTTCCGTTTGAAAACTTTCCAATGCCAGGACGTGGGCTGTAGGTTGACTCCATCTCAAATTGATCCCTTTGGGAGAACCATCCCTTTATCGGAGTCTCTACCGAATCCACTACTTCGTTATTGACATAGATAAAGGCTGGAGCGCCAGGCCCTCCATTTAAGTATTTGTAGGTGCACCCCACCGCAAAGAGTACGCCATCAGCGTTCAGGTTGACTTCGGTTGATCCCACAGAGTGGCTAAGGTCCCAGACCACGATTGATTCACTAACCGCCGCCAACTCATTTACCAATTTCATATCAACTTTCGCCCCACTCTTGTACGAGACATGCGATAGGCAAACAAGGGACGGCCCTACAGACAAAAGCCCTCTAAGTTCTTCTAGATCCATGCCAACCGCGGAAGTTGTTCGTATGGTCTTCCACGGAACCTCTAATTCCCGGGCTAGGTCAGCGGTCAAATAGAGGTCGGTCGGGAAGTTATCTGCCTCAGTGATTACCTGAACGCAACGCCCGCCATTAGCGAGCAAGAGGCTCTTAGCGGCTCTTAGCGCTTTATAAAGATTCGTAGTCGTTGAGTCGGCCACGAGAACTTCGCCCTCGCGCGCTCCCAAAATCTCGCCCGCCAACAGATTACCGACTTCAATTGGCAACTTTTGCCAATGACCCCAAGAGGTAATCAGGTCCTCGCCCCACTCTTTCTTCACCAAATGGGTTACGGTCTCAATTGCACGCTTCGGAGGGCGCCCTAAAGAGTTACCGTCGAGATAGTACTTAGCGGCTGCATCGAAGTGAAATCGGTCTCTAAATTTTGCTAGTTGATCCCTTGCGTCGAGATCCTGTGCTGTTTTGAGACTCTCTGACACGGTCACGAAGTGCCTTTCTTGCCATAATGCAATCCACCCAAACCGGGTATCTGCTTCCTCCAATTTAGACAACGCAACGAACTAGGTGTACGTAGAAGTTGCATTGCCCGTAAGCTTTCCATAATGAAAATTTTGAAAATCAGGTACTTAGCACCCATTGCCCTAGCAGTAGTCGCGAGCGCATGTGGATCTGCAGCGACTTCAGCCAACAGCATTACTTCGCTAAATGCCGTAACGGCTGAATCACAAGTTACAAAGGCGATACTTGCAGAATCAGGCGTCCATATGGACATCAAAGTCACCCAAAATGGTGTCACGACCGACCAAGGATTGGACGCCACGAAGTCCAACTCTCAACGAACGATCACCATAAATGGCCAGTCCGCAAAGATAATCATTACTCCAACCGCAGCTTACATATATGCGCCAGCACCGATTCTCATCGCTAACTTTGGCTTTACCTCTCAAGACGCCGCCACACTTGCTTCAAAGTGGCTTTCGGTTGCCGCCGGAAACTCTGAGTACAGCGCGCTCGCCTCTGGGTCCACCATCGCCAACATCGCACAAGCCGTAGCACTTAGCTCCCCCGTAAAGAGGAGCCACGCTCCAATAAACGGTGTTAGCGTCACCGAACTCTATGGCCAGTCGATCGGAGGAAAGCTCGCACTTGAAGTTCCAGTCGGAAGTGACCTACCTTTGATTGGCACAATAGCAAACTCTTCGATAAAAGTAACCCTTACCTTTTCAAATTGGGGCAACGCAACGAAGATCGCGGCACCAGCTTCGTCTATTCCGCTTGCTGCACCATCGTCACCAACTACGGCTGCCGCATCGTCACCAACTACGGCTGCCGCATCGTCACCAACTACGGCTGCCGCATCGTCACCAACTACGGCTGCCGCATCGTCACCAACTACGGCTGCCGCAGGATAAATTCACCGACTTTTGATATAGTCAACCACCAATGCGATTGAGTTAGAGGTAGTGCTGATTAAATCCATGTGATCTTCACTAGGAAAATCCGCAAACGCAAGATCTGCTTCTAACTCTTTCGCCCTTTGAATGAACGAGTTGGCAATCGAAGTAGGAACGACATTATCACGCCCACCCGTTACGACTAGCAAATGCTCGCCTCCATTGAGACGATGCTTAGGGGAGGCATCCATCAAAAGGTCGGACGATGGAGCCGAACGAAGTCCCAAGAACTCCGCAACGACACCATCGCCAATTCTTTCGCTAAATCCAATTTCAAGGTCCAAAACGCCTCCCAAAGAAATTCCATAGAAGCTGATTTGATCGATCATTTGGCTCGTGAAATACGAAGCAGCTAGAGCCGATAGGTGCCCTCCGGCAGAGTGGCCAACGAGGAAGATCTGGAGCGGCGCTATCGTTTGATACCGATTCCTAACATCATTAATGATCGAATATATGGCGGCGACCACATCATCAAAAGTCGTGGGCCATCCTCCCCCTCCTGAGAGTCGTCGATACTCCGCGTTGTATACCGCATCAACACTTGAAGCCAAAAAGATTCCAAGCTCGTTCATGAGGACAAGATCGTAGGTTCCGCGCCAAAATCCTCCATGGATCAGTACTGCGACCTTTTGACACGGAGTCGAGGCTCTTTCCTTCGTATTGACGCCGTCAAAATACTCAACAAATTGACTCGGATCCTCGCCGTAGTTCAATCTGACATAACCCGCCATAGAAACCCTCCTACATAAAGTCGCCATTAATTCAGATATGGTGCCATTTACGACATCGAAACTTGACGTTTACATTAATTTGTTATAAGAAAAATTTTTAGCCTATTGACCCTCTAGAGACTCGAAAGCTTCGAATATGAGCACCAAGCAATGCCGTCCCTGAGTGATGAGATATATCGTAGACTTCGCGACGAAATTAATGGTGGTGTCTTTCCTGCGGGTGAGGCTCTACGCGAGCAGAATCTAGCTTCGAGATATGGATCGTCTCGGACACCTGTCAGAAATGCCCTCAAAAGACTCGACGAGGAGGGGGTGATACTCCTCCTGCAAAATCGAGGAGCACGAATACTTTCATGGGATGAAGATGAGGTCTCCGACACTTACGATTTGAGGGCGGATGTCGAATCACGGTTGGCGGAGATTGCTGCTATCAAAGCCAACAGCACAGAGATAGAGGCGCTAAAGGAGATTTCATCACGGTTCTCCGATGCCATCGAGACTGACAATCGCAATTACGATCACATTACTCATCTCAACTACCTCTTTCACACAAAGCTCGCTGAGATCGCCAACAGCACGACCCTTGAGAACCACCTCGAAACCCTAATGCAAAAGACTGCAGTAAAGGCGACCTTGCAAAGGTCGGAGGAGGCAAAGCTCAACAGATTTAAAGATCAGCACTCAGAGTTGATCGAAGCACTTGAAGTACATGATCCCGAATGGGCGGCTTCAATTATGAGATCGCACATCCTCGGTATCAAACACTTCCTTATCTACAGGATGAAAAAGTAACAGGTTCACCGATCATCCAAAAGCCCACTTCGTACTTTAAATAAAAGAGAGACCCCTAAAGGGATCTCTCTAAAGTTAGCTTGAAGATGCTTTCAAGGCCTCTTAGTGACTAAGCACCCAAGATTGCCTCAACCTCAGCCCTTTCGGCAATGAGTTCATCACGGGTGAGCTCGATCTTTGAGCGAGCAAACTCATTCACCTCAAAGCCTTCGACGACGCTCCAACTTTCACCATCGCTGTGAATGGGGAAACCGAACTGTAGTCCCTCGGGAATACCGTACTCACCATGTGAGACCACCGCTAGCGAAACACAGCTTGCGTCGCTCGTAGGATTTACCACAGAGCGCACCGAATCGATGGCGGCATTGGCTGCGGAGGCAGCTGACGATGCTCCTCGCGCCTCGATAATTGCAGCTCCACGCTTTTGCACGGTGGAGATAAAGCCATCGTGCAACCATTCATGATCGCTGATTACATCGAGTGTTGGCTTAGAGCCGATCTTTGCATTAAAGAAGTCGGGAAAT
>JAKAZZ010000042.1 GCA_021826315.1 Actinomycetes bacterium
GAAGATGCGCTAACGGGGGCGATATTTGGACCTAGGGAAATAACTTTGTTCCCTAGGTCTTGAGCGATAGGACTTAGCGTAAATAGAGCTAACAAGAAAGCAGCAATCCCTGCAAGCTCAGTGATCCTCGGAAATTTAAATTTCATCGATACCGAGAATATCAGCCGAAACTGAATACCTGCTCAAGCTAAATAAATACTCATTGATTTTTCAAAGAGTTCCCTTATATGTCACGATCGTAATCGTACCCACTACGAAGAGCGCGGCCGAGAGGCTGTACATAAATGCCTTGGCGAACGCCCTCCTCCTCGGAGTCCTGATGTAATCGTCCATAATGAAACGCAACCCGTTCGATCCGTGCATGAGACCGAGGGCCAAAAGTAGCCAGTCGAATACTCTCCACAGAGGATTAGCCCATCTTTTGGCTACAAAAGCAACCGTCGTTGTAGTTACATCGTTGAAGATATGAGTTATGGAAAAGTGAATAAGCGCTAGGAAGAAAAGAATTAGGCCGCTGATTCTCATAAAGAACCATGACCAGGTCTCAAAGTTTGCCTTGCTTCGCTTCATAGTCGTCGAATTGCGACGTTGGCTAGGAAAAGATCTCTCACGCAGTGCCACTTAGTTACACCCTTCCAGTGAAGAACGGCTTCAAAATAATTACTCCACCTACGACGGTCAGAAGAAGTGAGAGGGAAAACATTGCCACGAATAAGCGCTTTTCATTCTTGATCACTCCTGGGAAGAAGTCGATCATGATCACTCTCAAACCATTGAGGGCGTGATATGTAAGGCCGAAAAGGAGACCGACCTCAAATGTTCGCATAAAGACGTTTCCATACAAGCGGTGAATTGAAGCATAGACCGAGGGGAAATTGATCGTCGAAATATCGATTATGTGAAGCAGTATGAACATCAGGATCAAAAATCCCGAAATTCTATGCAACACGAAGGCCCATTGACCCGTCTTACCCTTGTAAATGGTCGGGCGCGTACTCATCGACTACCTCTTCTAACCCATCGATCCCCCCACATGGTGGTAGACACGACAAATACTCCAAAAGAGATAACTGCCAGTGTCACCACACCGAGGCCAATTGCAAAAATAACCTGAGACGTGTTCACGATCTTCAAAGTTATCGCATAACTAGGTCATAGCTCAAACCAGAATCGATTTAACGTCTGATTAATTCAGTACCACCCAAGTACGGTTGAAGTACCTTGGGAATCCGAACGCTTCCATCTTCTTGTCGGTTTACCTCGATAAGTACGGCAAAGATGCGAGCCCAAGCGAGTGCGGATCCGTTGAGAGTATGAACACTGTGAATTTCGCCACTCACCTCGTCACGATACCGAATATTTGCTCGTCTAGCTTGGTAGTCACCACACCACGACACCGACGATGCCTCTAACCAGCGATCGACACCGGGCGAATAGACCTCTAGATCAAACGTTCTTCTCGAAGATTGGCCGATATCACCGGTACAAAGGTCAAGGACACGATAGGTCAGACCAAGCGAGCGTAGAATTCCCTCGGCACGTGAGAGCATGTCCGCAAAGACATCTTGAGACTGCTCAGGCTTCGCATAGACCATCAATTCAACCTTATCAAACTCGTGGAGTCTTAGGAGGCCTCTAGTATCGCGACCGGCTGAACCAGCCTCGCGCCGAAAACAAGGGGTCGAAGCAGTCATCCGAATCGGAAGTTCATCACCGTCAATTATTTCGTCTCGGGCCATGGACGTTAAAGGAACCTCTGCCGTTGGAATTGCCCAAAGATCATCTTTTTCGATGTGGTACGCCTCTTCGCCAAATTTAGGAAGGTGTCCGGTCGAAATCATCGTCTCAGTCTTGACAAAGGTCGGAGGATGGATCTCAAGAAAGGCGTCCGAGTGTTGATCTAGTGCAAACGAGGTAAGTGCTCGAAGGAGCCTCGACCCAAGGCCCTTGTACATAGGGAACATGCTTCCCGATAGCTTTGCTCCTCTTTCGAGGTCGAGAATGTCTAATTCTTTACCGATTTCCCAGTGGGGCTTTCGGGTATAGTCCGGAAAATCAAGGGTGGGCGGAGTCTCTGATTGTCCGGCCTCAGGGGTCCAATAGCGTCGAATTACATTCTCATCCTCAGATAGCCCCAATGGAGCCTCCGGGTCGGGAAGATTTGGAACAACTAACCACAGGTCACGACGCTGAGTCTCGATATCAGCAGTCTCCGCAGTCAATACCTCAAGGCGTTCGCCGAGCTCTTTTGAGCGGCTTCGGAGTTCTTCTCCGCGCTCCTTTTGCCCTGCTTTGAACGCCTCGCCGACCTGACGCGAAAGTTCGTTTACTTCGCCACGCAGTTGATCACGATCGGCAACCGATCTCCTAAGGCGTGAATCGAGATCATAAAGATCCTTCACGACGGTAATATCTAAACCACGGCGCGAGAGGAGATCAGCTGTCTCCTCAAAGTTTTCCCTAAGAGCCCGAATATCGATCATCGTAAGTAAAGGTTAGCTTCAAATAAAGTGACAACAATCGAAGTCAAGGACCTTTGGGTCAACTACGGAAATAAAAGTGCAGTCAAAGGATTAGACCTTGCAGCAAAAGAAGGTGAGATCGTTGCAATTCTCGGTCGAAACGGCGCTGGGAAGAGCTCGACTATCGAAACTATAGAGGGCTACAGGAGTCCGTCCAAAGGTACCGTAACGGTACTTGGCCACGATCCAATAAAGGATAGGAAGAAAATAATCTCAAAGATTGGCGTCATGCTCCAAACTGGAGGAATCTACCCCCGCCTCTCCCCCAATTTTGCGATTTCTCTCTATCGCGGTTACTACGACAATCCGCTAGATCTCGACTATCTAATCGATCTATGCGACTTGAGCAGAGTCGCAGATACGCCATACCGCTACCTTTCTGGAGGCGAAAAACAACGCCTCTCGCTTGCGTTAGCCGTGGTCGGTCGACCGTCAGTTCTATTCCTCGACGAGCCAACTGCAGGAGTCGATGCCGCCGGAAAAGCGATCATCCGCGAAGCGATAACGCGGTACGCTAACAAAGGTGCAACCGTCATTGTGACCACGCACGAGCTAAACGAGGCAGAGAGACTCGCGAATCGAATTGTGGTTATCGATCAAGGCCAGGTGGTTGCAGAAGGAAGTGCCGAGGAGTTGAGGAGAAACTTCGGAGGCAAAGAGATCGTCTTTACCACCGATGAACCGGTAGATATCACCTCACTTAGTCAATCAACCAACTACTCAATCGAGTTGATTGAAGGTAGAAAATATCGCCTGAGCGGCGATTCGTCAGCTGCAACGATTACAGCACTTAACTCAGCTGTAGATAGCCAAGGTAGAGCGATTATCGACATTTCCGCTGGCAACACCTCTCTTGAGGACGTCTTCCTAGCTCTGACAGAAAATCAAGACGAGACACCAGCAGAACAAAGCAGCAGGCGACGACGCCGTCGCTAACTTCGCGCTCATATTTGAAATCCACTCGGAAGGTTAACTAAATGGCAAGTCCACTTAAAGCTCAGGCTAAGGCAGAGACTCGGCTAGCGCTAACGCAATACGAATCGCTACTCGTAACGTTTTTCATACCAATCCTCGCACTCATAGCATTTTCAAAGATCATCAAGTTGACCTATCCGGGTGCATCAAGGATCGGCTATCTCGTTCCTGGCACTATCGCACTCGCAACAATGGCCACGGGACTGGTATCTCTTGGTATCGCGACCGGTGTAGAGCGCAATTACGGGGTAATGAAGCGCCTCGGTACCACGCCTCTAACGCGAGGCAACCTTATAGCGGCCAAGATGATCGCCGTCGTGGCGATAGAGGCAATACAAGTTGTCCTAATAGTGGCCGTCGGGCTACTGCTCGGCTGGTCACCGTCGTTCAATGTGTTTCCATTCGTCGCGGCCGAGATCCTGGCTACTATCGCATTCAGCGGGGCAGGGCTACTACTAGCAGGCCGACTTTCGTCAGAGGGTGTATTGGCGTCCGCAAATGGGATCTTCCTGTTACTACTGGTCCTCGGCGGAATGGTCGTGCCACTTACCTCACTACCATCCGTCATTGGGGACATCGCCAAGATTCTTCCGGGCTATGCAGTTGCTCACCTTCTTTTCGCCGCCACATCATCGCACGTAGGCTCAACTACTAGCAGTTGGATAACGCTCATTGTCTGGGCTATCGCGATGCCGATCCTCGCTACTCGTACCTTCAAGTTTGACTGAGAGCAGCTAGGCATAGTCGCCGACTATTTCATGCACGGATGTAATAGAATCATTTTCGTGTTTAGATCGACCGTACAATGGCTAAAAGAATGGGAAATTTCTCCTAAAACCTATAAGAACATGGCTCTTTTCTCGTTGATAGGCCTTTCGCTCATCATCATCTCGGGTGGCGCAGTTCGATTGACCCAATCTGGATTAGGTTGCCCAACGTGGCCAAACTGCCAAGGTAGCCACCTAGTTGCATCCTTCAGCCTCCACCCTATGATTGAGTTCACCAACCGAGTCATAACCATCTTCTTGACGGTCGCTGTCATGGTTGCTACCGCAGGCGCCTTCTTCAGAAGGCCGTTCCGCAAGGATCTAGCGTGGCTCGCAGTTGGAATGGTCTTTGGCCTGATCGGGCAAATTATTCTCGGTGGCATCACAGTCCTCGAAAAGTTGGCCCCTCCCTTCGTAATGGCGCACTTCATCCTCTCCCTTATTTGCGTCCTCGACGCCATTGTCCTCTACTATCGAGCAAGTTCAGGAACGCAACCAAGTCGTCCGCTGGTCGGCAAAGAGGTAATTTGGCTATCACGTCTAATGCTCGCGGTTCTTTCCTTTGTACTTCTAATTGGTACTGCCGTTACGGGATCAGGTCCTCACTCAGGTAGTCCACTTGCTGTACGACTTCCCTTCGCTCTTCGTGACGTTGCGCAGCTTCACGCCGATGGAGTCATGTTTCTCATTGGCCTGACACTCGCCATGCTCTTCTTGCTCCACCAAGGATCAGTTGTCGATGTGATCGCCAAGAGGGGCAGATCTCTCCTTTGGCTGATGCTAATTCAAGGGTTCATCGGTTATACGCAATACTTTTCGAACCTTCCAGCACTGCTCGTTGGCTTCCATATTGCAGGTGCCACGGCACTTTGGATTGCGATGCTCTGGTTCAACCTAACGCTCTTCGACCGCGGCGCACTCGAGACAAAGGCTCCAGAGGCAACAATGAACCAATCGGTGCACGCCGTCTAGGCGAATTGGCAACCTAAAACACTGGTTCGCTAATTTCACTTGACCTATTATCTTGATGAAGTGTACGGTTATTTCAAATGTCAGGAATTCATATGGGATCGACAACGATAACTCGACCAGAGATAACGACTGAAGACGTAACTGACCTAGATCGTGAATGGCGCGTCGTTGTTTGGAACGATCCTATCAATTTGATCTCCTATGTCATTTATGTTCTTCGACTTACGTTCGGGTACTCGTTGGCAAAAGCTACTGAACTTACTATGGAAGTTCACAACAATGGTCGTTCGATCGTATCTTCAGGTCCCCGTGAAAAGGCAGAAACTGACGCTCATGCCCTTCACGGATACGGTCTTTGGGCAACTTTGGAAAGAGATCTATAAACTTCGGTGTTATAGGCATGTGATGAACAGACAACACGGACCAATCGGAAGGCTAGGGCCAAATTTATTTGAAAACCGCCTCGAAGAGGCTGAGGTTGAACTTTTAACTATCCTCCCTGATGTAGTTAACGAAGCAATGGAGATGAACTCACCGTACGTGGCACGTCTCTTTCCTCCGACCTACCCTTTCGAACCCGATAGCCAAAAGGACTTTGAATCCATGGTTGGCGAATCTCTCATCGAACGTCACCGCGGTCTCCTAACAGGATTTACCTCGACCCTAAGGCAAAAGCAACTAAGCCACAACGACCTAGCCACCTGGGTTGGGGCAATAAATGACATAAGACTTGTCCTTGGAAGCGCATTAGAGGTTTACGAAGGGATGGATGATCCTGACGAATCAGATCCTAGGTATCAGGATTACATGATCTACAACTACCTATCGTGGCTACAAGGCTCAATTTTAGACTTTTTATCCGAACAATTTTCAGAATAAGTGTGAATCACTTTAACACTCTTTGCTCAGCGAACCCAAGGTGCTTCAGTCACCCACAGGAAAGGAACTGTTAGGTAGCGAGATGCATATTGACTCAAGAAACGTAGGAATCGTCTCGACGAACAACGATCGCTCCCTATCTGGATTTTGGCGAGATTTAGTCTCCGATGCACAAACGGTGACGATCTTTGACGAACTTAGCGATGCGAGATCGTCAGATATCTTGATCATTGTTGGAGCCCAAGCACTCTCCCCAGCTGAGATTGAAACTATTTTGGCGTGGAAACTTTCATCTGTGATCTTCCACGCTACCGAAGTGGGTCGATTCTCCGTGGGCGAGAGTGATTACGACCTGTGCGACTTAGGTAGCTCAGAGTGGTTCGTCAAAGGACCAACGACAGAATTTCCTCTTCGGTATCGCCCTCTTGCAGTTGAGGGCGAAGCTACTGCTATCTTCTCGATATCAAAGGGCTTGAGGGATTTCCCAGTGGCGGTAGCCGTTAGCGACTATAAGGTCGTGGCATTTAGTGAGATAGATGCGAAATCTATAGACCGCAGTGTCAGAAATTCCATAAGGGAACAGCTCGTATACGGTGGGGTGACTCCAACGTCGCCTATTCGCGTAGCAATTGCAGGTTATGGACCATACGGTGGAATGGGTCACTACCATGGAAGTGCCATCGAAGCTACTCCAGGCCTTGAATTAGTCGCAATCGCCGATCCGAGCAAGGAACGACAGGATTCTGCGAAAGCTCAATTCCCCTCAATCTCAACGTATCAAAATGTGTCGGAAATGCTCAGCAGCAGCGATTTTGAATTAATCATTATCGCCACACCACCATCGACTCACTTCGAATTAGCCAAAGCTTCGCTCACAGAGGGAAAGCATGTCATCGTCGAAAAACCGATGTGTCTAACGGTGGAAGAGGTCGACGAACTGCAAACTATTGCTATCTCAAAGGGTCTCACGTTAACAGTTCACCAAAACCGACGCTACGACGCCGACTTTCTTTCCCTACGCGACATCATTGAAGACGGCGAAATCGGCGAGGTCTTCAACATTGAAACGACAGTCGGAACCTTCGAGCACCCTTGCCGTGCTTGGCACAGCGACGAAAAGGTTTCAGGTGGCGCTGCTTACGACTGGGGTTCACACCATATCGACTGGATTCTTTTACTCTATGGCGAATCTCCAACAGAGATATTTGCGACATCTCACAAGAGGGTCTGGCACGACGTCACAAACGTCGACCAGATGAAGATAGGGATGGTCTTCGCGGACGGACGAGAGGCTACTTTCATACAGAGCGAGATCTCAGCACTTCGCAAGCCCAAGTTCTACATACAAGGCACCAAGGGTACCATCGTTGGATGGTACAAACCGATGGTCGAGGAGCAGATATCGTTCCCATTTGGATATCGCGAGGTGCACCATCACTTTGCTGAAGCACCGGTCGAACTTGAGGTCGCTAAGTACGTTGGGGACAACCGAGTCGTTACCCAAAAGCACCGCCCGAAGTTCACCAAGCCGTTTGAATTTCATAGAAATATCGCCGCTCATCTCCACTTTGGCGAGGAGATCGACGTCAAGCTTTCTCAAGTTAGGCGCGTTATAGGGGTCCTTGAAGAGTCCCAGCGAATAAGTACATCCAAAGAACACTTCTACAAGTTCTAATTGGCCATCTAAAGAAACGAATAAAGTGTGCGTGAAGTAACTTGGATCATTGCCGCAAGTGGATCTAGTATTGCCAACTCTGCGGTCATACCTGCGTTAGAGGCGACAGAAGGTTCAAGGATTATTGGACACTGCTCCCTTTCCCAACCGCAGGTGCCCCTAGATACTACGGATGCCATTAGGTATAACAGCTACGAAGAGATGGTCACGGAATCAGGGGCAGACGCACTTTATATCCCTCTTCCAAACAACTATCACCTTGATCTAATACGGCTGGCCGTCGCAAGCGGGGTGAATGTATTATGCGAAAAGCCCCTCGCAATGGATGCACACGAGATAGATGAGATCATAGAATTCACGCAAAACTCCTCGATAATCGTCGAAGAGGCTTATATGACGACTCACTCTATTCGAGACCAACGGCTACGAGAGGTAGCTAGAGAGATCGGAGCTGTCGAAGCAGAGGCTCGTTTTACCTTTGAAAATAAGAGTTACCAAAATTATCGAATGGATCGACGCTTCGGCGGCGGAGCACTTCTGGATGTTGGAATTTATGTTCTCGATCCAATTATCGATCTTTTTGGCGAACCATCAAGAGTCGATATCGTCACATTTACCGAGAGAGACGGTACCGATATGGACCTAGAGGTGGTCTTGCATCACTCCGACGGTAAGCGCTCTCACATCGTTACCTCCTTCGGACGCCCTGAAGAGCAGTACCTACGATTCTCCAACGGGAACTCAGCCGTCTCCGCCAAGCGACCATTCACCCCATCGATCGACGATGTACAGATCGAAGTCGTAGACGACAACGGATCCAAAAAAACATTATTGACTGAAGGTAACTACATCTATCGGGCAATGGTAGAGGACTTCAATAGAGCCGTTGTTAATGGTACTGCGCCCCGACGATCGCTATCCCAGAGCAGATCTGTACAAAAGGTAATCGACGAAATATTCGAAGTTGCTCGTTCGACGCGATAAGCGTCGCACGAGAAGTGCTAAATCACGCCACTAAGGGAATCGAAGACACCTTTGCGGTGGTTTAACGCTATGTGAAAAATCATCTTGTAGAGATAAGTGGAGAAGTATCGATCGCTACTTCGCAATATGGATCGAGCGATCCAGAAGTAGTGCTGATACACGGCCTCGCCTCTAACCGTCATATGTATGACTTAGTGGCAGAAGAACTCGAAGAGATGGGGATTTCGTCGATCTCGCTCGACCAGCGAGGCCATGGTGATAGCTCCAAGCCCAGTTCGGGATATGATCACCAAACCATATCTAACGACGTCGCAGCGGTGCTTCGGATGTACGACACCTCTCGCCCAAAGCTTCTGGTCGGACAATCTTGGGGAGGCGCTATGGTCTCGGACTTCGCAGCCAAATACCCCGACCACGTAAGTGGGTTGGTTTTAATCGATGGCGGCATCTTTGACCTCAAAGAAAGGTTCGATTCGTGGGAAGAGGTCTCTCAACTTCTAGCGCCACCTAAGTTTTCCGGAATTTCTTTTTCAGATCTCGAAGCAAGAATTGCATCTGGAGGGTGGAATCAACGCCAGCTCTGCTGCATCATGGAGAACTTCGACAACATTGGGGGCTCGGCATATCCCCACCTTGCATTCGATAACCATATGCAGATCTTAAAGGCCCTTTACGAATACACGCCGAGCAAAGTTCTACCGTCGCTAGACATTCCTAAGTTAGCGTTACTTGCAGATCGAAGTAACTCTCCACTTGCAAACTCGGCTAACTATGACGTAATGGTTGAGAAAATATCGTCCGAGCTCTCCATCGAGATTCGTGAATTTGAAGGCGCACGTCACGATCTTCATCTTCAATTTCCGAAAGAGACTGCAGTTGCCATTCGGCAGATGCTCCTAAAAGCCAAGGTAACGGGTAAATGACTAAAAAAATAGTACTTCTTGGATCGGGTGAGACTGCGCCAACGATGGTGAAGGTTCACAGGTCAATATTTTCTGAACTCGACCAACCATATGGGGCAGTAATGCTTGACACCCCTTTTGGCTTCCAAGCGAATGCTGAAGAGATAGCAGCCAAAGCCGCCGACTACTTTCGTGTGAGCATTAGCGAGAAGATCGAGGTCGCCTCTCTCAAAAACTTCGAAACTGCATCAGCATACGAGATTGAAAAATTCAAAGAAAAGATTGCTTCATCCAAGTACATCTTTGCCGGCCCAGGAAGTCCAACGTACGCTCTCCGGCAATGGGAGAGGGTCGATCTAGCCTCGCTATTGGAGAAAAAACTCTCCACCGACTTTGCAATCGTCTTTTCGTCAGCAGCTGTGCTTACCCTTGGTCGATACACGATTCCCGTCTATGAGATCTATAAGGTTGGCGAGGAGCCCCAACTTCGTGATGGCCTCAACTTTCTCGCAGCTATAGGTCTTGACGTCCTAGTGATACCTCACTACAACAACCAAGAGGGTGGAAGCCACGACACTCGTTACTGTTACATGGGTGAAGACCGCCTCCCTATTCTTGAATCACAGATGGACACCTCGACATCAATCGTTGGAATCGACGAGCACACCGGGCTGATAATCGACCTCGAGGAAGACCAAGTCTCAATCGTTGGAATTGGCACAGTAACCATACGTAAGGGCGGACACAGTGCGACTTATTTGAGCGGCGAGATATTTACTTTAGATAAGTTCAAGTCACTTCTCCATGCGGAAAACACCGGCGATTCAATTGACCAAACTTTCCAGATTGAGGCCCAACCAGAGATGAGCAAAAGCGTAGAGGCAGCAATAAGCCCGCTTCGCAAGGCTCTAGTGGAACTAGCCGACGAATTCGAAGCTGGATACACAGGAAAAGATGCATCAAAGGCACTAGATACTATCTTGAAGATCGAGGACGAGCTTGAGCAGTGGCGAGCAGACACTCTTCAATCCGATGATCTAACCTTTGGAAGATCCCTCTTGAGAACCTGCATTACGCGCCTTGGGCAGTGGCTTGAGGTAGGAAGTGTTGATCGAAGTTCAGTCATTGCTCCATTTGTCGATACCCTCCTCAACCTCCGCGCAAACTTTCGAGACGAGCGCAGGTTCTCCGACGCCGATTCGGTTAGAGACCATTTAATAGGAGCCGGCATTGAAGTGAAAGACCACCCTACCGGTACATCTTGGACGATAATCTCAGAGTGACTTTGTCTCAGACCATGGCTGCGATAGCCATCGGAACACACTAGAATATTGGATTCCTAGCCCCCATCGTCTAGAGGCCTAGGACGTCGCCCTTTCACGGCGGTAACACGGGTTCGAATCCCGTTGGGGGTGCTTTTCAAGGCGCAAGATCAATCAAATCTTCCTAATCGCACCTATTTTCAAAGTCAATACCAACCCACAATGAAAATGGTATAAATTGCAGAGGTTCGACCGAGACTAGCTAAACTGAAAGTCCCAAACGCACGAAAGTGCTGAGGCCCTGGACCTGTGGTGCAGCTTGGAGTGCACGCCGGCCTGTCAAGCCGGAGGCCGCGGGTTCAAATCCCGTCAGGTCCGCCAGTGGTCTTTCACTCTGGTCGGGTAGCTCAGTTGGTAGAGCACACGCCTGAAAAGCGTGGGGTCACCGGATCGAAGCCGGTCCCGACCACTCAACCCCTCGCATCCGAGGGGTTTTCTCTTTTCCTAACACGCACTACATTTGGCGAGTTACACCTTCCTTGCGCGCTGCTTCAGCAACACGACTCGCAACCTGATGCGCAACGCTCTTGTTGAAGACGGAGGGAACTATGTAATACGGGGAGATCTCAGCGTCTGAAACAGCCGATGCTATTGCATCTGCCGCTGCGAGCTTCATCGATTCGGTAATCGTTGTCGCGGATGCGTCAAAGGCACCTCTAAAGATACCAGGGAAACACAGTACGTTATTGATCTGGTTAGGGTAGTCACTACGCCCAGTGGCAATGACTGCAGCGATCCCCTCTAACTGCTCCGGCAATACCTCTGGAACCGGATTAGCCAGACCAAAGACGATCGGCTTTGAACCCATCTTCACGACATCATCACGAGTCACAATTCCCGGACCCGAAACTCCAATGAATACGTCGGCCCCCGCCATCACGTCACCAGTTGAACCGTGACGACGATCGCGGTTCGTATTTTCCGCCAACCAATCCTTGGCACCACCTAAGTTTTGACGTCCATCGAAGATAGCTCCATGGCGATCTGTGACGATGATATTTGGAACTCCGGCGTTCTTCAAGATCTTTGCGATCGCAACGCCGGCAGCTCCCGCCCCAGCGATAGTCACAGTCAGGTCTGTCAGCCTTTTGTCGACGACCATCATCGCGTTTCGCAAGGCAGCAAGAACGACGACGGCAGTTCCGTGTTGATCGTCGTGAAAGACCGGTATGTCGAGGCGTCGCTTGAGCTCTTCTTCAACTTCAAAGCAACGAGGGGCAGCAATATCCTCAAGGTTGATTCCCCCAAAGGTCGGCTCTAGCATCTCGACCGCTTCAATTAGCTGTTCTGCAGAAGTGACGTTGAGACAGATCGGAAATGCATCTACCCCACCAAATTCTTTGAAGAGCTGGGCCTTACCTTCCATCACGGGCATTGCAGCATATGGGCCAATGTTACCTAACCCCAATACTGCAGTTCCATCGCTAACCACCGCCACGGTATTGGCCTTGATCGTGTAGTTGTAAACTTCGACGGGCTTCTTTGCGATTTCAAGGCAAACTCTCGCAACGCCTGGAGTATAGGCCATAGAAAGGTCGTCGCGATTTAGAATCGGACTCTTTCCGACCACTTCAATCTTGCCGTGAAGGTGCATTCTAAAGGTACGATCCAACACACTTCTGACGTGCACACCTTCAACGTTTTCGACTACTTTTCGCAATTCTGCCGCGTGATCCGCATCTATAGCAAGAATGGTGATATCTCGACAGATGATATCGCCGGTAATCTCAACGAGATCGAGGCCGAGAATATTACCACCGGCTTCACCTATAGCTGTTGTTAGTCGGCCTAGAACCCCTGGCTTATGGTTCAACTCGGCTCTGATGGTAACTGAATGGGAGACGTTTGGAGTAGTCATATTCGACCACACTAGCGTAAATAAAGCGATTACTTGTGCCCTGCGACCTCATTAGGATCAATAACAACCTTGGTATTTAGCTATGTTCTGCGATGATTTATTGTGGAAGTTCAAGTTGGTGCGAATGCTGAGTAGATTGGGGAAGCACGTGGGGATATTCAAGAAGAACAAACACTCAACCGACGCTAAGGGCGACGGCAAGAGAAAGTCGACCCTAGCATCAGAGCTACGCCGTGAGATGCTAGACGAATCGCCATATGAGACCAATGCTTACTCCTCAAATAGTGAAATCGAAGAAAACCACCAAAGCATTGACACAGATCACCTTGACAATCCAAGTGAACTCGACCAAGGGGCTGCGATAGATCAATCGACGCCGGCAGATCAAGACGATAGCTACGAGCCAGAAGACATTGTCATCTCCGACAGTTTGGACTCAGTTAGCAAAAGTCAGACATCTGAGGATATCCCAGCAACACCCTCCAATCTCGATGCCTTTTTCGCCATTCAAGACGATCAAATTGAGCCCGCTGAAGACGGCTTTGGCGCACACTCGGGAAATCTACTTAATCCTCAGCAAGGCCCACTTCCAATTGAAGAATTAGACAACATAGAGGTTGGAGATCTTCCGCACCATAAGGCTGGACTATCCAATCGCGACCTCCTCTGGATCTATTCAAAGATGATAGAGTGTCGGATTCTCGATGAAACGATGTCCGAACTAAGTAGAGCCAAACGAGCACCTTTTACCATCTCATCTCAGGGCCAAGAGGCGTCTCAGGTGGCCTTTGCAGCTGCGATAACTGCTGGGGCGGACTATGTGGTCCCTTACTACCGAGACCTCGGAATCGTCCTTACGTTGGGAATGGCACCCTTAGATGTACTGCTAGCGCTCCTCGGCAAAGCAAACGATCCCAATTCGGGGGGTCGCCAGATGCCAAACCATTGGAGTAGCCCAGAACTTCGAGTAATTTCGAGTTCATCTCTCATAGCCAACCACATAACACATGGCGTCGGTCTCGCCCTTGGAGTCAAAGAGGAACGAGCAAATGAGGTCGTCTTTGTAACCTTTTCGAGCTCGGCTGTTACCAAGGGGGAGTTTCACGAAGCACTCAACTTCGCAGCATTGAGAAAGTTACCTATCGTCTTTCTTTGTGAAGATAGTGGATCTAGCGACGCGGACTTCTTTTTAGGGGGAAGTCTGGTCGTCGACCTAACAAGACGCTGTGGTGCATATGGAATCCACTTTGAAGCGGTAGACGCAATAGATCCAATAACAATGTACTCTGCTACATCGAAGGCGAAGGCTAGAGCAATAGCTGGTGAGGGTGCAACACTAATCGTTACGACCTATGACCGTTCGATCACTTCATCCACCTCTATTGAGTCATCGATCGCCTCTTCTAGGGTCGACGATCCTCTAGCGGCGCTTCAGAGCTACCTAAAAGAACACGAATTGATCACAGAAGGGGTCGACCAAGAGACGAGAGCGATAATCCGTCGAACGATCAATGACGCCGTCAACTCTAGCGAAGGGGCCCCGGACCCAGACCCATCCACACTTACACAAGGTGTCTTTGTCGCAAATCGAGACACAGTACTTCCCAAACTAAATCCGCGCCTTGGCAACGATGACGTTATAAATCTCGCAACTGCGATCAATGAGGCACTAGCTGACTCCATGGTCGACGATCACCGGGTGATGATTTTAGGGGAAGAAATTGGCGCCAAGGGTGGAGTCTTTAGAGTAACTGCCGGACTTCACGAACGCTTTGGAAGTGCTCGCATAGTAGACATGCCCCTTGCCGAGTCGTCGATGGTTGGAATCGGAATTGGATTGGCTCTATCTGGCAAACGCCCGATCATCGAGATTCAATTCGCCGACTTCATATATGCGGCCCTCGATCAATTAATCTCTGAGGCATCAAAGATGGCCTATCGAACCGCGGGAAGGGTCAACCTTCAGATGGTCATACGAGCGCCTTATGGTTCCGGCGTTAGGGGAGGACTATATCACTCTCAATCGATTGAATCTTTACTAGCCCACGTTCCGGGCCTAAAGGTCGTTGTACCTTCTAATGTGCAAAATGCCTACGATCTGATGCGTGCCGCAATAGATGATCCAAATCCCGTAGTATTCCTCGAACCCAAGCGCGGTTACCGTTCAATCAAGGGAATTCGCTACAGCGAGGAACCGCCAGCACAGATTGGCAGAGCAAGTGTTGCAAGGATGGGCCGCGACCTTTGCGTTATAACTTACGGCGAGTTTACCCAGCTAGCACTAGAAATCGCTGCCGAGTTATCCCCCATGGCCTCGATTGAGGTGGTCGACCTCCTCACTCTCTCCCCACTAGATACCGACACGATTATCCAATCTGTAAGGCGGTGTGCCAAGGCTCTGATAGTCCATGAAGACAACCGTTCCTTTGGAGTTGGAAGTGAGATCTCGGCGATCATTTCAGAAGAGTGCCTAATGGACCTCGACGCTCCGGTGGTACGCCTCGCTGGGCCTCAAATTCCAATGATGCCATATTCTCCATCGTTAGAGTCCGCTGCAACGATTGGACTAGAAGAGATGCGAAAGGCGATCGTTACACTTCTTCAAAGCTAGAGTCAACCTAGTTTCAGTAACCGCTTGTTCGGAATCTTTCGATGAGCAAAATTCGATCGTTACAATTGCCGAAGTTTGGAAGATAAAAAGACTAAGCGGAATCTCTCGGACTCCACCCATGTGTCAACACTTAGGCGAAGCCCGATTCAGCAATAGACTTCTAGTTTGAACTGAAAGTTTTACGAGTATCTGAACCTATGGAAGTAGTTGCATTAATTATCTTTGTGGTTACGATGGCCCTCGTAGTCGCTAAGCCCTTCAAGCTACCAATAGGTGTCAGCGCTATTATTGGAGCGGTTGCTTCGTTTGCGGTTGGACTCATCCACATCTCCGACGTGGCAACGGTATGGCGTCTGATTTGGAATGCAACTCTTACCCTTATCGCCTTGGTTGTCATATCGCTTGTGCTCTCAGATGCCGGATTCTTCAAATATCTTGCGAGCCGAGTAGCTAACTTTTGTGGGGCTTCAACCCTGCGACTCTTCATCACCTTGCAGTTATTGACTGCGCTAACTGCCGCAATATTTGCCAACGATGGTGCAGCATTGATCCTTACGCCGGTCGTTCTTGATCTTCTCGTCGTGACGGATATTTCGATTAGCGCTCAAAGCGCGTTCGTCTTCGCAGTCGGCTTTGTGGCAGATGCTACCAGTCTTCCGTTTGTGATCTCAAACCTCACGAACATCATAACTTCTGACTACTTCCACCTAACCTTCAACGCCTACGCAGCAAAGATGGTCATCGTCGACCTAGCGACTCTAGCCGCCACTTTGGCGGTCACGACATTGATATTTAAACGCAAGCTACCGACTCGATATAGCCTGATCGACCAATCACCCCCAAAGAGCCACATCAAGGATAGGACGCTCTTTCGCACTGGAAACATAGTCTTAGTAGTTACCTTCTTGGCCTACTTTGGTCTCGCCAACACGAAGGTCCCCGTATCCGTCGTCACCTCGATCGCAGCTCTGTTGTTACTGGTGCTCGCATCACGCAATAAGGCAAGTGGTGGGTTCAATCTTCAATATCCAAAGAAGGTAGTCCGAGAAGCGCCGTGGCAGATAATCATCTTTTCCTTGGCAATGTATCTCGTCGTCTTTGCACTGGTGCACGCTGGATACGCAAACTCCCTCGGCAACCTCTTTGCCCACTTCGCAAAAGGGGGAAGAGTTAGCCTCTCTCTAGGAGTTGGATCGACTGTAGCGATCATCTCTTCGATCGCCAATAACCTTCCTACGGTATTGATCGGATCGATCTCGATCAGTAGTGCCCACTTGAGCCACCACTACACGACCGTTGCAGCACTTGCCAACGTCGTTGGAACCGACCTTGGTCCAAAGATCACCCCAATAGGTTCGCTAGCTACCTTGATATGGCTCGAGATTCTAGCCAAAAGGTCGATTCACATCACCTGGTGGGAGTACTTCAAATTTGGCATCGTCATGACAACTCCAGTGCTTCTCGTAGCACTCTTGTCTTTAGCAGCCCTAACTTAGAACTGGCTTTAGCTTCCCTCGTAGTCGAAACCAAGGTCAATCGCAGTCACAAGGGGTGAGTACTCGATCGAGCGCTCTTTGCACATCGCGCCGACTGTGCCACCCCTATCGACAATTGCAGTGACAAATGCAACCATTGCGCCTGAAGTCTCCGCTACATCTACGGCTTCGAATATCGACGTTCCCCTAGTAACCGTATCCTCGCAGATACATACATTTGAACCGACTGGCAACAGGCCCGCGATTCGACCCCCACCGCCATGGTCCTTTACCGTCTTTCGAACCGAAAATGTAAATAGTGGTCGACCAGAAACTGTTGATATGGCACCGACCGAAAAGGCCACAGGATCTGCTCCCATTGTAAGCCCACCGATACCCTCTACTCCAGCTGGAAGTCGTCTGGTCAAAAGCTCACCGACAAGTAGCATGCCTTGCGGATGACACGCCGTAGCCTTCGAGTCGATAAACCACGAACTCTTTCGTCCAGACTTCAATGTAAAGTCACCCCTTCGCAAAGAATAGCGATCTAGGTGCTTCATCAATAGGTCTTTCAAGCTCGCGTCATCGAGGCTAGCCACCTCTTGATAGACACTTGGAAAATCGTCGTCGTGCATTGAAGCCATTATCTCAACTTCACCCTTCCGTCGCCTTCAACGATCGATCCAATCTCGTATGCCCCATGGCCTAGGTACTGCAGAAGATCGACCGTAGCTAACTTTTCATCTTTATCGACGACCAATACCATGCCAATTCCCATGTTGAACACTCGGAACATCTCATTTAATTCGATATCACCGCGTTCTTGCAAGAAGGTAAAGATCGGCGGAACACTCCACGACGAAATCTCCACCTCAGCCGAAAGATCAGGTGGTAGAACCCGATTTAAGTTACCCAAGATTCCACCGCCGGTTATGTGAGCTGCGGCGTGGACAGAGATTCCACCTCCTACCAACTTCGATACCGCTGGGTAGTAGAGGATGCTTGGTTCGAGCATGGTCTCGCCGACCGTTGAAGTGCAAAAGGGCATTTGGGCGATGGATTGAAATTCAACTTTCGACTTTGCGTCTAGCTCATGCATATCAGAGGAGCCAAAGACAATCTTTCGAGCCAAAGACAGGCCATTGGAACGCAGATTTGGTGAACCGATACCGATTAATGAGTCACCCAATTTAACCTTATGGGCTCCCCAGATCTCACTTCCATCGACAATACCAACCACAAATCCGGCCAAGTCGAAGTGGCCATCTGGCATTGAGCCGGGATGTTCTGCCATCTCTCCACCGAGGAGAGCTGCACCCACCTCTTTGCAGGCCAAAGCTATACCGGTTACGATCTCAGTTGAAATAGCGGGGTCTAACTTGCCTATTGAGAGGTAGTCAAGCATAAATAGGGGCTTAGCCCCAAGGACGGTAATGTCATCGACGCACATAGCAACTAGATCGAAACCGATCGTGTCGTACTTTTTAAGTGACGCTGCGAGGTAGGCCTTGGTACCGACGCCATCGGTCGACGAGACTAGAACAGAGCCCTTAGCGGACGTATAAGAGAGGTCAAAGAGGCCACCGAATCCACCGATTCCGCCTACAACGCCATCGACCTTGGTGGAGGCTACCACTTTTTTGATTGCATCAACTGCACGCTCACCAGCGCCGATCGAGACACCAGCCTCTTCATAGGCACTTTTCTTGGAAGGTTCTACTTGCTTATCCAATTCTCTCTCGACAATCTAAAGTTGTGCACAGTTGGCAGTTGGCGGCTAAACATAAATTCAAGTTGCGACTAGCCGTTGCTAGAGAAGCTTGACGGGAACTGCAACAGGGTAATTCCCAGTCAGGCAGGCGTCACAAAAACCATCTTCATATCCGATAGCAGCTTTCAAGTCTCCAAGGTCGAGATATGCGATCGAGTCGACTCCTAAAAATCGCCTTATCTCATCCAAATCTCGATTGGCAGCCAGAAGGTCAGGGCGGCTTGGGGTGTCGATCCCGTAGAAGCAAGACCATCTATAAGGGGGAGAGGAGATTCTAAGGTGAACTTCAGTAGCACCGGCGTCCCTAAGTAGCCTCACCATTGCCTTGGTCGTAGTACCTCGAACAATTGAATCGTCCACAACTACCAGCCGCTTGCCAGCGATATTATCGCGTAGAACATTCAATTTACGTCGGACTGCGTCGACCCTCGAGGCTGGATCGGGAGAGATGAAGGTTCTTCCGATGTAGCGATTCTTAACTAATCCCTGTCCATACGGGATCCCACTAGCAGCGGCGTAACCTACCGCGGCGGGAACACCTGAATCTGGAACACCCATTACCATGTCGGCATCGACTGGTAGGGCCTTAGCGAGATATTCGCCCATGTGGCGTCGCGTTGTGTAGACCTCTTGTCCGAGCAGACGTGAGTCGGGACGTGCAAAGTAGACGAACTCAAAGATACAGAGCTTTGGATCGATCGACTCGGGCGGAAACGGCCTAAAGGAGCGCACTCCGAGCTCGTCGATGATCACCATTTCGCCTGGATCGACTTCGCGAACAAACGATGCTCCTACCACATCCAAGGCCGGACTCTCTGAGGCAATTACCCATCCTGATTCAAGTCGTCCTAAGCAAAGGGGCCTAAATCCATGAGGATCTCGCACACCTATAAGACGGGCGTGGTCCATAAGTACGAGTGAAAAAGCGCCCTTAAGTCTTGGAAGTACGTCGTTCAATGCACTTAGTACGGCCTCGGGATGGCTCTTGAAGGACTCTCGAACTGTACCTGGCCTACCGCCAAGATGCTTAGCGATCTCGATCGCCAAGTAGTGCGCGACTAGATCGGAGTCCGAACCTAGGTCCATTGGGTCGATTCCAAGTTCGTTGGAGAGTTCAACGGTATTTGTAAGATTTCCATTATGGCCAAGAGCTATTCCCGAATCGCCAACAGCTCGAAAGACTGGTTGGGCATTACCCCAAGTCGACGAACCAGTAGTCGAATATCGAGTATGGCCGATTGCCAAATTTCCTGGGAGGGAGTGGAGCATGCGATCGTCAAAGACGTTCGACACCAAACCCATGTTCTTCATAACAGTGATGTTTGTACCATCGGATACAGCCATTCCGGCAGATTCCTGCCCCCTATGTTGGAGGGCATATAGACCGTCATAGGTGGCGTGAGATACCGACCTCGTATTTGGCTCTACCCTTATTCCAAATACACCGCATGCCTCTTCAGGAGAGTCCGCAGTTGAGTAATTCAACTCACCTTCACTTGAAGTATGGTGCATTGAGATCTCCCGCTTACAGGTTGGAACACCAACCCACTGCTAAATCCATCTTTGGGCCCACCGTGGCAGGACAAGACTTACCCGTGAAAAGAATTCACTATTTCTTGAGACGAGTAGGAACTGCCAACCTTAGAATTAACTAACCCAAATTTGCGACTAAATAACTTTTACCAACTGTTAAGGATACTTGCCCGAGGCACTGAACGATGATAGACCTTCATACACATTCGAGAATCTCAGACGGCTCCGAGTCACCTTCAAGGGTCGTAGAACTCGCAGCAAAGGTAGGCGCTAAAGCCATTGCTCTGACAGATCACGACACCCTAGCCGGCATTGACGAGGCTTTTGAAGCAGGTAAGCGCTTTGGCGTCGAGTTGATTCCTGGCGTAGAGGTCTCGTGCCAATACAATACTGGCACCATGCACATGTTGATATATTTCACATCGACGGAGTCAGCTGCGCTGGTCAATGCCTTAGATGAACTACAGAGTTCACGCATCAACCGAAACCAAGAGATCCTCGAAATAATGCAGCGAGATGGCTTGAATATAACGATGGACGAGCTCATTGCAGAAGGGGGAGCAACCGGTATCGGCAAGCCACACTTCGCAGCGCTACTCCTTCGAAAAGGAGTCGTCACCTCAATCCAAGAGGCATTTGATCGCTACCTTGAAAAGGGGCAACGATACTACGTCGACAAAAAGACCTTCACCCCCGAGGAGATGATCGACCTAGCACTCTCATCCAAGGCCATTCCCGTACTTGCTCACCCGCTTACAGTCGACAAAAACCCGACGCAACTGCGAAAGATCATCAAGGGCTGGTCCAAGATCGGCCTCGTTGGGATTGAAGCCCAATATGGCCGATATGCACCTGAGACCCGAAGCTTCCTCGAAGAGACTGCGAAGATGTACGACTTAATTGCGACCGGAGGAAGTGACTTTCACGGGACCTACAAGCCAGACCTCCAAGTCGCAACGGGGCGAGGGGACCTCAAAGTTGACGATCTCGTAGTCGATAGATTAAAAGCGTTCAGGGACACCCTTTAATAAAAAGGCAAATGGAGCCAAATTTGGCTCCATTTGCCTTCGCGAGATTCACCTTCTAAGCGAATAGCACTCTAACTGCTTCCAAAGACGATTGATTGCGATCTACTTTAACCGTTAGTAGGCAAAGCCGGAGTCGGTTACAACTCCAATTTCATCGACGGCCAGACCAGCAGATCTAATAAATTCAACTGCTTTGTTGTCGCTAGGCGCAGAGAAGACAACCCGAGATGGGGCTTCAGTAAAGAAGTAGGCTCCCGTTATCGACGACGTAACGCTAAAGCCAAGTCCACTTCCTTTGACCAGATCTCTGAGCGCCAGCGCCAATCCACCATCACTGATGTCTGTAATTGCACTTATTCCAAACGCACCTGGAGCCGTCACAACACCAATGACCGTGTCAATCAGTAGACGATGGGTCTCAAAGTCGACCTCAACGAGCCTTCCCGCCTTTACACCTTTTACAGTCCAGACCAACCTCGATCCACCGAGGAACGAGCCTTGACCACCATTTACTAGATAGATCGAATCACCCACCCGCGGACGATTAGTCGGTGGAATCTCCGAGATCGACTCACGAATTCCGATGGTAGTCAGCACTGGCGTTGGCTCAATATTGCGACCATTCGCCTCGTTGTATAGGGAGACATTTCCACCTACAACTGGAATATCTAGCTCCAATGACGCCTTGGCGATCCCGTCTATCGACTGAGAGAGCTGCCACATAACCGAAGGGTGCTCGGGATTTCCAAAGTTGAGGCAGTCAACCATAGCCGTTGGTCGAGCCCCAACGAGCGCTAGATTCAGAGCCGACTCAGCGACAATCCACTGCGAACCAATGTAGGGGTCAATCTCGCACCATCTTGAATTGCCATCACTCGAAAGACCAATGGCTCTCTCCGTGACTCCGACTTCCGGAGATGCAAGGCGCAAGAGGGTGGCACCGCTGCCAGGTCCAACGATCGTATTTAGAAACAGCTGATGATCGTATTGACGATAGATAACACTTGGATCAAAGACCATCGCTTCAACGTCGCGGGCTACATCTATCGACAGATCGAGTTCATCGACGTCGATACTTCGGTACTCTTTGATAGAAGCTGGCTCTGCAATTGGACGATCATAGATCGGAGCTCCATCGGCGAGGGTCTCAGCTGGCATCTCGCCAACGACTTCACCCTTGGAGATCAACCTCAGGATTCCAACCTTTTCGCCATTGGGGGACTCTACGGGCTCAGTCACAACACCTACTACTGCGGCGCCAACTTCCCATTTTGCAGCAATTGCAAGAACTTCGTTCACATTCTCGTTGGTGACAATGGCGAGCATTCTCTCTTGAGATTCACTCGTCATAACCTCAAATGGCTCCATATTTGGTTCGCGTCGGGGGACGTCGTCTACAAAAACGTCCATTCCAAGCCCCGCTTTAGCCGCCGTCTCGCACGTAGCACAGGTAAGTCCAGCTCCACCTAGGTCTTGAATGCCGACGACGAGCTTCTTATCCAATAGCTCGAGGCACGCCTCGATAAGGCGTTTCTCTTCGTAGGGATCGCCGACTTGGACACTTGGCCTCTTTGTCTGCTCAACATCACCACCGAAACCAGCCGACGCCAAGACCGAAACTCCACCGATACCATCACGGCCAGTCGACGCGCCCAGCAAGATCGCTCGATTGCCAACACCATCAGCCCTCGCTAGGACAAGGTTCTCTCGCTTCAAAATTCCAACTGCGGCAACGTTGACTAGAGGGTTGGAGTTATAGGTCTCATCGAATACGATCTCGCCACCAACGGTTGGGACGCCTACTGCGTTTCCGTATCCCGAGATACCTGAGACCACACCGTTGAAGATGAACCTGTTACGCGGATCGCTCTGATCGCCGATTCGAAGCGAGTCAAGGAGGGCGATAGGCCGCGCACCCATTGTAAAGATATCACGCAAGATTCCTCCCACGCCCGTGGCAGCACCTTGATATGGCTCGATCGCCGAAGGGTGGTTATGAGATTCCATACGAATAGCTACCGCAATTCCGTCGCCACCATCGATCACCCCAGCATTTTCTCCAGGGCCGAGGATAACCTTCTCACCTTTGGACGGGAGTCTTCGAAGGTGAAGTCGCGAAGACTTATACGAGCAGTGTTCGGACCACATGACCGAATACATGGCTAATTCAAGATAGTTCGGATCACGTCCGAGGATTGACTTAATCGAATCAAATTCGTCATCTGTTAAACCTAAAGCAATGTGTACCGCAACATCCATGGTGTTGAGTTTAAGAGCTAACGCAACTAGTTGAAGTAGGAAAGTCACTTTTCGCGGC
>JAKAZZ010000105.1 GCA_021826315.1 Actinomycetes bacterium
GAATATCTGGGTTCTCTACGAGTTTCAACTCCGGCAAGGACCCCAACCCACGCTTGAATTTACTAGCAAGAGGCGCCTCGACTCGATAGTCTGCAACGGCTGCGCACATAATCAGGGCATCGGCCTCAGTACACGAGACCCTCGTAGCAGCTTCCATGTCAAGTGCACTCTCAACGCGAATTACCTTCAAGTGATTCGACGCAACGTCTAAATCGACTGTAGTAATTGCCACAACGTTTGCGCCTCGATCCAACAGAACCGAAACTATAGCCAACCCTTGACGACCGCTCGATCGATTTCCAATGTAACGAACTGGGTCGATCGCCTCTCGGGTTCCTCCAACGGTAACAACGACCGTCTTACCGAAAAGATCCTTTTCGCCGACCTCGGTCACCACCGTATCAATGATCGTCTCAGTTGAGGCCAATCGACCAAAACCAACGTCCCCGCCCGCAAGTCGACCGTGCTCAGGATCAACGACAATAAAACCTCGCCTACGAATCGTCGCCACATTCTCGACAACGGCGGGGTGCGCCCACATCTCCTTGTGCATTGCTGCTGCCAAAATAACCTTCGCATCTGTCGATACCAAGATTGTAGAAAGAGCATCATCGCATGCGCCTTGAGCGAACTTGCTCAGAATATCAGCGGTCGCAGGGGCTACGACGACGACATCGACGCTTTGCCCAACTTTAGTATGCGGAATCGGTGATTCGCTATTAAAAAGTGAGGTAATAGGTTCGGTCGATGCGAGAGCCCTAAAGGTCGTGATTCCTACAAAGTTGAGAGAGTTCGCGGTAAGAATGGGAGTTACGTAAGCGCCCTCATCGATAAGGCGCCTCATCAGCTCTACGGCCTTATAAGCTGCAACACCTCCGCCAACTCCCAAGGCAATCGAGGCACCCTCTAGACGTTTCATCTCGTAAGGTTGTGCTATTCGCCGTCGAATTCGGTCTCGACAAACACTTCTTCGGTGAGGAAGTCCATCTCTTCAAGATCAACTTCGTCGATATCGGAAGTTACTGGAAGTTCAATGCCTTGGGCTGCATCTCGGGTGGGCTTCACGAACCCTGAAGCTACCTCTTCGAAGGCCGCTGAAAGTGGCTTATGGTTGATAGCATCAAATTGAGGAGGGGTTATAGAACCTACCTGGGAGCCAAGGTGCGAATAGTAAGCGTTGATTTGCCTCGCCCTACGTGCCACCAAGGTAACTAGTGAGAATTTCGAATCCACCTTATCAAGGAGGTCTTCAATTGGTGGGTTCATTAAGGACGGTACATACTGACTCATTAAAACCTCGTACGTCTTCTCAAATTTAGTGCCAAACCGTCAAGTTTAGTCGTAAACAGAGTTAGGCGGGCTACCGTATCCGACGAGATGCGATGTATGACGCAATCGACGCAACAGTTTCGTCGATATCAATGTTTACGAATTCAACAGCCCCAAGTGCTTTCGCGGCGGAAATCTCTTCCTTCGCGACATTGAGCCTTTTGAGAACGTGCTCAGGTGAGTCGCCTCGACCTATGAGGCGCCGCTCAAGCTCTTCCATGCTCGGAGGGAGCAGAAGTAAGAAAACCGTATTTGGGAATCTCTCTTTCACCTGCGCCGCACCTTGAACTTCGATCTCTAATAAAAGATCGCGGTCGCCAGCTAAGTAAATCTGGTCAGGAACCGGGGTACCGTAAAAATTTCCAAGAAACTCAGCATGCTCTAGAAAACCACCTTCGGAAACTCTTCGACTGAAGGCCTCACGAGTTGAAAAGAAGTAGGCATCGGCTTCTTCGCCGTCCCTGCGGTTTCTAGTCGTCCAAGATCGTGAAAGATCTAGGGTATCAATTTGCTCAACGAGCCTGGAAGAGACGGTACCTTTACCGACTCCGCCAGGACCGCAAAGTACGAATAGCAACCCTTAAGCTCGGGAAGCCTCTTCAAGCAACTTCTCACGCTGCTTGGCTCCAAGGCCTTGAAGACGTCGGGTCTCGTTGATTCCAACGCTATCCATTATCTTCTTCGAGCGCACTTTACCAATTCCTGGAAGTGCCTCAAGGACAGAAGAGACTTTCATCTTTCCGACGAGCTCATCGTTTGGAGCCTTATCTAGTAACTCTTTTAGAGTCACCGTTCCAAGCTTGAGCTTCTCTTTGATCTCAGCGCGTTGCTTACGAGCCTCGGCAGCCTTTCGTAGAGCATCGGCACGCTGTTCTGGTGTTAATTGTGGAGGCAATGGCATATAAGAAAAATTACCCTTTGACGTGGAGAATAAGGCCACTTTATTGAATATTTTCGTAAAAAAAACCATCTTTTTTACTATTTTAAGGCATATATGATACTAAAAACTACAAAAACGTAACGTTAACTTGCTGTAAAGAGCCGAATGGAATGTCCCAAGGAAGATGTCTTGACGATGTCACGGGCGCGCCTCAGGAGGCCCATATCTCCTCCCCTCACGACGATCCTGTAGAGACGTATTGCAAGTTCAATGTCCTCTGAAACCTCACACAACCTCTCAAAGAGTGCAACCGCCGAATCTTCCGTGAATGCAACACGCCCATCTAGATACTCTTCAACGAGGAGAATAACAGTATTACCGTGCATCTCCATAAACGAGTCAAATGGCAAGGATCTACCTTCAATTGATGAGATGAAGATGTCTTTATAGACGTCAGTCAATTCCCATTTGCCGTAACCGATCAGAAAAGCAAGATGGGGATACTTCTTCAAATACTCATCAACATCGTGCTCACTAATGAATCTTGGTCGATCTGTCCGATCGAACAGATTCTTTCGCACACTCTCACGCTCATCGATCATCATGGTGGCATAAACTTCAAGTGGCAGCGACGGATTTTGCGCCAATCGATAACGCACTGAATAATCATGGTCATACGAAAGAGCCACGAAGAGGTCTTGCGGTAGGTTCTTATTGGAGGCGGCACTGGAACGTACGCCCGAATTAGGATCCCGCGACAAATTGAGCAGAATCTCTTTGCAGTTATCAAGAGATCCACATATCGATTGTGCCAGTGCCGACCTGACTCTCCAGTCGAAATCACTAGCTAAAACAGCAGCGGACTCACAACTGAGCTTTGCATGAGAGGCTGCAGCTACCCGTACATCTACCGAAGTATTTCTCGCCAACTTCGATATCATCGCCTCAGTAGACCTCGGGTTCTTTGCCAAAGCAACAAGGACTCGGTCTGATTGATCATCGATCATTATTGACAAAATCTCAACGTCAACGAATGTATTCGAAGCTAGATTCAATCGAACCATGACCTCAGGATCATCCTTCAAGCGCATCGCAGACTCATCGTTCACTGAGCGATTCAAGGCAACGTTTGCCCGAGCTACAACGTCAATTGAAGTACTGAGTGCGCTTAACAGGCTGTAATCTGCGTTGGGATTAGAGGCAATTCCATAGGTAACCCGAAGCTCGTGAGCCTTAATAATCTGGTGCAGAAGGGTCGATGGAGTACTTACGTGTCGAGCAACAAATGCACGACCTTCCGGATATTTCGATGCAAATATCAAAAATCCGTCCGAGAAAAAATTTGAGTGATCGGTACGCTGGAGATAAAAGAAATCTTGTGGCAAAAAGCCAGCGGCTAGGCCGTCTCTGACCATTTCGCCGAAGTTACTTCCCATGTGAGTGGTGTCTCGACATCGAAAACCATCGTCTTCACTGAGCAAACTGGAACAGTCACTTCCCCAAAGATCGCGGCACAATATGTCGCTTCTATTCATTGGAAATTCCCTAATCTCGCCTGCGCCTAGTATCCTCAAATTATCCATGGCATTCTCTCAAGTTACGACAAATCGAGGGTCTTGTGCCCTACCTGATGATTCGATTTCTTTTTGCGAATGCTTTAGTTGTAATTTATGGAAAAAGCAAGATAAGTGGTAAGAATAAGCTTTAGTAAACGATTAACTTTAATTTCGAATCAAAAATCGCTTCGATCTCTCTCAAGAAAATTGATAATTCGTTCAGTATCTACAACGTCATGAAGGATGCGTCCAAGCACGACAACGTTTGCTCCTGCATTAAAGGCTTCGCTTGGAGTTACGACCCGGACCTGATCACCAAGATTGTCCATGTCGTAACGAACTCCAGGAACAACCGCTACGAGGTCCGGAAAACGCGCTTTGATAGCAGCAACTTCCAATCCGGAGGAGACAAACCCGTGCGCTCCACCGTCGGCAATCAGTGACATCCGCTCAGTCAGTTCCGAGGTAGAGATAGGTGACAGACTTGTCAATTGGGTAACACCGACTATTGCTGGGCCACCCTCTACAGAACTTGACGCCTCAACAGCGGCACGGATCATTTCGACGCCACCCGCGCAGTGCACCGTCAAAAGATCTACTCCGTACCTTGCGCAGGATACCGTGGCACCCCTAACCGTGTTTGGAATGTCGTGGAGCTTTAAGTCAAGAAAGATTCGATAGCCCAAATCCTTGATCTCAGAGATAATAGAGGGTCCGATAGCAGTAAACAGCTCTAGGCCAATCTTCGCAAATGCGAATTTTCCTTGGTACTTAGACGCCAGAGATATGGCAGCGCCTCGATCGCTAACATCTAAGGCAATTGCATACTCGCGCATTGTGGCTCTCCTTTATCGCAATACGAACTATTAATTTGACTTTGAAAGCCCGATCGACGACAACACTACCGATCGTATACCCCCACAAATCCAGATTTACATCCATCGAACGAAATTATGGAGGTTGACCCAACCTCCTTCTACCCCAACTTCACCGCGGCGATACCACCCCGATGGCCAACCCCAACCAGATCCCTGAATGTAGAAAATACCAACTTCAACATCTCAGCCGGAAGCTCAGCGATAACTCTCGAAAAGACTTTGGGG
>JAKAZZ010000043.1 GCA_021826315.1 Actinomycetes bacterium
GACTATCATTTAAGTGTTGATAAACGCCCCTGTAGCTCAGCGGATAGAGCAACTGACTTCTAATCAGCAGGTCGCAAGTTCGAGTCTTGCCGGGGGCGCAACATCCTTCCTCATCAGAGGGGTAGAAGTTTTCTGATCGTCCCATGGAGGCGCTTCGTGCCACATTTATGTCATGCTTTAGAGATGATGCATTGAATCATTACAGAATTAGGTCCTTATATGGAACGCGTTCTCCTAGATGCAGGACAAAATCAAGACGCTGGGCGTTGGCAGGTGTCCAAAACTGTTTCAATTCACATCGTTTTCCATGCGGGACCTTCCAGTTCATAGGATCAGCAATTTTTGATAGACCCATCTGGTGGGATAAACGCTTTGGGCAAAGTGATCATCTGGTCCTTAGCAAATTGTAATTTATCGGAGCGGACGTAGCAAAAGTTGTCCTGTAAATGTATTCGAAATTGCATTTACGCTGAGGTCGATTTGGCCGTAATATGCGAATCCGGTTCGTGAAACTGCTCTAAATCTGATGCCGTTAGGCGTGTAAGAGGTGACCGAGCCAACGATCTGAATATGATTCGTTAGGGTCAATTCTGTCATGGACGCTCTGATTGCGAGTGAACCGTCGGGCATTGGAACGCCATCGATTGCGATGTGAACTTGGGGAAGGATTGTGCGGTCGGTGAAAAATACCACCGAAAGTGCTCCTTGGAAGTTGGGCTGACCGACAACAACTCGGCCTCCAATATTGTATCGAAGAGTGTTCGTCTTGGCTGAGAAATGAGTTTTATGGGTGATCGAGTGAGTTGATGTCGTTGGCGCAGACAATGACGTCAACTGCTGACTGTTAGCCGTTACAGTCAAGGATGCCGCCGAAATTAAAGAAATAGCAGCAACCACTGTGATTACTGTCATTTTCGGACGAAGAGCCAAGGAGTCTCCTTCGTTACTCTTTTCGGTAATAGCTATATCGGATTGAATTCACATAAACTTTATGTCTCATGTTACGTGTTTGAAACTTAAGACTGGCTAAAAAGGCAGATAATTTTCAGTAATCATTCATAAGGAAGGATACCCCCGGTAAATGCACCATGATTAGTGATGGCGCTAAGGTGAATCTGTGGAAGTTTCGATCTCGTCAGTTTCAGAGATAATTGATAGGGCTAAAGATGCGCTAGCGTCGATAGCCTCGTCCAAGGTGCCGGTTCGAGTTGAAGGTTTTGTAACTTACAATCAAACGACGGCCAATAGCCCGCATCTTTATTTCAGTTTGTGTCAATACCCTCAACGCGACGTCATACAAGGTAAACCCCTAGCGAAGCTAGATGCCGTTATATTTGCAACACAGTTGAGGCAAATTCGGGCTGCATTGACCGGAGTTGGAATGAAGCTCGCGCCAGAGTTGCGCGCAGTCTTTCTTGGATATCTTGACGTCTATAAGGCGGGCGGCAAATTGCAGTTCATTGTGACTGCGGTTGACGTCGAGCGAACTCGCACCATGGCTGATGAGTCAAAGGACTTGGTTCGACGAAAGTTAAAGGCCGAAGGCATCTTTGATCGTAATCGTCAACTGAAGTCTCCACTCGTACCACTCCGAATAGCTCTGATTACATCCCGGGGTTCTGCTGCAGAGAGCGACTTTATGACTCGCTTGAATTCGCGTGAATATCGATTTTCGGTAACTCCCTTTTACGTAAATACGTCCGGGCAGAATGTGGCCTTCTCTATACCCGACGCAATCGATTCGGTGAATGCACTCTCTGATCGGTTTGATGTCGTCGTGCTAGCTCGAGGCGGTGGAGATTTCGTTGATCTCGCGAATTTTTCTCTGGAAGGGCCAACGCGCGCAGTCGCAATGTGCAAAGTTCCTGTTTGGGCGGCTATCGGCCACTCGACCGACGATGTATTGGTCAACGAGGTTGCGTCAAAGGTTTTAGGTAATCCCAACGACGCTGCATCGCAACTGAATGAAGTGGTTGACAATTTCCTGGGTCGAGTTGCTCAGCTAAGATTATCGATGGCCGACGTGGCTCGCAAAGAGATGACGATTGCGAATAGCAATGTAGCAAGGTTGAAAGCAGCACTCTTTGGACTGAGCAACGGTTCTCTCGCCCGTTACGGCTCGGAGGTTAGTGGTCTGAACAGGGGTTTAGAGATGCGCGTCGAGGTAGCACTTTCCTCATTTAGATCTCTCATCGAAGCACGCACGGCGCGGCTCTACGATATCTCCACCGCCCGAATAGTTCAAAGTGGACAGGTGGTCGATGCGAGAAGATCTGCCTTCGATGGGTTGGATTTATCGGAGATATTCGAGCTTCGACGAGATCAAGTCCAGAGGATGAACGCTCAACTTAAATTAAGCGCCTCTCTGGTTTTAGAGCGATCGAGCGAAGAGGTGCGAACGGCGAGCGAAGTTGTGAAGGCTTATGATCCGACGAATGTACTGCGACGGGGATACGCCATAGTAAGGAAGGGCGGATCGCTTGTCGAAGCTGAAACTGAGATCAGCAGCGGTGACGTCATTGAGGTCGAGTTTCTGTCGAGGAGTGCGCTTGCTACAATTGATCGGGTCGATCAATTGGTGAGCGAAGACGATATCGTTGAGGGGATTTAGTCGTGGATAATTTGAACGAGGTATCTTTCGAAGCTGCCATTGCAGAAGTTGAGCAGATTCTCTCTCGCATATCCTCATCTAAGTCGTTGGATAACCTAATTGACGATGTCAAGCGCGCCAAGGAGCTGCTTCAATACTGCGAATCAAAGGTGAAGTCGACAGAATCGGTGATCGCTGATCTTTTACGCGATGAGAAAGTGGATACGGACTCCTAGTTCGTTTTTGAGGCGAGTTGCGCTTCAAGAGGAAATGTCACGAATCCAAGCGAGGATCGCGGTTTTCCGCATTGTCACCACAGTAAATCGGTAGAGACGGAAACTTTGTTGCCCTGAACTCGTAGCTTTCAGGCTAAATTGTCTATGTCAAATGATGCCCCCGTAGCTCAGGGGATAGAGCAGTGGTTTCCTAAACCATGTGCGCAGGTCCGAATCCTGCCGGGGGCACCAATTCCAAGTGCAAGTCCGTTAATTAGAAGTTACTTCGAGCTTCGTTGTCCAATACCTCGCGTCGTACGTGAAAGAAGATTCGTTCAGGTACATCCTTTGCATTGTTCGATATGGCTTCGGATTTTGCTCTTTGGGGCGCGATGAAAGCCGCGGTAGGCGCGCATTCACTTTGTGTTCACCACGGGACTGTAGGATCCCCTCTCTGTGGATTGAAGGATCTTCCTTCAATAGTCAAATTCTGAAAAGGCTGAATGTGGATGCTTACAAGGCGTCACTTAAGGAAGTGGCGATCAATTGGTCAAAAATTGGGATAATTAGTTTTGGTGGACCACCGACGCACATCAGACTCTTGCGCGAACTTTGTGTTTCTGAGAAAGAGTGGATCGATGCGGAACACTTTGAAGACGCTATTGCGACTTGCAATCTTCTTCCAGGGCCCACCACTTCGCAACTTGCTATTTATTCAGCTTGGAAAGTTCGAGGTACTCTAGGCGCGCTGCTGGGCGGCTTTTTATTCATTGCACCCGGTCTAATTCTTGTATTGGTACTGGCATCGATCTTCATATCGCGATCATCGCCGAAAATCATTTTGGCAATTGGAGAAGGTGCAGGAGCAACGGTGGCTGCCATTGCAGCCCAGTCGGCTTTGAATCTCTTGCCTTCTAGTTGGGAAAGGAAACATGACCCTTATCGGTGGGTGATTTATGTAGGCGCAGGTGTAGTTGGAACAATATTTGCAGGCCCGCTGCTCGTCCTCGTCCTGCTTGCCTGCGGTGTGGTAGAACTACTTTGGCGAAGGCCCAATGACTCTAGGAGCCACAAGAGTTTTATTTCGTTTTTTCTGACTGTGTCTCCGCTGCCGATCTCATCAGTCTTCTTGAGTGTGGCTTGGGTTGCATTTAAGGTTGGAGCCCTCTCCTACGGTGGGGGATTCATAATCGTTCCACTCATGCGGGGTGATGCTGTCTCTACGTACCATTGGATGAGCAGTCAAATGTTTCTTAGCGCGGTCGCGTTGGGTCAGATCACTCCGGGTCCGGTCGTTCAGACGGTAGCTGTAGTAGGTTATTCTGCCGCCGGCGTAGTCGGTGGTTTGATTGCAGCATTGGTCGCTTTTTCCCCATCCTTTGTATTCGTCCTCGTTGGAGCGCGGCACTTCACGCGCGTACGGCAAAATATAGCTATTCGCCATTTCCTTGACGGTGCTGGACCGGCGGCAATCGGCGCAATTTTGGGAGCGTCTGTACCTCTTACTCTTGCCATAACACATCTTTGGCAATTCGTACTTCTCTTTTTGGCCGCCTTACTTTTGGTGCGCTTTCGGATAAGTGTGGTAATTGTTATCTTGGGTGCAGGATGTGTCGCGGGAATACTCTTTTACTTAGGTGTAATCGGTCTTTGAGACATAGCCGAAGAACTTTGAGCGCCCTACGCTACTTTTGAATTGCTAGTAGATCATTCGGCCATAATTTGTAGATTGAATTATCTCATTCGAAATGGGATAGTCCCGTTTTGATAAATTGGCCATGTGGCAAACGAAGCGGCGGATGACGAGACAAGTTACTGGATTGGACGTTTTTCTAATATTCGCCAATTCGTAACTCAAAGGACAGGCAGGGCTCCGCATAAGCCTCTGCTACTTCTCTATCTGCTAGGGAGGTTTCGCAGAAGTGGTTCAACGTCGGTAACTTTTATCGAGGTGGAGCCAGTTCTGAGAAAGCTTCTGGTCGACTTCGGCCCGCCGAACCCGAGGCCTCGGCCGGAGTTTCCCTTTGCTCGACTGGAAAACGATGGCCTATGGATGGTTAGAGGTCCAAATGGAGAACCTAATCCCGGTGATAATGCCGTCAAGTTGCGTCAAGGTGGCTACGTCGGTGAGCTATCTTCTGAGTTAGTGCAGGCTCTCACTAACTCGAGCGACTTAGTTGATACACTCGCAAATTACCTTTTGTATCGGGAATTTCCTGAGTCTATCCACTCCCTTATCGCGGCTTCGGTGGGTCTCGTCTTCAATAATCCGATCCTCTACGATAATTACGATAGCTACGAAATCGTTAATCGACGGAAGCGTCCTCCAGGCTTTAGAGAGTTGGTTTTGGACTTTTTCGATGGTCAATGTGCATTCTGCGGTTTTTATGGGCGGCTAGATGGTCAATACGTTGGGGTTGAAGCCGCCCATATTCAATGGTTCGCATATGAGGGCGCGAGTGATTTATCCAACGGAATTGCACTTTGTGCCCTCCATCACGTACTTTTCGACCTTGGAGTTATGGGCATCGATGAAGAACTGGCCATCGACGTCTCAGTGCGGTTTGATTCAGAGAGCAGCGCTGCTCGTTTGGTCGTTAGTGAACTCAAAGGCAAGCCTATTGAAAGGTTTCGCAAAGCGAGCAGCAGGGTTTCGCCAGTAAATATTGCGTGGCACCGCACCCAGGTTTTCAAGAGACCTCGAAGTAAATGAAGTCCATAGCGCGATGGATCCCATTTCGCAAGAGCCTTTCGGACGGCCGGGATGACTTCGTTAGCTAACAATTCGATTTAATTGTTGCGGTCTCTTTGGATGGCAGGCCACCGAGTCCGATCTGGGCAAGGAATCTTGTGTTGCCCAATGCCGCAATTTCCCAAAGTATCTTTTCGGTTATCACTGATGGAATCCCTACAACCAGGGCACCCGTCGGAGAGAGCCATTCTTCAAATTTGGAACGAGAGAGGTTTTCACTTCCGTTGCCGGGCATGTTCTCACCGAAATATCTTGAGTAGCATGGGTAAAACGAATCTTTAGCCCCTTGAGAAGTCGGTTCGGCCTAAAAGTGGCTAGAGACCCCGATCCGACTTTCGACACGTTGAGTTCTAAACCGGTCTATACCACTTCGATACAGTGCTGCTAACGAGCGAAATCCCCTCGGGTTTGACAAGCTTGCAAAGTAAAAGCGGAAGTCCTAATTTTGCGGCTCTCACAACTGATTGAGGCGTACCTCCAACTGCCAATCACAGCGGTAGTTCTGAGTTCATTGTCCTGGGGCAGATGCCCGCAGAATCTAGCGATGCTCGGAACTTCCCCCTCCGGCTCACGCATTCATCCTTTACAACTTGGGTGAATAACGATAGTTTTTCCTCAAAGAGATCTTCAGATTCTGAAAGGTCGCAACCAAAGTGCGGAATGGATTCGATATATACACCACGGGCAGCGGTTATTCCTGCGCGTCCACCCGAAAAAAGATCGAGCGAAGCAAAGTCTTCGTAGGCCTTTACCGGATCTGCTGCCAAAAGTTGGGTAACGGTAGAAGTCAATCGAATTCTCTCAGTCGCGTCGGTTATTGCAGCGAGTAGCGCCGGTGGTGATGATATTGCAAAGTCTTTTCTATGGTGCTTGCCCAAGCCGAAGGTGTCAATTTCCGGTTGGTCAGCTATCTTTGCCGGATCAATTATTTAGTACAAGCGAGTTTTGGGATTTGCGCTCGACGTACTTGCTACTTCGCCGAATGTCAAGACACCGAATTTATATTTTTGAGTCGATGACGTTATTGATCCACTTGTCTAGTTGAATTGCTACTTCAGGTGTGATTTCATGGCCACCTTGACTTCGATGAGCCTCAAGTTCAGCGCCGGAATCGTTGTGCAGATAGTCCCAGGTCCTAGCCATGAGGTCAGTTGGCATTACGCTATCGTCAGTTCCCTGAGCAACAAATATCCGTTGATGGGCCAGACTATCCTTTTCGGTCGAGAGACCAGCGTCGAACGGGATTGTTCCATAGAGGATCGCAGTTCCAGATAGAGATACCCTCTTATCCAAAGCGACCGCTCCGGCGAAAGCGGCGCCCCCGCTAAAGCCAACCACAGCGGTTGGACTTCCATTGGGATTCTTCGAGTCGATGAATTTGTAGAACCATTCAAGGGATTGGCGTAATGATTCGGGAATCGGTCGGCCGATTCCGCGATTTTGGAACCAGGTGTAGCTGCTAGGTCCAAGTTCGATCGGGCCGCGAAGAGAGATGATGCGATACTGCGAACTTATGGAAGTGGCCAAGTTCGCCAGCGATGCTTCGTTCGCACCTCTTCCATGCAGCATGACTATTAGCGGAGCCGATGTTTCTTCAACTCCAAAATTTAGAAAATTGTTGTCGTTCATTTAGATCTTTCGTCTAAGTTGTGGCAGGTTCTGCTCTGCTACTTCTCTAATTTGTATGTCGTCATAGAGAGTGAGCCCAAAGTGCAACCTTCGATTACTTTTTCGAACTTCAGCCCCTTTTCTGACGCAATTCCGGCGATGTAGGCGAGTGGTAGAAAGTGATCAGGTGTTGGAACCGCAAGTTGATACGATTCATGGTCCTTTAGATTTCGAAGTTCCTCTGGTCGACCCTCAATGGTTGAAGCTACATCATTATCGAACTCCCACGCCCATTTGAAGCCCTTATCCTCTGCGCCCCACTGAACTTGACGTAGATTATGCACTACGTTCCCTGATGCTAAGACTAAAACATCATCCTCTAGGAGGGGGGCTAGTTTTGCGCCAAGATCGATGTGGTATTCGATGGGCTTACGAGCATCTATGGCTAACTGGACGATTGGCACATCAGCCTCTGGGTACATGTGCGCAAGAACGGACCAGGTTCCGTGGTCGATGCCCCAAGTGGAATCGTCTAATGCCACAACATCAGGCTTTGCAATCTCGGCAACTTGACGTGCCAAGTCGGGAAGTCCTTTTGCGGGGTAGTCGAAGTTGAAAAGCTCTTGCGGAAAACCGTAAAAGTCATGAATCACCTTTGGACGTTCCATTGAGGTGACCGCTGTTGCATTTATAAACCAATGAGCTGAAATCGCTAGAATCGCACGAGGTTTTCCCAATGTCGTACCAAGATCTCGCCAGGCCTGCGTCCACTTATTGGATTCGAGGGTGTTCATTGGACTTCCATGGCCGATAAAAGTTGCTGTTGTTGTCATCTTGTATCTCTCAATCGATTTCTTACTCTTGTGATTATATCTAGCAATTATTCCATATGCAATTATTCCATTTGGTATATTGTTTAGTTGTGACTAACTTTGACACAGAACTCTTTGACAGAATCGGCCTTTTTTTGGAGGCAGCGTCGTATCTCCAAAGAAATTTTTACCAGGGGCTTGAAAGTGCTACCGGCTTGCCCGGACCTTGGTTTGAGACTATGGTTCGCATCTATAGGTCGCAATTGAGATGCGTAAGGGTGGGGGAGTTGGCTCAACAGGTCACATTCCCCGCGAGTACCTTCAGTCGAATGCTCGATCGAATGGAGGAGGCGGGATTAGTTGAACGAGAGACCGATCCATCAAATAGACGTGCAACGTTGGTAAGGTTGAGTTCAGGTGGAATAGTTCAAATCGAGGAGGCACTTCGGAGCCACGATCCGATCGCTAGGGCCTATTTTTCTTCCAAACTTGAACCTTCAGAGATGGAAATTTTGGAGGGGCTTTGTCGGCGCATTCGAGATCTCAATATCTAATTGAGTTCGTTGTTTCAGCGGAGGTACGGCGATTGCCATTGAAGCGAGGCGCGCGAATACTGTTCGGCTCGGAAAAGCGAGACTGTGGGCTAAGGCAAGATATTCACTGCTCGTGCGGCAACAATAAGTACCGTAACCATCGAGACGAGAGATTCAGACCCCATCAGAGCCTTTGCAATTTTCGTGAGCGGCATCGTATCCGTTGGGCTAAAAGCGGTCGCATTCGTAAGTGACAGGTAGAGGTAGTCAAAGAAGGACGGGCGCCACTGCGAAGTTCGAAGTTGCTCGATTGACATTTGCGGAAATAAGAAGTCAGGAACTGGTGTGGTACCATCCCTAAGCGCCGTCGAGCGTTTTGCAGGGCCCCCGCGATCAACTTCCCAAAACCAAAGACCAAATACCAAGATGTTTGTTAGCCAGATCGCTGCAGCAGCTTCCACAAGTATCTTTCCCGATATCGAATTGTTGACTAGAAGTTGCCTTACTAGAAGTGCGACGGAGGCCAAGTTGGAAAGATTAATGAGAAGGATCAATCCCACTGCTAGAGCTCTGATGACTGTGGTTTCTTTGTGATTTCTAAATGGTATTGCGATATTGAGCGGAATCAAAAGGGCGGCTTCAAGGCCAGGGATCAAAAATCGCGGCCCAAAGATGAGTTTCGACGGCAGTACAACGTAAAGGGTGATCGCAATCCCAAGCGCGACCGTCGCGGGCCATCTTGGTTCACTTTTGAGGTGATGGATCAACGGAGTATTCCTCGCTCTCCTTGACGTTTGCGACAACGGCTTCGAGTATAAACAGTTCAGGTTGCAGTGGTTATCGGTGTCATATACTTAGAAATTGTCACTCTTGCTAAGTTCGGAAACCTTATCGACTATCCAATGTCCGCGATGAGGTATTGAAGGTGCCTTCGATTTGTAAGCGTCTGACCAGTGAAATTAGTCTAGATAGCGGCAGAAGAACATCGGTGTTTGCTGCTGGCAGTCACTTTATCCAGGCACTAGAGTTTTTGAGATTACTTGAATTTTCCAGAATAATTGCTACTTATTGGGAGATGCGAGAAGCGCTCTTCTGGTAACCTTTCTCCTTAAGTGAAAATGGTACGAGTTAATCCAGTATTGATTCGAATTTAGAACGAAGAGCGGTTTAGCACGTAGAAAGAAAAGCTACTAGTAGGCATAAGGAGTTTTGGCGTTAAGACTTGTGTAGTGAAGTTTGTTTCAGTTGATACTTCAATTGCGTGATTCCTATAGGTTTATTTGAAACTTCTAGTAAGTTCTTAATTGAAGTTTCATATGCAAACCTTTGTAGCTTGTCACGACTTGATTCGATGGAGTTTGGTTTAGATTGATCGGAAGTGCGGGTACCAATGTCGCTGTCTATGCGATGGACTGATTCCAAGCAGCTTTTCGGAGTCTCAAAGGACATCTGTGCAACATTATCTCACGAAGCAAATGTTGGAAGGGCGTGGTTGTACTGCTACGATCCAGACCGACTCGCCTTTGTGAAGATCGGTTTTGCGACTAAAGACCCCGCCTCACCTTTGCTAGCCGATATCCTCCCATCGTTCTGGCCAATACAAGACTCCAATAACTTTGTAGCGTTTTTACTCGACGAGATGGCTACTCAGTCAATGCGCTTCGTCGAAGCCGCCAAAGGTCCGTTTGCTGCGCGCTTTTTAGTGGTGCCGCTCTTATCAACTTCGGATGCAAAGTCACTCTCAGGTGTGTTGATCACGAGTGCATGCCATAGTGCATCACTTCAGGAGTTTGGTTCAGTAATAAAACACCTTGGCATCCGGCGCATGGCTCGATTCATAGAAGGTATTTACACGTCGTTTAAGACGAGTCGCTATCAGGACGGTTTTTCGTACCTCAGTGATGCGCTCCAATCTTTGGTGTTCAATGATGATGACGCAGTTGCATACAGCGATATCGCCCGCATCGCCTCCGCAGTAGTCAGAGGTAATTCGGCACGAATCGTTGTTATAGATAACGTCGAGTTATCGTCGCTTCTCGTAGGCAGTTTTGGGCCATTAGGCGGCGAGGTAGGCCGGCGGCGTAGGTCAACTGAAGGTGTCGCTGGCTTTGTCGCTCTCAACAAGCGTCCGCTGCTGATCTTTCATCGAAGTAAAAAGCGCTTTTACCCCCTGCTTGAGGGAGTGTTGAATTACCTTGATTCGGTCGTAATTGGTGCGGAATCCATCATTGTTGTTCCTCTGATAGGTCAAAACGATGACGTTGTCGGAGTATTGGGTGTGCTGTCCGAGGTTCCTGAGGCATTCGATTTGATCGACCTAGAGATACTTATGCACTTTGCGAGGTCGGCAACGGTTGCCTTTGAGAGAGCAAAGCTTCGACGGAGCGTAACGCGGAGATTCTTTGAACTCGAGGCGCTCATATCTCTCGTTGATAATGCAAAATTTGATATGACTCCACGTGAGATTGCGAATTTAGTCATCGATGCCCTCGAACTACATGGTGAATTTGCAGGTGCCGAAGTAGCCCTTTCCATGAAGGATGGCGAACTGGTTCACTTGGCTAACGTCGATTTTGGCGAACGGGGTCGCGAGTCAAGGCGGTCGAGTCTTGATAGCGAGAATGTGATTCAAGAGACGATAAAGGAAATGAGGTTATTTGGCGAAGGAGGGTCAACGATCGATTTGAGTGCGAGACCACTCGGTGGATCCAAGGGGCCAACTGTTGACTTTGTCAATGTTCTCGAGAAGCTCATCAACTTCATAGTCGTAAGTCAGGATCGTCTATATCGGATAGATAGTTTGCTTCGTGCATCAGAGGTTGAAGCAGAGCGATTCCGGGCACTAACTGCAAATCTCCGTGACATGGTAGGGATCATCGATATGGCTGGCACTGTGGAGTATGGCTCTCCGTCGGTAGCAAAGATACTAGAAATCGATGAAGACCAGCTCGTGGGTATAAATCTTTTTAACTATCTCGATTCCAATGAAGTCGATCTTGTGATTCCCTACTTTGAGAATTTGATAAGCGGCTTTAAAGAGGGCCGCCGAAATCATCTGGGCTCAATTGAAGTCAAAATAGTCTCGTCTCGAGGTCGTCCATCGTGGATCTTGCTCAATGTGGAACCTATGGAAGGTCATGATGGTTCAATAGCTGGCTTTGTTTTGTCAGCGACCGATATTTCTGAACGACGGGAACTCGTCGCTCACATTAGGGATTCAGCAGCAAGGGATCCGCTTACTGGACTTGCTAATCGAACATCATTATTGGCTCGAATGCAGGGAGATTTAGCACTCGCCTCATCAACAGATAGCGGTATTGCTCTTATCGTTATTGACGTTGACGAATTTGCCAACGTCAATCACCTATACGGTGAGGCAATATGTGATGAGATATTGAGTGTCACGGCAGCGAGAATCAGAGCCAAAGCACGCCCCGGAGAAGTTGTTGCGAGAATAGGGGGAGATGAATTTGCGCTATTTTTGCCACGAGTTGATGAAATTGACATTCCGCTTCTGCTTGCCGAAGAATTACGCGTTGAAATTTCACAGCCCATCTTTACAGAACGTGGGACTGTAGTCATAACTGCGAGTATCGGAGTGGCTACAGCCTCGCCCGAAGTGGATGCATCTGGTCTCGTGCGCATGGCTGAGAGTGCAACATACAAGGCCAAGAGTCTTGGTAAGGCTAGAGTCGATTCCTACGAAGGCGGACTTCGTGTTGACGATATTCGAAGCGAGCTTCAAATGATCGTCGACCTCAGAAATGCCGTGTTGCGAAGCGAGCTATTCATAGTTCTGCAACCGATCTTTGCACCAACGGGAACGGAGATAGCTTTTCTTGAAGTCCTAGCCCGTTGGAATTGCCCGAGTCGGGGTAGTGTGGGGCCGGATCAATTTATTACCGCTGCGGAGCGTCATAATTACATCGTTCCACTTGGGTGGCACATAGTAGAACTTGCACTCGACGAGTTGGTGCGATGGAGGGAAGCTGGAGTATCACTTCGGTTTTCAATTAATTTTTCAGCACTTCAGTTTCTCGAAAGGGACTTCTGTTTGAAGCTGTTAGACAATCTTTTGCAGCGTGGATTGAACCAAGGGGACCTGATAATCGAGGTGACGGAGTCGGCTTCAGCGCTTCAAAGTTCTGAATTCCAGTCACATATGCGCCATGCAGTGGATTTGGGCTTTCAGGTTGCGCTTGACGACTTCGGAGTAGGTAATTCGACGATCGATAATTTACGGAAGTTGCCTTTTTCGATTCTGAAAATTGACAAGAGTTACGTGCAAAGCTTTGAGGTTCAAGAAGACGCGAAGAGCGACATGCTCCCAGCCCTGTTTGAAATCGCAAAGGCGGCGAATCTACAAATCGTAGCTGAAGGAGTTGAGACGAAGTTCCACTTAGAGCGGGTCATTGAGTTGAACACTGATTTCGTCCAAGGCTACTACTTCTCTAAGCCCCTTAGCGCTGACGACGCACTCGCGTTGGCGAGAGGGGAGTGCGAGCCGACCTCAGGAGCGTGAGCTTGATGCTGATGGCCTGAGTGCGTAATTTACGCGTGTTCTATCGATGAGGCGTCTTGGAGGTTAAGTTCTTCGATCGATTGTTGCTTCATGACGTACTTTTGAACCTTTCCGGTCACCGTCATTGGAAATTCTTCGACAAACTTGAAGACCTTTGGGATCTTAAAGTGCGCTATCTTTCCAAGGCAGAATTCGCGGATCTCTTCCTCGGTGACTTGAACATCTTCCTTCGGTATTACCCAAGCCATTATCTCTTCTCCGAATTTTTCATCGGGGATGCCGATGACGGATACATCTTTAATTGCTGGATGACCGTAAAGAAACTCCTCGATTTCACGAGGATAGACGTTCTCCCCGCCTCGGATGATCATGTCCTTGGCTCGTCCCACGATATTGACATATCCATCATCGTCCATGATGGCCAGATCTCCTGTATGCATCCACCGCGCGGAATCGATCGCTTCAGCGGTCTTTTCTGGGTTGTTCCAATATCCGAGCATCACTGAGTATCCTCGCGTGAGAAATTCACCAGGAACCCCACGAGGAACGATATGTCCGAAGGGGTCTACGATCTTTACTTCTAGGTGGGGCATTACCCTTCCGACGGTGGCGACTCGTTTCTCTAACTGGTCATCAACCCGAGTTTGTGTAGATACCGGAGACGTCTCTGTCATTCCATAACATATGGTCACTTCGGCCATATTCATTCGATTTACAACTTGCTTCATAACCTCTACTGGGCATGGCGAACCGGCCATGATTCCAGTGCGTAGGGTTGAGATGTCGTATTTTTCGAGTGAAGGATCTGCAAGTTCGGCGATGAACATGGTCGGCACTCCATATAAAGAGGTCGCCCTTTCGACTTCGACTGCCCGCAACGATGCTTCAGGTTCGAAGGTGAAGGAAGGGATAACCATAGTTGCACCATGTGTTGTACATGCCAGGTTGCCCATGACCATCCCAAAGCAGTGATAGTAAGGTACTGGAATTACTACTCGATCAACTTCGCTATATCCACAAATTTCACCAACAAAGTAGCCGTTGTTGAGGATGTTGTGGTGTGAGAGCGTTGCTCCTTTGGGAAATCCAGTAGTGCCAGACGTGTATTGGATATTGATCGGGTCATCGAAATCTAGGGAGGCGAGCGAAGACTCGAGCACGTGCAACCCCTCCTCGTTGACCTCGATGAGAAGATCGTTGTATTGCTGTTCGCCGAAGATGAAGACTTCAACTGAGGAGTCGAGCGTGGGTATAACGGTGTCGAGCATGTCCTTATATTTGCTGGTTCTGTAACTCTCCATTGCAAAGACCGCGGAGCAACCTGATTGACGCAAGACGTATTCGACCTCGGATGTTCGATAAGCGGGGTTAATATTGACGAGAATTACGCCGATCTTTGCGGTTGCATACTGAACGACTACCCACTCGAACCTGTTAGGGCTCCAAATACCGATTCGGTCGCCCTTCTTGTACCCCTTAGCCAATAGGCCGCACGCAAGAGAGTTGACCATTTCGTTCAATTGACGATAGGTTAGGCGAACGTCTTGATGTAGTGCAACTACTGCGTCTCGGTCGCCATATTTGGCTACAGTCGTTTCGAAGTTAGCGCCAATCGTCTCGCTGAGCAGAGGCTCGGTGCTTGTTCCTTGTGTGTAAGACATTGTCACGTAGACAAGAATATGTCAACTTTGACATTTATGAGTGTCAAAGGTCACAAACTTTTGATGGAGCTCAGCTTAGCCTTTAGCGCCGACTATCTGTGAAAGGGCTACGTCTAAGGTCGGATACTTGAACTTATAGCCAGTGGAGAGTAGCTTTTGCGCTGAGACATTTGTGCTTGAAAGAGCCGTTTCTAGAGCCATCTCACGCCCCAAGAGGGTCTCAAGCGCAATGCGAGGTACCGTCAGAAATGCGGGTTTTTTGAGTGCTTGGGAAAGTGATTTCGTGAAATCGCCGTTTGTTACGGGATTAGGTGCAACTAAGTTCACCGCGCCGAAGGTGTTTGAGCGAGCAAGGTGAATCAGTGCATTGACTTCGTCGTCGATGTGAATCCAGCTCAAGTAGGATGATCCGTCACCGATCCTTCCTCCCAACCCTGTCTTGAAAAGTGGAAGTTGTTTCTTTAGTACTCCACCATCTGAAGCCAAAACGATTCCCGTACGTGCTAGGACGATATTGCCATGGACGCCGGTTGCGCTCAGGGCGCTATTTTCCCACTCGGAGACCACTTTTGCTAGAAATCCACTTCCTTGCGGACTATCTTCATCGCATAGCTCAGATTGGTCGGATCCATAAAATCCGATTGCGCTACCGATAACGAATCGCTTGGCATTGGACTCCTTTGATAGTGCTAGAACTACCTGATGAGTGCCCTCGACTCTCGAGGTTAGGATCTCTCGCTTGTACGATTCATTCCACCTTTTGTCAGCTACGCCTGCCCCGGCTAAGTGAAAAAGGGTGTCAACTTCGTCGATTGGCCCTGCGATTGTTCCATTTGACTGGTTCCAAATTGCAGTAGTGGCATTTGCCGTGCCACTTCGAGCAAGACGGATAACTTTAACGCCGTCGATCGTGAGTTTTTCTATTAGATGTCGCCCAATGAGGCCATTAGAGCCACTAACGAGTGCACACTGCATTATGTACTCCTTTCCTGACTATTTTCGCGTTACTACCGGACGGTGTTTCGTGGTGGCGAGTCCGCCATCAACATTCAAAACGGACCCATTCATAAATTGATTTGAAGGGTTTACGAGCAGCTCGACAACTCTCGCCATATCCTCTCCTTCACCTAACCTTGGAGACGTACACATTTCTTGTGACATTCTGCGGGCAACTTCGTCAGCAAAGATATTCAGCGTCATCTTTGACTCGGTCAGTCCGGGTGCGATTGCGTTAAACCGAATTTTATTGCGAGCATAGGTCGTTGCAGCGCTTCTAACCATTGCCTCGACCCCGGCCTTTGCGCTAGCTATAGCTTCATGGTTGGCAAGGCCGATTTGAGCCGCCGCGGAAGAGAAAAGAACAACGGATCCACCGTTCGACCTAAGTGCCTTAGCTGCTTCACGAATGACATAGTAACTTCCAGTCAAGTTGATATCTATAACGTCGCTTAGCTCGTCGTCGCTAGTACGATCGGGCGATTTGAGGTGTAACGATCCGACACAATTTACAACTGCGTCGAGACCTCCTAGGGCTTTTTTTGCCTCGCCGAACACATTAGCAATGGTTGCCGACGATTTGATATCAAACTCACCAGAGGACCTTGAATGTAGCCCCTCTACGCTTTGCAGCTCCTCGAGATTTCGTGCAGCTCCGAAAACTTGGTAGCCAGCGCTACTTAGATATTTTGACGTTGAACGTCCTACAGCTCCGGTGGCTCCGAGGATGAGTACTTTAGTGGTCATGAAAACTCCTTCTCGGACTTTAACCATCGAAGAGCCTCGGCTATTGCATCCCACCTAAAGTAACCGAAAGTATTTGCTTTACGACGTCACTTTGGTGATAACCGTATCGTCCTATAGTTCGACTTCGTATACGCAGTTCGCAATGACATCTGCCATTACCGCAGGCTTTGAAAGGTGAATTCCATGATCGGCGTCTTCTATGAACTTGGACTTTGCGTTTGGAATCGCTTCAGCTAAGAATTCGGTGGCTCGTAGGTGGCGTCGAGGGGCTATCGATCCGCAGCATACGAGCGTCGGAATTGTGATCAATGAAGGTTCAAAGTTTTGATAGTGAGCCGCAGTTGACATCTCGGAGACCAGGGTGGGCCCTTCGGCTATCCGCCTTTCTCTTGTCGACGGAGGAAGCCGACTCCAAACTTCTTCGCCGACCATGCGAACCATAAATTCAGCAGCGAATTTAGCCGCGTACTCCAAATTAAGTTCATTGCGATTGAAGGAGTAGGGGCCATTTCGCCGCCAGAAGTCCATAAATGGCAGCGGAGCTTCATAAGTAACTAAACCTAACGGCTTGATTAGCGACTTTGCTACTGCTGCGAGAGAGATTGTTCCACCGATAGAGTGACCAAAGACCAATCCCGGTGATTTACTGAGTATCGTTGCGAGGTCATCTAAGTGACTCTCAAATGTGGGGGCATCCTCGAGTACTTCGTAGTCACATGAAAGAGAGTCGCCATACCCCCGGCGATCGTAAGTCACAGCTCGAATTCCTCGGTTTGCAAGTTGGGATGCTAATCGTCGGAATGAGCGACCTCTATCCATGCCGCCATGGACGAGGATAACTGAAATGGCGGACCTAGGCGTTGAGGGCAAATATTCGTAGACTCTGAGATCTGCAATGGTGGTGGCCGATTCGGTTATAGTGCTGTCTTTGTCTGTCACCCTTACGACAGTATCCGAAAGGCGTTACTTCTGGTCCGCCATATTGCATAGTCCTCTTACGTAACCGGCTCCCCGTAGGGACGGCCCGCATCAGCGTAACACTCGGCATGGAAATACTCGACTCGCTGCCATTTCCCATCCTCGTAGACGTTAGCAATGACTTGCTTCGGTCTATTTTTCGCTGAAAAGCGTATGTGCTGTCCGCACAGGGCACAGTCGGACATAGAACCTGGGTCAACGGCACGTATGACCGCTCGACTTTTGCTAGGCGTAACAATTGTCATAGAGACAGAATCGGCCTGCAAATAAGGACTCTTTAATTTTGTAGCAAAATTACCTTACTTATTTCTACGTGCAAGCGACACAGACCGCCGAATGAGTCCCCTGACTTGATCCTCGGGGACGTTGTATTTAGAAACTATATTTGCTACATCTGCCTCTAAATCGTCGCTTGATACGTCGCTATATGAAATTAAGCTCGCCGTAGAGTCGGCCTTCAACGTTGTTGTGGATGCGATCATCACGAGAATTCCAATTGCGCCAAGTGATCCAAATGCGATAACTGATCCAATGTGGTTCAGTATTGCAGAAACAATCATTCCGGCGATGGCAATCACACTTGTTGTCCCAACTACGGTTCTCAATGTCTTAAGCCTCATTGGGGATGATCTCCACTCTTGAACTATGGCCGATAGGCGATATTTTAGCGCCTGGTTGTAGTAGGCAACCTGATCTAACCTCTGCCCTGAATGCGAGCGTTGGTCCAATTTCCCAAATCCATCTGTTTTCACTGGTACGATAGGGGCTCCTCCCATGGTAAGCCTTCGACTTCGAACTTGTCTCTTACCTCAGCTTTTACTAGCGAGATAAATATGCCATCGATCTTCTGCTTTGTAATGAAAGTACGTTTAGGGATTTTGTACCGTATTTGAATAGGCATGTGATTTGCATCTACCTATCGCAGGTTAATAGTGAATTTTTCGATTGCCCAAAGGCTTATGGCGCCATCTACTGTCGGTTTTTCCGCACTGAACATATTGTTTTCCCTGACTTTGTCAAGGCAAAATGTGAAACTCAAACGAAGGTCTACTCCTATCTCCCTTCAAGCGCTTCGCAATCGATGCATTAGAGTTGGCCACTCTGGCCCTTGTACGAACGTTGATATGGGGTGCCCTCTTAGTGTTGCTTACCTTCGATGAGACGTGGGCGCCCCTCCGACGTTATGGCAATTATGCAGAAGCATATTGCGCTTGCGAATTGTTCTCAATCACCTAAAGAAGGGCAAGCAGCATCAGCTGCGTGTTGGCTCACCTAAATGAAATCTCAGATAGTTCGTATCGTTGCCGAAAGGAACATGAGGTGAAAAGCAACAAGTGATTTGGCGTGTAAGTCATCTCGACGATTGGGGAGAGCAAGGACAAGTTAGGGTCAACGGGAAAATTTATGTGATCTAAATTTAACATTTTGTCTAATCTTCGGTAGCATTTGAATGTGACTGACAAACACCATGATGAAATAAATACCTTTGGACCCAACTCTTGGCTAGTGGATGAGTATTATGACGCCTATCGTCGTGATCCAAATTCCGTCCCTGAATCGTGGCGTGACTTCTTCGGCGACTACAACGGCGACCCAAGTAAAAAATTGGCGAACGGTGCACCGCAAATTGAAGCGGCTCCGACACCGACCGCCGCTGTTGCTGAAATGCCAGTCAAGGTCGAACCCAATAGCGCAACCCCTTCAACCGTAAAAGGTACAGGGCTTCCGCCCATTGTTCCTTTGGTTGGGGCTGAAGTACTACCACTTCGTGGTGTTGCGGCAAAGATTGTTACGAATATGGAGTATTCGCTGACCGTTCCGACTGCTACGTCAGTTCGTGAGATACCGGCAAAGCTCCTCGAGGTAAACCGAGGGATAATTAATAATCACCTCGCGCGGACGAGTGGCGAGAAGGTTTCTTTCACCCACGTAATTGCTTTTGCGATCGTCAAGTCAATTCGTGCATATCCAGCCATGAATTCAGTATTTATCGATTCAGTCGACGAAAAGGGAACTCCTGGCGTACAAAGGGCCAAGGAGATCAACGTTGGAATCGCTGTCGACCTAGAAAAGTCAGACGGTTCACGCTCCCTTTTGGTGCCAGTCATTAGAAACTCTCAAGATTTGAGTTTCTTTGGTTTCTTCAAAGAGTATGAAGCAGTCATCCGCAAGGTACGAACGAACAAGCTTTCTCCAGACGATTTTGCGGGTGCGACGATCTCGGTTACGAACCCCGGAACAATCGGAACTAGTCATTCGGTTCCAAGGCTAATGAGAGGCCAAGGTGCAATCATTGGCGTTGGTTCGATTGCGTATCCAACAGGCCTAGCATCCGCGGATCCTAATCTCCTCGTGGATCTAGGTGTATCAAGGACGGTTACGTTGACGTCCACGTACGACCATAGGGTTATTCAAGGTGCCGAATCAGGTCTATTCCTGAGCTACATCTCCGAACTGCTTACAGGAAAGCATGGATTTTACGAAGAGATCTTCGAATCGATGGGCGTTCCCTATCCACCGGTTGCGTGGCAGCGAGATCATACCGAGGGCGACTCAGCCGACATGGTTAAGCTTCGAAAGCAAGCCATGGTAAACCAGTTGATCGATACTTATCGAACTCGTGGTCACTTGATGGCTCGGCTAGACCCGCTTTCGGCAAAGTCTCCAGCAATGCCACCAGAACTAGATCCAGCTATCTACGGATTGACACTCTGGGATCTCGATAGAGAGTTCTTTAGCGGCGGTCTTACCGGTCGTGACTCAATGCCTCTCGGTCAAATTCTTGGCCTACTGAGAGATACCTATTGCAGAACTATCGGTCTTGAATACATGTATATCCCGGAGCCTGATCAAAAGAATTGGATTCAAAGGCGAGTCGAAGGTTCGATACCCAAGTACACGGTCGAAGAAAAGTTGCACTTTCTAGGGCGGTTGAATGCAGCTGAGGCCTTTGAGCGCTTCTTGCATACTCGATATATCGGTCAAAAGCGTTTCGGTCTAGAAGGTGGCGAGTCTGCGATTGTCTTCTTGGACCAAGTTTTAGATCGGGCTGCAACATCTGGAATACAAGAGGCCGTTATTGGAATGGCCCACAGAGGCAGACTAAACGTCCTTACAAACATTGTGGGGAAGAAGTACAAGGATATCTTTGAAGAGTTCGAAGGTAATCTTGATCCTTCGAGCGTTCAAGGATCTGGTGACGTCAAATACCATAAGGGATATAGCGGCGAGTACTCCGGTATGTCGGGCACGCCTATTGAAGTGACGCTATCGTCGAACCCTTCTCATCTTGAAGCTGTAAGTCCAGTAGTTGAAGGTATGGTTCGTGCCAAGCAAGACATAACGAGAAACCGAACTGACTTTCCGATTCTCCCCGTTCTTCTCCATGGTGATGCAGCCTTTGCTGGACAGGGCGTTGTCGCTGAGACCTTAAATCTTTCTCAGCTTGGTGGTTACCGCACTGGCGGGACAATTCACCTTGTTATCAATAATCAAGTTGGATTCACTACAAATCCGGATCAGGCTCGTTCTTCGAAGTATGCAACTGATGTGGCGAAGATGGTCCAAGCACCAGTACTTCACGTCAATGGTGACGATCCAGAGGCTGTTGCGACCGTGGCGCGCCTTGCTACTGACTATCGTCAAGAGTTCCATCGTGACGTTGTCATCGATATGGTTTGTTATCGACGTTTCGGTCACAATGAAGGTGATGAGCCAAGTTATACCCAACCTCAGATGTACGAGGTTATTGAGGCAAAGCGTTCGGTTCGAAAGCTATACACTGAGCAATTAGTCTCCCGCGGCGATATAACGATGGAAGAGGCTGAAAAGACCCTTGATGACTTTCTGTCGCGCCTTCAAAATGCACTCGATGAAACTCGGCAAAGCGCACCTCCTAAGCCAACCGAGCTTCCGAGGGCCCCGCAGCACAACGTTCCAATGGCTGTCGTTGACACGCGAATAACTAAGCGTGATGTCGATCTACTTGGAGAAGTGCTCCATACGTGGCCAAATGGGTTTACTGTCCACCCAAAGCTAGCAAAGCAGATGGAAGCTCGAAAAGAGACGTTGAATTCGGGAGAGGTGGACTGGGCTCTTGGAGAAGCGTTAGCATTCGGCTCACTAATGCTCGAAGGCCATGATATTCGTATGGCGGGCCAAGACTCCCGTCGAGGTACGTTCTCCCATCGCCATGCTGCGTTTATTGACTACCGCAATGGTGACAATTACATTCCCCTTGAGCACATCGATGAATTTACCGATGGAGATGAAAATGGTCGCTTTATGATCTTTGACTCTCTGCTCTCGGAGTACGCAGCGCTTGGTTTTGAATATGGCTACTCTACGGTCCGTAAGGACGCCCTCGTAATTTGGGAGGCTCAGTTCGGAGACTTTGCTAACGGCGCTCAGATTATTATCGATCAGTTCATAAGTGCCGCTCATGATAAATGGGAACAAGAGTCTGGACTCGTGATGCTCCTTCCGCACGGATACGAGGGTCAAGGCCCCGAGCACTCATCTGGGCGGTTAGAGCGCTTCTTGCAGGTGGCGGCTGGTGAGAATATTGCCGTTCTGAATCTATCGAGCGCAGGTCAATACTTCCATATGCTCAGAGGGCAAGTTAAGAGGAATAGGCCTAGGCCAGTTGTGCTCTTCGCACCAAAGTCTTTGTTGAGAGCTAAGAGTACCCGCGTACCGGTTACAGATCTAACTGATGGTACCTTTATGCCGATCTTGGACGATCCTCTGTTTGCGATTGACGGTAGCCGTTCACCGGACTTAGTTGAAAGAGTAGTGCTCTGCTCAGGAAAAATTTCGTACGAGGCAATGGCAAAGAGGGATCAAATTTTGGATGACTCGAGTCGGGGCACTTCGGCGATAATACGTGTTGAGCAGCTTTATCCTTGGCCAGTCGTTGAACTGATGGCGATTCTAACGAAGTACCACAATGCCCGTGAGGTGGTATGGCTTCAAGAGGAGCCAGAGAATCAAGGAGCATGGTTCTTTGTTCATTCGCAACTGCACTCACTCTTGAGAGAGGACTTCCAGTTAAGGCACGTATCGCGGGTTCCTTCTGGTTCACCTGCCACTGGTTCAGCAGCAATGCACGCACTTGAACAAGCAGACCTTCTTCATAGAGCCGTCGTTCTAACCGTTGCGGAAGCCACAGAACTAAAGGCAAGAAATCATCAGTAGACATTCATTCTCAGAATGCCTATGAAATTGCTAGATCCTCGTTTGCGGAGACAAACATTCGCCAATGAGGATCTACTAAGATCGAGTAATCATGTACAGCCCCCACGAACTCATTCCACATCGTCCACCGTTTCTTCTGCTAGATGAAATAATCGAAATTAGGCCTGGCGAATACGGCAAAGGTATTTGGCGACTGACAGGGAAAGAAGATTTTTTTGGAGGTCATTTTCCAGGGCGTCCTACGCTACCGGGCGTTCTACAAGTTGAATCCCTTGCTCAGCTGGGTGCGTGCATTGTATTGGCCGACGAGCGTTACAAAGGCAAGCTCCCCTTATTCGGGGGAATTGACAAGGCGCGTTTCAGAAAGCAGGTGGTACCTGGGGACGTGTTGGAGCTCGAAGTTGAACTTGTACAGTTGTCCGCACGTGCCGGGAAAGGTCATGGAACGGCGTCGATCAATGGCGCGAAGGCGACTGAGGTTGACATAATGTTTATTATCGCTGATGCGTAACCTCGAAGGATTCGTGCATCAGTAACTTCGAATTTGGAGATCCTTTGAAAGTCGCAACCTGGAATGTCAACTCATTAAAGGCGCGAATCAACAGGGTGGTTGATTGGCTATCATTGAATCAAGTTGACATTCTTTTGATTCAAGAGACGAAACTTAAACAGGACGCCTTCTACAG
>JAKAZZ010000106.1 GCA_021826315.1 Actinomycetes bacterium
ACTATCAGGCATAACGCGAATAAAGATAAGTAAAAAAGCAGGAAGAATAAGTAATAAAGGAGATAAATCAGTTGGAAATTATTGAATTTAGGCCTACACGAGACCAGTTTGTTTACACCTTCGGTGGAAATAAGCCAGCAATGGTGATCAAGCCAGGAACGGTTCTAAAGCTCTGGAGCGAAGACGCCTTCAATAACACCATTAAGTCTGTCACCGATCTATCGAGTGAGAAGGTTGATATGAACTTTATCAACCCTCAGACAGGTCCGTTCTATGTTCAAGGGGCGGAACCCGGGGACACCTTGGTACTTCATATCGTCGATTTGACTCCAGCCAGAGACTATGGTGTATCTTCTGCTATTCCATTTTTCGGTGGATTGACTGCCACTGATCGAACTGCACTTCTCCATGATCCTTTACCTGATACTACATGGATCTACGAACTCGATCGAAACCGGGGCACCGTAGGCTTTCAAGCACGCTTTAGTGACTTTGAAGTTGCACTTCCCATCAATCCAATGCTCGGTACAGTTGGAGTTGCACCTGCCGCTAATGAGGTTCGAACTGCTCTAACTCCAGAGCGATTCGGTGGGAATATGGACACTCCTGATATGAAGGCCGGAACGACGGTCTACCTGGGAGTCAACGTTGAAGGTGCTCTATTTTCGATCGGTGATGGCCACTATCGTCAGGGTGAAGGTGAATCGTGTGGTACCGCAGTCGAAGGAGCAATGGATTCAACCATCATCGTTGAGCTCATCAAAGGCAGGGCACCACTTTGGCCGCGTCTTGAGTCTGATGAAGAGATAATCACCGTTGGCTCTTCAAGGCCTCTAGAGGATTCCTGGAGAATCGCGAACGTTGAGATTGTGCGATGGCTCGAAGAGTTATTTAGCCTGCACACAATGGACGCCTATCAATTGCTCTCACAGACCTCAAAGGTGCCGGTGGCAAATGTCGTTGACATCAACTACTCAATTACCGCCAAGGTTCCAAAGAATCTAATTCCGAAGATAGCTCCGTACGATGGCATACGAGAGCATCTTGTCGAGGTTGCGCGTTCTATCTAGGCAGCAGGCCGAGATAGATAATGGCGATTTCGAGGCGCCGAATTATTAGGGATACTCCGATTGCGACGCTAGCGTGATGTCATCTGAAGTTGTAGAGCCGTCGCTGTGGGCGTATCTCCGCGGTTGGTAAAAGTCATCGCTTGAAGTTGTCGACGCAATTGATATCGATCCGTCACCGATCTTCGAAGTGCACTCGGATTAGGCGCAATGTGCGTCCGGTCATCGCAAGTGACGAAAGTGTACAGTGGGGCGAGAAGGAGAGACGGCGCTCTCTTCTCTCTCTCCTCACTGTGCTAATTCCCTTGAGGAAATATAACGCCGATCTTCGTTTTGAGCAACAAGCAAACACTTCGACCGACTTTGATCTACTTCCTTGAACTGTTGCTCGTGTCGAGACCAAAACCGAGCCAAGGTTACGGCTCTGCTAGTAAGACCTTTTCCATAGCAACTATTACCTGCCGGCGGTGATCTCAAGGGCAATTGATTTTCGCCCCTGCTTCCCCCGAAGGAGGCGGGCGGGGCTGAGGTTTTGAATTGAAACCAAGCTTCAAACAAAGAGTAGTAGTAACAGGCTGAGTGGATCTAATTCAAGGTGGAGACTTTATGAGTGGTAATAAGAAAGTGGCACTTGTTACTGGTGCGGGTTCTGATCATGGAATAGGATTTGCCATCGCCAGGGCGCTATCGCACGACCATGACGTAGTTGTAGTTACCGCGACCACGGAGAGAATTTACCAACGTGGTAATGAACTTGCGTCTCCCTCAACCCAAGGCGTTGGTTTTATATGTGATCACACAGATGAGATCCAAGTATTGGATCTTTTTAGCAAGATTCGAGAGCTAGGTATCCTTGCTACGCTCGTAAACAACGCTGGGATGGTTCAAATTGGTCAGACGGAAGCCTATCTCCAAAGCCACGAAATCACTCTCGCTGAGTGGAATCAGTCAATTGCAAGAAATTTAACTACTGCCATGTTGGCCACAAGGTCCGCACTTCAAATAATGCGCGATGAATGCTATGGACGTATCATCAATATTGGTTCGACCACAGGCTTTATTCAAACTAACGTAGGTGAGGTCGCCTACGCCTCTGCTAAGGCAGCTATGGTTGGCATGACAAAGACGGTTGCGCTAGAAAATGCAACCTTTGGAGTCACGTGCAACGCCATTGCGCCTGGTTGGATTGCTACTCCTTCGTCCACCGAAGAGGAGCTTCGAAATGGACGCGCCACACCGATTGGACGAAGCGGTCGACCGGAAGAGATTGCGTCATTGACGAGGTATCTCGCCTCTAAAGACGCATCTTTTTTGACCGGACAGGTCATTATCGTTGATGGAGGTAACAGCCTTATCGAAGGCCTCGCTCGATAAGAGTAGCTCGATAAGAGTCGCTCAAAGAATAAAGATGCGATGGCTGCGAATAAACCAGCGGTGTGTTGCTTTACCAAAGTCTATTCGAAGGCGAATTGTGCGTTCCCAAGTCTTGACAACCATAGATCTCTTGTTGGATCCCTAAAAGTTGAGGCAAAGAACGTTTTGCACAGTGAATTTGTCAGATCGTGCCATCTTTTGCACTTGAAACGTCATATTTCATCGATGCAAACTACCACTTTGAAGTCCAATATTGGGCGAAAATTCGTCTGCGTGACCCTGCTTAATGTGACCAACCGCACTGTAAAAGTCAACTGTTCATACCACTAGTCTGTAGTAGAGAAGTTAGAGGTGGTAGGCGACCCTATCGAGGGTGGCGACAACTCTCGCCTCTCCGCATCAATCAATCCTTGGAGACCAAGTGAATGAGACCAGAGGAATAGCAGCCTCCGTTAGGCGCCTTCTCGAGTTATCAGGTCAAGAACTTGCAGTTATTTCGATCTACCTAATCGCAACCGGACTCTTTCGTGCCAGCCAAAATGCTGCTCAGACGACAATGCCATTGATTGGCCACGACCTACTTGGCATCGGAGTAACGAAAATCGGATTACTGGCAACGATCTGGGGTGGAGCCTCGGTTGTTACAAACTTGACGATAGCGTCTCTGAAGAGAGCGCACCGGAGCATCTTTATTGTGGGTCTAGGAGCATTTCCATTCGGAATATTGGCCGTTGTGCTATCTAGAACGTACTTTGAAGTAATCGCAGCGGTACTCTTGCTAGCAATTAGTGGTGGAATTGTCATGCCAGCTTTGGCGAGTTCATCGGCTAGCTTGGGAACTGTATCCTCAAAACGAGGAGCGGTCGCCTTTACTGTCGCCCTAAGTCTAAGCCTCGCAATTGGACCATTGATTGAAGCTGGAGCTCTTCATCTAAGTCACGATTCGCTTCGAATGGCGTTAGCTGCATTTATTCCTCTAGCAGCAATAGGTTCAGTACTTGGAATTTCCAAGTTGGGGCGAGTTGATCCACAGTCGGTTGAAAAGAGTTCCAAGGGTACAACGGCCTACGTTCTCTTTCGTGAGCGTGGCTTCCGCGACGCAGTCTTTAGCCTTGCGCTGTACCAGTTTCCTTTTGTTGCGATCATTAGTTTCGCGGCAATCTTGGCAAGATCGCGTTTTGGATCGAGCGCTGCGTTCTCGCAAGAGGCGCTTACCCTGTTTTTCCTGGTCTCATTCTTATCGCGTGCTTTCCTTCTGCTTCATCCAACAAAGGACAAAGATATCGAATGGCTACGGGCATCAGCCATATTTACGATCGTCGGGATCGTGATTATCGGTATCGCTAGCAGTTCGATCTGGTACGTTGTGGCTATGATCCTGTTGGGTGTCCCCCATGGTCTAACTTATCCGTTGGCCCTAAATCTTCTGAATGAGACTGCTGAACCTCAACAACTCGCCAAAGGAAACTCCATACTCTCAGCCACGACAGGAATGATCTCGCTTGCGGGGCCATTCGTCATAGGTCTTCTATCGGCGAGATTTGGAATCTCTACAATGTTCCTGCTGATGGTCGTCCCGACTCTACTCTTTTCTGCGCCCTTGTTTGTTCGACGCAATATCGGGTCCCTCTTGTAGAGCTAACGCGCCTTAAATTACGCCACGCACTTTGAGATCGAACAAAGTGAGAGCTCACACAATCCTAAAGGAACCCTCCGATCGAAGATGAGCTTTAGATTTTCGCTCCTTTTGTAAATCTATCGTGGCTTTTCATGTGTGATCGGAAGATGAGCACTAAAGGGCCCCAACGGGTATTTTCACGATGAAACCATTTGATGGATGCGAAAGGTAATCGACCTCAGTCATCAGCTGATTGGATGCTAGAGGTAATAGTTGGTATCTTGTCGTATCCGATGAATGGTAACCCAACGATGGTTCCGTACAATTTGCTAAATAAAAAGCCACGGTCGATTGGCCGTGGCTTTTTGGAAATTGAACAATCGGGAGCGCAATCCCCTTCCGTAAGGGAGGGGTCAAGCGACCTAATTCTTTCTCGGTCTACCTGATTTACGTCTAGGAGTCTGCTAAGCAACCCTCGACATTCGTCCCGGTAGGGGTGATCATCGAGCTATCGATCTGGTCCACGGGAACCCGGTAGCACGATGGTCACTTCTGTCAATTATCTGTGTGTATTAAAGC
>JAKAZZ010000044.1 GCA_021826315.1 Actinomycetes bacterium
AGACGATTGGCTTATTCAGCATCGTATTGCCAAGAGAGCCTTGGAATTGGGCGTCACCGAAGGTAAAGACTCCACCATCTGATGCAACTAGGTAGTAACCCTTGCCATCTGGGGTTGCAAAGCCGGAGACGATTGGCTTATTCAGCATCGTATTGCCAAGAGAACCTTGGAATTGGGCGTCACCGAAGGTAAAGACTCCACCATCTGATGCAACTAGGTAGTAACCCTTGCCATCTGGGGTTGCAAAGCCGGAGACGATTGGCTTGTTGATACTTCCAGTGAGACCGCCCTTGTAGGCCGAAGTTCCAAAGGCGTAGGCCGATCCATTGGAGGTAACTATCGTATATCCCGCATTCGATGGCGACACAACGTCGTATAGAGGCGCTCCAATCAACCCGGGAACGGCTTGAACCGTCGCGAGCAGTGACGGCGTGCCCTGATAATTGAATTCTCCAAGGCTACTTCCGGTGGTAGAGATCTGCTGACTATTCAAGAAGGAGGGCGGATTGGCACCACCAATTGTGAACTGCGTCCCAGTCGGATCGATACCCATTGCACTCAAAGCCTGCAATACAAGCGCGGTTGAGTCGGTGTCACTATTAGAGGTCCCCAGCGAGCCACCTACATTGGCATAGTAACCAAAGCCCCCGTCACTATCTTGCCCCGTAGTAAAGTATCTAACAGCAAGGCTGCGAGCAGATGATGTAAGTGCTCCTTGGGCTACCAAGCCCTCGATTGCAACTGCGGTGGAGTTTGTATCGGGACCACTGTACGATGCTGGGGTCCCGCTACAAGCGCCCCCTGCGTTCGATTGGAAGTTAAAGCCACCATTTGCGCACTGCTGAGGAACCAACCAAGAGACTGCTGCTTGAACTTGGGTTCCAGTTGTTATCCCAGCGTAGGCTAGTGCCGATAGAGCAAGTCCTTGATCGTATGCACCCGCATCGTAGGCAGCAAGCTCAGCTTCAGAGCCGAACATTCCACTATCGACTCCAGTTGTCTGCTGGGTTGCGAGCAGGCGCGAAATTAAGTTCACGCCGCCAAAGTTGCTAGGATCAAAACCGAGTGCGCGTGCCGCGATAATCACATTGGCAAGCTGCCCCGGTCCATCACCATAAGTTGGTAATACAACATAGGAATTCAGGTTGGAGGCAATGTAATTCATGGATTGACGTGCCAGGCCTAGGTACGTATTAGTGGCCGCAAAGTCAATGTCGCTTGCGATAGTGCTCGAGAAGTCGGCGCTACCTCCAGAGCCAGGAATGAAACCGCTTGCATTGAATTGACTAGCCAAGTAGCTAGTTGCGCTCCTAGCGGACGATATTTCATTAGCTGATGTAGAAGCACCCGCAGTTGAAGTTACGAAGGCTATCGGCGCGACAGCCATTACTGATCCCGCAACAAGGCGGGCGAGGGGTTTCCTCATTGATTTATCTCCTAGTCATGGAGCGAAAGACAATGAGGCTACGCCACACTGAATCCGCTCCCGTGTCTCGACGGTATAGGGATGAATTACAAAGGTGGGCATCCCGACTCATCACCAAAGTGATACACGGTTGCGGACCAGCGTCGGGTTCTCACCGACTTCCCCCACAGTTGTCAAACAACATCAATTACAATAGGCGGTCTTTGACCCTGAACGATTCGATTACTGAAAATTACGAAATTAGGCAAATTGCACTAATTCGCATCAAAAAAAGTTGGATCAGATTAACAGCATTTGCCGCAGAAGGACTACGAATTTAACTCAGAGGCTATGCGGTTGTACGCCGAATCGAGCGACTCCGGTAGAACACGGGTGTTTGCCACAGTCGTCATAAAGTTGGTGTCGCCAATCCAACGTGGAACTACGTGGAAGTGGATATGAGCTGCAATGGCTGCCCCACCAGCTTTCCCAATGTTTGCACCTAGGTTGAAACCGTCAGGATTGTATGCTCGCTTTATCGCTGCAACGACACGCCGCGTCAAGAGAAGATTCTCCTCAACGACGTCGTCACCAAGCGACAGATATTCGCCCTCATGGTTATAGGGGACAACCATGACGTGACCAGGGGCATAAGGAAATGCATTCATGACAACGAAGTTACCCTCGCCCCTAAAGAGGACATGAGACTCAACGCCCACTTCGAGCGTACCTAGTAGGCACAACACGCACCCGTCTTGAGACGAGGGAATCGATTCAACAAATTCGCTTCTCCACCCAGCCCACATTTGATCAAGGGACACTCTTATCATCCTCTCAAAACCAAGCCACTTAGGGCTAATCGGAGACTCCGTAACTTAGTTTTCACATACAATCATCAATAGTCTCACCCTCCGCTAGGGAAACTATCGGAGATCAATTCCAATCAGCTTTGCCGCCTCAGTAACGTCAAATCCATTAGAAGTGGCATCGTCCAAAATAGAAAGAACACTGGGCGTATCTAGATCAAGCGTAAGAACGTCTTTGACAGACCTCACTATTGCATCATCTGGATTTGAGCCGATTGACTTCTTCCAGCTACTCACGCGCAGTCGTGCAGCATTCAAAATATCGTCGTTCCACTCCCAATGGCTTCGATAGTGGTTCGCCATTAGCGCTGCGCGTACTACGGGTACCTCTTCGGTTTTAAGTAGATCACCAACGAAGATCAGGTTTCCGAGGGATTTGCTCATCTTTGCACCGTCTAAGTAGACCATTCCAACGTGCATCCAAATATCTACGAAATCTGCTTTCGTTGCACACTTGGACTGAGCCGATTCGCACTCATGGTGGGGGAAGATTAGATCGTATCCACCGCCGTGAATATCAATTGTTGGCCCCAATTCACGTAGCGCTAGGGCAGAACACTCTATGTGCCATCCGGGGCGTCCAGGTCCAAATCGTGAATCCCAAGCTGGTTCGTCTGAGAGTGAAGGTTGCCAAAGAACGAAGTCCAAAGGATCTTTTTTATTTGGGTCGTCGACGTTACCTCCGCGTTCTCTCGCCGCCTCAAGCATTTCATCCCTACTAAGATGCGACACCGACCCGAAATCTTCACACTTTGAGACATCGAAGTAGACTGCTCCACCCTTTTGGTATGCAAATCCGGCGTCTAAAATCTCTTCAATCATCAGGAGGATCTCTGGGATCGCTGAAGTCGCCCGAGGTTCAGAGTCCGGTGGCAGGAGACCGAGTGCGCCCATATCACGATCGAAACGGGCAACCTCGCTTGCTGCTAGGTCGAGATAGTGGACTCCAAGTGTCCGTGCCTTGCCCAGGATAGAGTCATCAACGTCCGTAATGTTTCTAACCCACTTGACCTTATGACCATCTGACCGTAGGATCCTCGACAGAAGGTCAAAGTTCAAGAAAACAGCAGCATGTCCTAGGTGAGCTGCATCATATGGGGTAATACCGCAGCTATACATGGTGACTGTATCACCCTTTGGAACAACTTCTTTTAAGGCGCGGGTTGCACTGTCGTAGAGCTTCAACTGTTACTTTTCCAATCCTGACAAACGTATAGAACTTCTCGTCTTGTACTTTATATTGATATTTATCAAGACCGCCGTCATAGATTCAATTGCACCGGCCGATACGTTCGTTCCAGCATCAACTCCCCGAGCGCCCGGGACTCTGTCAACAAGCGCTACCACTTGTTCGCGTGCGTCCTTGTTATCGGAGACAACCATAATGTCGCAGTCAAGATTTTCGTGGATTTCACCCAGTTCTTTCGCTGGTGCGTGATGAAACGCACCTACTACCTTGGAACCTGGAAGTGCAGCCTGAAGTTGTGCTGTAATCGAACCTCGCGGTGGCAGATACGGGTGAAGGCTCGGTCCAACTTTCAGAAGCGCATTAACCATTGAAATTACTACCTTCCCATCAAGAGAAGCCTTCAGCGCACGGACAGTACTTTCAGCTCCATCCCACGGCGTGGCTACGACTACGATGTCGCACATCGCGGCTTCTTCATTTGAGCCACCTAAGATCGAACCCTCGAGGTCACCATATTCAGCGCAAACTTCTGAAACTTTTTCGATCGCGCGCGATTGGTCACGTGAGCCAATCGTAACTCGGTGGCCGAGCTTCGCAAAACGCTTTCCCAACGCTAACCCGGCTGGGCCAGTTCCCCCCAAGACTCCGATCGTCTCCACCTATGACCTCCAATGCCACCTTCGAAACTATGATGTTGCAAGGTAGAACAGCACCATATACCAAAGTTTTATTGCAAATCTAGACACGCAGGAGGAAATGTGGGCATTCTCGAGGGAAAGAAGATTTTAGTAACGGGAATTCTCAACGATGCTTCCCTAGCATATGCCACCGCAAAAGAGATTATTGCTGAAGGTGGAGAGATTATTGTTACTGGATTCGGACGCGGAATGTCCATCACGTCACGAGTAGTAAAGCGTCTAGATCCGACCATCGAAGTGCTCGAATTAGACGTTGCGAACGATGAACACTTCGCGCAATTGGCTGCTTCGATCGAAAGCACCCATGGCCGTCTAGATGGCGTTCTTCACGCAATTGGATTCGCACCTGCAGCATGTCTTGATCCGTCAATGTTCGTGGCTAAATGGGACGACGTTGCAACTGCAGTTCAAATTTCTGCCTACTCGTTAGCTCCCCTGATCAACTACCTAACGCCACTACTCAAAAAAGGATCATCACCTTCGGTAGTCGCTCTAGACTTCGATGCCTCACAAGCTTGGCCAGGATACAACTGGATGGGCGTTGCCAAAGCTGCCCTCGAGTCACTCAATCGCTACATGGCCCGAGAAGCAGGCAAGGAAGGTATCCGCGTAAACCTAATATCTGCTGGCCCTATCCGGACCATTGCAGCTAAGAGCGTGGGAGGATTTTCCGCTTTCGAAGAGATTTGGGCTAATAGAGCCCCCCTCGGTTGGACAGTTACTGACCCAACACCAGTCGCCAAATCAACCGTCGCCCTTTTAAGTGACTTTTTCCCATCCACCACCGGAGAGATCATTCACGTTGATGGGGGCTTTCACGCCGTCGGCGCGTAGTCGGCAGTCAACTACTCTTGCTGAATCGATCGACGACGCGACCAAGAAAATTGCGTACGGTCGATTCAGCCATCCTATGCATGACCATCTTGTCCATACGTTCGCCGAGTGCTCCAAGCGGAGCTCTGTAACTTCCCCTAAGAGAGACTCGAACATTGCCGGGGTCGGTTTCAGTAAATTCCAGCTCACCCTCGAGCTTGGGGAACATGTACGAAGCAGAAATCGGCGCCCAACAGATGGGAAGCAGTATCGATCCGCGAACCCTCCGCACGTCACCAACTTGAACTTCAACTGTTTTTTTCGGAAGTGACTTCGGGCCTACCTTCGTTACAAGCGAATCTCCAGCGACGACCGCAGCACCAATCAGCTGCTCAATGTTAGAGTCGACAACTTTATCGACGTCAACCAACCTAGCTTCGAGATATGCAAAGTCGTAAACAAACGTTGCCGACCCCTCTATCTCTTCGGTATCCTCGTATCCCGACAACACATTGCCTACTTTTTAAAATTTACATAAAGCCCTACGGACATTTACCTTCCGTAATATATTCTTCTATATGTAGGTATTTGCCTTTAGGGCAATTAGTCCCTTTATCGCCGCCATCGGCCCATCAGTGTACCCTAACTTGCCAATTGACTTCGAGTTCCTAACTTTTCCCAAATGAATACTCACATTTGTCTGACAAAATTGTGAATCAATGTCTGTGGAGCACGCTTTGGATACCGAAATCAAATTCGTAGATTTAACTTTCGATAACAAACGATTTTTGCAATCGCTTTCAAGGATTGTGAGCCTATTACTAATCCTCTTCGCAACAACTTTTGCCAATGAGAGTCATCGAGAAGCAACTAGAGCAGAGACACAACTTACCTCGAGCGGAGGTACGGGTGGAAGTTATACGTTAAATCTGTACAGCATCACGAGCGCATCTCAACCTGGAAACCCTGGTTCATCAACAACATACGTTGCGAAATCCGGAAAAGTCCTTTACCCCGTCATGTTTCCTACCGTGACGCTTAACGGTCAACTCTTTACCAATCCACCCTGTGTAGCGGTATTTTTCAAGTACTATACGACTTCGAAACAGGCAGGATATTCCCGATCGATTCTGCCCCAACTCTTTCTTTCCGTACACCGCCTCTACCCATACTGCATAGACAAAACCGTCACCGTGATTACACCTCCTACGAATCCAACGACCGATCTCTCAATCGCAAGGTATGCAATAACAAGGGCACTTCCAATTCCCAATCCATCATTCGATCCCCCATTTACACTCGTTTCGATACCTGCGTACCTTTCAACAGGAGCGACTCTCTCCGACCACTTAGATTTAATGACTTCGTTTGGACGCGTTATCGCAAATGCAACTGGAGTCTTAAATATCAACTTCGGCGACAGATCACCCACCTTAACCACCACTTCAGCAGGAGGACCATACCCATCAGGAACCATCCTCCATACTTGGCTAACTGCGGGATGTTTCGATGTAAATATCACAGAAAACTGGACGGTCAACTACGAAATTCCAAATGGAAGCGGGCAAATAACTGGCATAACAACCGCCGCCTCAATTCCAAATTATTGTGTCTACGCAACCACATCGCAAATATATCGATGAACCGACCTATTCATAGCGATGGGTTCGGAGACCATTGGCGGTTGAATAGAGAAATATCGGCGGCAGCACATTTACGCTCGGATAGATCGCCTTAATTGCTCGTCTGTAATATTCCGCCTGAATCGAGTAGTGGGCAATTGCGCCATCTAAGTATGACTCATCTGAATTTCCCAAAACCTTGTAGTCGACGATTTGGATCGCATCTTGGTCGACATATGCGAGATCAATCACGCCATCGTTTAGGACACCATCGATCAAGACTGAAAAGGAAAACTCCGTAAGCGCTGTGGCTGCGCTTGAATTGACACCGACTCCATCAAGCCACTCTACGAACTGAGTGACGGCTAGGCGCGCTCTGTCGCGCATATCTTGGGTCTCAAGGTTTTCTATAACCGCATCAATACTCTGACGATGTTCTAGCGACTCTTCTCCGACGTACTTTGACACAGCTTCATGAACAGCGATTCCAATTTCAATCGACCTCGTCCTAGAGAGACTTCCCGAACTTTCAAACTCACCGACCTCATGATCAACTTCCAACTCCATCGAAGCAGTAGTCCGTCGCTTACGCGTTACAACATCGGCAATCTGTCCGAAAAGCCGTTGTCGCTCATTCTGGTCGATCTCTCGCACGTATTGGTTATCGGAATTGACAAAGCGAGTGATTACTTCATCGTCTGGATTAAAATCTCGGATCAATGTACCGCTCGATTTGAACAACTCGTTATGAACCTTCGGTGCAGCCTTTGAGACTCCTGTCTTGGTCGGAGGTAGATCTTCTTCCAGAACAACAGCGAGTTTGTTCATTGCGCGTGTCGCTGCTACATAAAAAAGGCGAATCTCCTCGTCAGCATCGGCCACACCTTCTGCCTTTGCTACCTCTTCGAACTTATTCGTCCGCAGCTTGGGATTTAATTTAACCTCGATAGTCCTACTGGACAAAGATTCCAAACTTAACCGGATCCGCTCATTCGAGTTAGCAAGTATCTCAACTGACGACCGCGATCCGCCACCCTTGGGCGTTGCAACGACAATTACGATAGGAAATTCAAGACCCTTAGAAGCATGAATCGTCATAAGCCGAACTGCGTCGCTTTCTACGTCGCGTCCTTCGGCCTCAGTTAGCGCCTGTCTCTCCATCAAGATACCTTCGATATAAGAGACAAAAGATTCCGCTGGAGTGCCTCGAGAATCGAAGTCCCTGCAATAGCCTAAAAAGGTATCGAAGTGCCGCAAGAAGTCCTCACCAGAAGTTCTAAGGCCCTTCTCCAAGATCGAGTAGCGTCTCACCACGAAATTGACGCCATCGGCGAGCGAAGATTCTCGCACAATCGATTTAACTTCTTCAAGGACCGCGAGAGCCACTTCGATGGCGTTAGCGACAGGATAACCGGGGGTTTGAAGCCTCTCCCTACTTAACGAAATTACCTTGGCGAACGGAGATCCATCAAGGTAACCAAATAGCTCGTCATTGGTTAGTCCGACGCTCTCACTTTGCAAAAGTTGGACAAGAGCTAATTGATCATACGGCCGCAAGGCCGCGCGTAGAAATAAGAGCACTTCGGCTATGTACGGTTCATCGACTATCGAGGCACCGCCGACCGAGCGATATGGAATTCCAACGTCAGCGAAACTTCGTTTGATCGCACCCAAAACCGTACGGGTAGGAAAGAGGACCGCGATGTCCGAGGGGCGAATCGGCCTTAGTTGACCGTCTACTTCGATCTCATCATCTAGGTACTGCCTCACGAGGTGTGCCACCGATTTCGCCTGCGCTTGTCTCCTTTGCGTAGCGGTACGTTTTTCAATTGCGTTGACAAAGGGAAGTACGACGTCTACTGAATCCGATGCTAGGTGGTGAAACATACGTGCAGCCACCATTGGGTCCAATTGGAAGTTCAGAGAAGTGTTAAAGGTCCGTTCAAAGAGGTCGTTTACCCAAGAAACGATGTCGGGGTGACTTCTAAAGTTGGAAGTTAGAGATATCTTGACGTGATCTCTAGAAGCAACCTCTAGGTATGTTTCAGGGTCAGCACCTCTAAACCTATAAATACCCTGGCGAGGATCGCCGACGAAGAAGAGCGTTGCGCCGGCGGCACTAGCCAATCGATCAAAGATTGCAACTTGAACTGGATCGGTATCTTGAAATTCGTCGATCAAAATTACGCGATATGTTTGGGCAATTTCGAACAAGAGCTCATCATCTGCGCTGAGCAATAGCTCATAACACAGACGTATCTGGTCCGAAAAGGTGATTTTACCCTTCTCCTGCCTGAGTAGACGTTCTTCGCTAACCGCCATCGAGACGTCGAAAACGAAGAGTCGGACGAGGTCGTCGATTATCGTACCAATTTCTGCCATTACCGTATCGATGAAAAAGTTGAAATCTTCTACGAGCTGCTTCTTTGAGTCGCTTCCTCCCCAATTTGCGCCCTGGCCTTTACCCTTGGGCAACTTTCCAAATAGCTTCTTGGGCTCTGACTGCCCGAGGAGGGCAAGAACCTTGAATACCTTGTCAGAAGTTGCTTCGCTGCCTAAGAGCAGCCTAAGATTCGGGATGAACGTCGACCTAATCGCCTCTAGCAGGGGGTCGCTTTCGGATGAACAAAGCTTTGCCATCGTTAGCAGCAGCTCTATTGCACGATCAATGATTTGATCCACATCGATTGAGTCGAATTTACCTATGGCACTTTCGAGATGGTCGAGGTAATCTTCATCTTTCGCAATTGTTATGAATGTTTCGTCGATCTCTTTCGCAAGTGCGATGACATTTGACTCATCGAATCCAAATTGTGAGATGATTTCATGGAGCCGTACTCGAATTGAACTTGTTGCGACAAAGTCGTAATAGCGCCGAATCGCCAAGTCGAAGATCATCATCTTAGAGGATGGATCTGTCGTTGCAAAGACGATCGGTAGCCCAGCTTCAAGCGGATACCTAGAGATGACCGAGTTTGCAAATGAGTGAATCGTACCTATTGGAGCAACGTTTAGACCACCCAAGGCGCTACGAATCCTCGATATGGTTACTTCGTCTTCCCCAGGTGAATTGAGCCTTGAGATCAGCTCTCTGCGCAACCGAACCTTAATCTCGTTTGCGGCCGCTTCGGTGAAGGTGATGGCGAGAATTTGCTCGATCCCAACTCCGGCTTCGATTGAATTTGCAATGCGCGAGATCATCGCGCTAGTTTTTCCTGCACCCGCACCGGCGATCACAAAGTGACTTGTAAAGACTTTCTCCGTGATTTCGACCCGCGCTTCGTGGTCAAATAGCCGCTCATCGGTCGTCACGAGACAACCCCAATTCATATGCACGAGCTAAAGCTTCTATCTCAGAAACCTCAACTCCAGCTATGTTATCTCGTCGATCGAATGGATAGCAGAACTTACACGTTCTACCCTCGTCGTCATCGAGGTGGTGATATCTGGCAAATGAACCCCCAAGGATCGCGCCAAGAGCTCGACGAGAACTTACCTTTGCCGCCTCTCTCCAATCGATATCTACCGTCTTTCTTTCGAGATTTCTTTGTTCATCAAAGAACCAATACTCAAGAAGAGCTTCGTCTCCTTCGGTCGAGGCCATCTCTCCGTACAAGACCAGCTGAACCGAAGTTAGGCGCCCACTGCCAGTTCCGCCGTAATAAGAAGCAGATCCAGTCTTAAAGTCGACTATCGCAACCACCTTGGCCGATTCATCGTTACGTCGAACCAGCATGTCAACCCTGCCTCGAAGATTAACCTTCGTACCATCACCGACGTCATATTCAATAGTAGGTAACTCAACTTCGAATTCAATTGAATCACTTCCAAGATCAACACCAGTTTCATCCATAAATTCTCCGAGGAACCAAGTCGACCACTTGGCCTCTCGCGCAACGCGCTTCGCCTCGATAGCTCTCTGGAATCGCAGACGAGGGGTGTGCCACGGATAATCCACATATCCCGCATAATCAAGACCGGATTCATCACTTGGACTTCCAAGAGTGGTAACTTCACGATGCAACACTGATTCAATTACCTTGTGGGAATATGAACCTCTCGTCAACGGATCCTTCATTCCAACCTCATCGAAGTTTCGAAATTGGTCAGCTTTTAGAACTCGTCTAACGAAGTACTCATAGGGGCATCTGATCCACTCCTCTACCGAAGTTGGCGCTATGGTCAGGCCATCCTTGTTTCTCAGCAATGATGGTAGGTCAGGAATTCGAGAGAGCTGCGCGTCATCTTGAGTCGAATTTCGTAGGTCGACCGTGGATGAAAATATTGGTCTAGGTACAATCGAAGAGGGCATTTCCGTGCTCTTTGCAGTCAAGAGTCTTACCATCACCTCTTCCATTGGCGGTAGTGGATCTGCCGCCACCATAGATAGAGTCGAATCAAATCGGAGTCTCGCAATTGAACCCGAATTCGCAAAGAGGCCTTCTATTGCCGTAACCACTCCCGCTACATGGAGGGTATTTTCTCCAACTACATCGACCCTCGGAATGGTTACAGTAACTTCATTACACAGGGCTACGGAGAGGGCAAGGCCCCGATTGGAAAGCGCCTCACTCTTCTTCTCGCTCAACAAACCGAGTCGCTCCCTGATTTGTCCGTCCAAAAGCGATCTTGGCGGTCTCGGAGGAAAAACATCGTCTGTCAACCCCAAAAAGAATCCAAGCCTACTTGTAAGACATGGAGAAGAAGTGACGCTTTGAATGCGAAGGAGTTGATTCGCACCCACCACCGTCTCTTCAACTTCCTCCACCATGGAATTCAACAGTGACCAAATCGAGGTGGGTGAAGGTAGTTCATTGCTGATGTATCCATCAGCCTCACCAAGTCTCAGAAGTAACTCGCAGAATCCATCAATTCCATCACTGAGCTCGCTCAATGATAAAAATGTATCTTTGTTGCTACTTGCAAAATCCTTGAGCAAAAAGTGAAGCCGCTTTCCCGCAGATGACCATGGGTCCGCACCCGGGCTCCTATTGGAAACGATACCTCTAAAGTTGTCAGCTAGAGTAAAAACCTTGTTCATTACACTCGACAAAAATCGCAGCGACGGTGGAACCTGTTCATAATGAGCGCCGAAGGCCTTTGGACTTCCAATAAGCACTGGATTTGAAGCAGAAGCAAGTACTTCACCACATCGTACCCCGCCAACTTTGAGATCTGCCAAGAGTGAAATAACCTCCGAAAAGACCGAATTAGCGTCAAGCTGGGTTATTCGTCTTATCAATGAGGCGAATATCGCCGTCGTCGACTTTCGATCATCAGTTAGCGACGTCGTAATCCCAATTTCGCTAAAAGCACTCCTCAAAATATCGAGGTAGCGCGAACGATCACAAAAGGTAACTGAGATATCTGAGATATCGACACCTCGATCCAAGGCTTCAACAACCCTTTGGACGACGTAGGATACTTCGCTTCTTGCGTCAGGAAGGTCGACAACGTTAAGATTCAAGGGCCTTGCCGCACAATCGACCACTGCTACATTGCGCTCGTCAAAGTAACTGCGAGGAATCAATTCATCGAATGCAGAGTCGATCTCTCTACTCCCTGAATTGCCATAAATTACACACCCGTCGACCTTTGAAAGGAGCCTGGAGGCAAATCGAACCGCTGGAACAATTAATCCGTGAGGCATGTAAAGGATTATTGTCGGATAGTTGGATCGGAGATATCTACAGAAAGCTTCGTCATCAACGAGTGCCTCTGCCCTTTGAAAGAGTTGACCGTCAAATGTCCAGCGGCCACCTAGACGCTCCGATATCTTATGGTACGCGACTTCGACTAGGTCGCTTGCACTACGGACACGAGCCGGGTCAATTCGAACGGGCGGGGCCCAAGCTCGATCTGCAATCGACGCAGCAAGTCGGGTGGCCAACTCCTCCTGGTCAGCCAAGTCAGACCACCTCGGAGCTTCACTTGCGATTTCGCGAAGGATTACACGAACCAACGAATAGAGTTCGCGATCCGAAATCCTCAATCGCCAGAAGTCTGGATCTTTAGCCTTGACGAGATCGTTTACAAAGGTTGGGAGTGTTCCAAACTCTACATTGACAAGGGCAGTTCGCCCGGTAATCGCGAGTTCTCGCCTCAGGCTTACTAGAGCCTGAACGGATGGAGCAAGGACCATCACTTTAGAGGGTAAAAGCCCACGACGATTCGGCTCTAAGAGTACCGAAAGCGCAGCTAGAGGGGTTTTGTATTGGTTTGAAGGCACCGCGGCTCTTGGCTCCTAGCAACAATAAGGATAACTATGGCTGACTGTTCCCGAATCTAACACGGAGGTGTTTGGATTGCGGCCGAGGAGTACCTCAGTAGTTGAAGGTAAATGTCTAATATTGCAAGCGCTTAGGACTTGTTATATCTTGTAACCTTTAACAGAACGAAAAGATTCAAAACATCTAAATGTCATGACGAAATGACAATAAGAACAAACTTAGAACGAAGTAATATCAAGTTTGGTGTTCTTACAATGATCTTACAGCTGATACAAAAGTCAAGCATTTATCGATGGCTGTGGGATTCTCCCACCGACCCTCCCCTCTCGTCTAATGCGGCTGCTAAGTGGGTTGGAGCGCTCGCTGCGGTCGGATCAAGTATTGGGCTTCTCGTCACCATTTCACTAGGAACACCGTCAAGTTACATAATCGACTACGTTACGAACTTTATATTTCTAATCGCTGGCATAATCATCGTAATCCGCTCGGAGCAGATAACAAGAATGGGCACGAATGCTGCATTAGCCTGTGGCACACTGGTGGTGTCGTTGGAAATTGCAACGGGATACGGGAAGGATCCGTCGTTACTAGGTGTACTTTTTTACGTCTGGATAGCCCTATTAGCATTCTCTTTCTTTTCAACGATCGAGGCCCTTTGTCACGTTCTATTTATAATCCTTCTTTATTCGCTATCTCTTCTCTTCGGCGACAAGCCCTCTGCTCCATTATCTGACTGGATTCTTACGATCTCAACGCTGTTGGTCACGTCGGTGTCTGCTGGATACTTGAACTATTCGATCCGCAAGCTCTCTATTACAGATGCAATGACTGGAATTCTCAACCGCAAGGGATGGGACTTCGCCACTAATCGCGAAGTAGCGCGAGTTCATAGAAGCGAAGAGATACTTATGGTTGGGCTGATCGACCTGAATGACTTCAAAAAGATAAACGATACCCTTGGCCATGACGAAGGCGATCGAATTCTTACACGCACCGCGACTGCAATAACCTCCTCAATTAGAGCTGTAGATGTAGCCGCCCGATGGGGTGGGGATGAATTTGCAATCCTTGCAATCGTCGACTCAAAGCAGCAAGCGCAACAAATAGTAGAACGCATCGTCGGTGAAGTATCTCAAGTTACCAACCTTCGGTGCGGCGCCGCTATCTCAAATGGAAGACAATCTATCTCTAAGATGGTCGAGATAGCGGACCAAGCGCTTTACCGAGCCAAGCTAGAAAAAGATCAGTCTTGGATAATCACTGACCTAACTGGCAAATTGAACGAACTTTGAGTACGTAATCCAAAACGCGAATGCGACTGCTACTGTGGCGGTTGAAATTAGTTTTCTTACAAAGCGAGAGAGCGATAAAGCGTGGAACGTATCAAAGAACTTCTTAACCGACACCAAATTCCGTCGATCGTAGACATACATGTACATTTCATGCCCGAGAATGTATTAGCAAAGGTACGCAAGTACTTCGATGAAGCAGGGCCTCTCCTCGGACGAAATTGGCCGATCCAATATCGCGATGATGACGAAACGCGCATTCAGCAGCTCAAAGATTTCGGAGTTACTAGATTCTCAGCGTTGAACTACGCCCATAAGGCCGGAATGGCTCGATGGCTCAACGAATGGTCGAGAAGTTTTGCTACGACAGATCCAGCCATCATCTCATCGGCAACCCTCTATCCGGATGACGACGCATACGAATATACCCAAGAGGCGATCCAAGGTGGCGCCGAAGTTTTCAAGGTACACATTCAAGTCGGGGACTTTTCCCCAATTGACCCCAAGTTAAACTCGAGTTGGAACCTCTTAGCAGAGACAAGGATTCCAATTGTGATCCACGCGGGATCTGGTCCGGCCCCAGGGAGGTACACTGGCGCCGAATTAGTCCGCCAGCTCCTTGCGCTACACCCAAACCTTACCCTGGTAATCGCTCACATGGGGATGCCTGAATACAGCGAGTTCATCGAATTAGCCCTAAAGTACGAGAACGTATACCTTGATACAACGATGGTGCTCACACCCTTTACCGAAGAGACGACACCGCTCGGCCAAAGCAATATTGAAACAATTGCAGACCTATCGGAGAAGATCCTCTTTGGATCTGACTTTCCAAACATTCCTCACGAGTACGTCGTGGCGCTCGAGAGTTTGGAGTCTGCTGGGTTTAGCTCAAAATGGATGCGGGACGTCTTATTTGAGACTCCGACACGCCTCCTTGCGTCTCGGCAAAAGTGAAGTAATCGATGTCATCAATTGTCGACTGTCTTAGTCGGATTATATTGTTTCATAAAGGCGACCTCGAGTCCGACAAGAGAGACGGATGATTAGATATGGACCGTGAAAGTCCTCTACCCCTATGGGCACAACTTCTAGAAGAGCTTCGCTCAAGGATTGCAGCCGGAGAGTTTCTAGAACGCTTTCCCACTGACAAAGAGATGATCGAGCAATATAACGTCTCTCGACAAACTGTGCGCGAAGCAGTCAGGCGCCTAGAACTCGATGGCGTAGTGGTTCGCCATAGAGGTCGCGGCACCATTCTTACGAACACCCGATTTGAGCAGCAACTAGGTTCCCTCTACTCGCTATTCCGGGAACTTGAACAAAAGGGGCACCGCCAATGGTCCCGTGTCTTGACCCAAGATATTATCGAAGACGAGGAGCTCGCTGATAGGTTTGACCTTGTCGAGACGAAGTTTTTCATCCTTGAGAGAGTTCGCTTTGCTGACGAATTAGAGGTGGCTATCGATTCGATCAAAATTCCTCTGGCCTTCGCCATGCCCTTGGTAAAGGTCAACTTCGAACACACATCTTTGTATGACGAGTTAGAGCGCCTGTGTGGAATTACCCCATCAAGAGGCGAGGAGAGGATCGCTCCCGTTCTTCTCAGCGAATCCGAGGCAAACCTACTTGGGGTCGAAACGCCCTGCGCAGCTCTTTCGCTATCTAGAACCACGTTTACTAACGACCTCCTACTCGAATCTCGCGTAACGAAGATAAGAGGTGACCGCTACTGCTTCGTGTCCACCTTTGCGAATTCGCAGTCCATAGGTTCGAAATCGGTTTCAGCCGAAATTACATCCTTCGAAATTTAGAAGATGTACAATCTCTGACCACAGGTATTCCAAAAGTTCACATGGACTGTGATCTTCGGACCACAATAATTCGAGATCTGCAAGCTAGAGCGAAGCCGACAAGGAGTACGCGTGAAGCGCATCACCACGACATTTGGATTAAAGGACGACTACCAGTACGCACTATACGTCGGATACTCCCAAGCATTAGCAGCCGTGAATGCGCGCGCAATTCCACTGTCGTCAATCGGACTCAACCTTGAACGCGATAGAGATGATATCAAAAACCTCGCTAAGGACTCAGTAGACAACTGTGACGCCGTAATGATTTGCGGAGGTCTTGACGTCGACCCAGTGCGATACGGAGAAGAGCCATCGACTCTCCTTTCCCACTTGGACCCTGAAAGAGACGAACTCGAGATTGCTGTTATTCGCGAAGCCATGCAGCAAAAGAAGAAAGTACTAGCTATCTGCCGAGGATTGCAGATCGTAAATGTTGCTCTCGGAGGCACACTTCATCAAGACCTCGAAAGCATCGGCATTTCGGGCCACGCGATTTGGGATAGGGAAGCAGAGATAGTGCATCCAATTTCAGTCGATGCCGATTCACAGCTAGTAAAAATTACAGGTGAGCTGAAGGGAGTCAACTCGCTGCATCACCAAGGTATAAAGGACTTGGCACCGACCCTTAAGGCCTCGGCTTGGTCCAACGATGGGCTCATTGAAGCAGTGGAGTGTGAGAACGTAGTCGGCGTTCAATGGCACCCTGAGCGCCTCTTCAAGGACGACAGTCAAAACCTAGCGCTCTTCGAATGGCTAGTTGAGTAGTCAATTTCTTTTCCATGCTTACGTTCCATCAAATACTCTCGAGCCTCCTGAAGGTCGCTAATATCGCAATCCCCTGTGGTAAGTTATTTGTTACTTTCGTCACCAAAGCAAAATTGGGGGGAACCAAAACATGACGATGATGGATGTGGATCTCAATACGTGGACGCTCTTCAACCACTGTGATCGCCACTTTGGCGACGTAGAGATTGTTACGCAAGTCGCGATCGATAAAAAGTTTCGTTACACCTACACAGAATTCGCCAACCGCACCCGACAACTAATGAATGCCCTCGACTCATTGAACATTGAACGAGGCGCGACGGTCGCTACATTGAGCTGGAACACATACCGCCATCTCGAGTGCTATTTTGCGATTCCTTGCAGCGGGAGAGTACTCCACACCTTAAATGCCCGCCTCTCGCCGGAAGATCTCACATTTATTATCAATGACGCAAACGACGTCGCAATCTTGGTAGCTAGCGAACTTCTTCCCCTAATCGAAAAGATAAGAGGCGATATTCCTTCTGTAAAGCACATCATCGTCTTAGATGATGATGCAAACGCATCGCAGATCGACTCGGCCTTATCTTACGAAACTCTGATTTCAGATCAACCAACTACCTATACGCAGCTTGAAATCGCTGAACGCTCCCCTGCTGGACTTTGCTACACCTCCGGCACAACCGGTAGGCCAAAGGGAGTTCTTTACTCACATCGATCAACATTCCTGCACGCCATAAATGCGTCTACACCTTCAGGCATGAGCATCTGCTGTTCAGACGCAATCCTTCCCGTAGTCCCTATGTTCCATGCCTCGGCGTGGGGAATGTGTCACGCCGCGATTGCCACCGGAGCCAAGATAGTATTTGCATATCCCCATTTAGACCCCAAGTCATTCGTAGATCTACTGGTGGACGAAGAGGTCACGCTCACCGCTGGGGTTCCGACCGTCTGGATAGCTCTCGAAGCAGAACTGAAGAGTCGGCGCCCGCTCAACCTTGCCCTCCGCGAGATATTCTCCGGCGGATCGCAACCACCCAAGGCGCTTATCGAGCGCTACGGACGCGAGCTCGACATTACCATAACTCAAGGTTGGGGTATGACCGAGACCTCACCGCTCGCTAGCGTTGCTCGCCCTAAGCACTCAATGCGACACATGTCAAGGGAAGAACTACTCGATAAAGTATCAGGTCAGGCAGGAATTCCAGGCCCTGGCATTGAGGTAAAACTCGTCGATGACGACCTCCATGAGGTGCCTTGGGATAATGTCTCCATGGGCAACTTGTACGTTCGCGGACCTTGGGTGGTTCAATCCTACTTACACGGAAGGGGTGCGGACTCTTTCGAGGATGCCGGTTGGTTCAAGACCGGGGACGTCGCAATTGGCTCTCCCGATGGGTATTTTGTGATCGCTGACCGCACCAAGGATCTTATCAAGTCCGGCGGCGAGTGGATCTCAAGCGTCGATCTCGAAGGAGCAATCATGGCCATCGACGGCGTCATCGAAGCAGCCGTAATCGCTGTTCCTGACGACAAGTGGCAAGAACGCCCGCTAGCCGCGGTCGTACTAGCACCTGGTGCCACACTCACCCTCGAAATTCTTCATGAGAAGTTGATCAAAGCTGGGTTTGCTAAGTGGCAACTACCTGATCAGATCAAGTACATCGAGGCAGTGCCTCGCACCAGCGTTGGCAAATTTGACAAAAAAGTGCTTCGTTCAAATTTCGTAGGGTGAATGGTCGCTAGCCGATCACTATAGGTTGAAGGGGTGCATTTAGAATTTGACTCCCCTTCATCGCCATTATTTCTGAACCAATTTGAAACTGGGCGCATACTCCAATATGACATTCGGATCGGCTTAGGCGAAACCGACATATCTGGAAGACTTCGTTTCGATGCCTTGGCCCGTATCGCTCAGGACATAGCGGGTGCGGATCTCGAAGATAGCGGCTTTGACAACGAAGGCGTCTGGATCCTCAGACGTAGCGGACTCCGAATAAACAGCGACGTGATCTACGGTTCACGCCTAAGAGTCTCTACCTTTTGCTCGGGGATCGGTCGCAGCTGGGCTTCTCGAAGAACGGTAGTCCAAAACGGTGAAGCTATAGTCGCCGAAGTCGCCTCACTTTGGATCCAAACAGATTCCGCGACAAGAGCTCCGAAGAGTCTCACCGAAAATTTCATGTTGACCTATGGTAAAAGCTCCAATGGGCGAAAGGTTTCGACCCGATTGAGCGCTAAAGCCCTAGACGAGATCGATGCAAGGCAGATGGAGTGGTCATTTAGATTCTGCGACTTCGATCTCATCGGCCACGTCAACAACGTCTCTTACCTCTATCCACTTGAAAGTGCTTTGAGTTCCAAGTACCAACAAGACTTGATAAACGCCCGTAGGAACCTCGACATCGTCATCGAGTATCGCGATGGAATCAACTATGGAAGTGGGTATGAAGTAAAAGTGGCTCGCGACAACGATCTAAATCTAGATTTTTATAGTGATGGCAGGCTTGGCGCCACAATTCGAACCGTGGATAGGAGCCACATCTCGTAGGCGCTACCATTCCCACCATCAATTTCAGCGATTTCTTTGAATTATTTGAAGTTGCAGCCCGATTAGAGGTTTCGAACCTTTTCAACATCAATACGACGTGGCCCATCACCGTCACCAGGGACCTCAAGGATAAGATCAACTTCAGAGAAGAGTTCGTGGACGATCAAACGTGCTATCGATTCGCTGCCGATCATACCTTCATCGAAATTCTCATGCCGATCCAACTTTGAACCAAGCGGTGACTTAGAGTCGTTGAGGTGAATCGCCTTTATTCTGTCTTTTAAGCCAACTGCCAATATCTCGCCGGTCAGCTCTTCGATCCCCTGTATCTCCCGATAGTCGTAACCCTTGGCGAATAGGTGTTGAGTATCGACGCAAACGCCAAGTCGTTCGTTGCTGAGATTCGTTGCGTCAATCAAAGTCGATAACTCATAAAAGTCCCGCCCGACACTGTCGCCGGCACCAGCGCTATTTTCAAGCAGCAAGCGAACTGAATTCAATCCTTCGAAGGCTTCACAGATTGCATCTGCGACTTGAGTAATCACGCTCTCGAAGCCTCTTCCGCGATGGCTCCCTACATGCAAAATTAGCTCGGGTACACCGATCTCATCGCAGTAGGAAAGACTCTCACGAAGCAGAGCCTTGGACTTACCAAAGAGCTCTTCCTCAGGTGAGGCGAGATTGATAAGGTAGCTGGCGTGACTTACGACCTTTTCAACCTTCGAGGATTTGGCGATAATTTCTGCCACACTTCCTGCGCCGTTGAGAGAGACCCTTTGCGCTTTCCATCCCCTTGGTGAGTTCGTGAAGATCTGGATGATCGACGCATCTATCTCCTCGCCACGAGCGACGGCCTTCGCTATTCCACCGGCCGCAGATACATGCCCGCCAATTAACCTCAATTGTCCTCCAAAGAATCCGCCACGGTAACCGATAGATCAAAGCGCTCAGTACCAAAGATCTCTTTTCGCTCACCGCTTGTAAGCCCTATTACGCTAGTTGTTGTTCCAGCGCTCACGTAAATCAAGTCGTAACGTTCGATAGATTCATCCACTAGCAACTTCGCGACAGAGGGAAGGTAAAGGGGCGAAACCCCTCCCGGGCTGTATCCCAGCTCCTTCTCTAGCACTTCACCATCAATGCTCTGCATCTTCTTTGACTTGGTGACATCTCTCAACTTTGCCTTATCCACCCTTAAAGATCCGGATAAGAGAACTACGTAGATGAAGTCATCGCCTCGAAAGGCAATCGACTTTCCAATCTGAGCAACGTCTACCGATAGAGCGGCCGCAGCATCACTAGCGGAGGCGGTAGAGGCCTCGAAGACGTGAACTGCGTCTTTGAGCCCCCGAGCGGAAACCACTTGGGCGACGCGCGAGTCGATACTCGTCGAAAGATCGTATTTTGGCTGTGAAGAAGTACTCAAAGGCCACCTATTGACGTATAGCGATCAATTGACCTTTATGCTACTCTAAGGCATCTATTTAGGTTGTTGCGATTGGACAATGTGCAACAGCCAAAAAACGATTCGTGCAAATTACTTATGCGAATCGTATCTACATGGAGAACAAAGAGACAATGGCTTTACGGCTAAAGATTGAGCTTACAGACAAAATCGACGACACAACGTGGAGATGGCGCCGAGCAGAGGCGAAAGAACCACGTGGAAGCCTCGATGCTTCGCTTCTATACGAAGGTGCAAAGATTGGCGATCGAATTGAAGCAATCGTCGAAAAGACGATCGATGGAACCACCATTATCTCTGTAACACCACCTCCAAGCGCCTCAGCTAAAAAGCACGAGACAATTGAGATTGAAGCACGCAAAGTTACCAACCTGACAACCGTTGAACGAGCGGTACGGGGCGGAGACCGCAAAGGTGGCCGAGGTGACGAAAGGCGCAACAAGCCACGTGCAGAGGGTGAATCCGCCTCTGGTGACCGCCCCAAACGCCGTCCAAGGCGCGAAGGAGATGCACCTACGGCTTCCGGAGACCCAGCCAAGCGAAGAGAACGCCGCGAGCGTCCAGCTGGCGCAGAGCGTCCAGCACCTAAGCCAAAAGTTGTAAAGGAAAAGGTTCGCCTTACACCGGCTAGAGTACACCGCGATAGTCTCCTAGCCGAACTAAGTGAACACCAACGTCCAATAGCTGAATTTATATTCGAGGGCGGTATGCCCCGCGTCCGAGAAGAGATCGCTAAGCAGCAAGATCAGAGTGGCGATACACTCCTCAAGTTGGCCGAAGAGATTTACCCAAAGTGCGAACTCGCTATCTGGCGTGACCGTGCAGATGCAGCGGTTGCCATCTCAGCGGGGATTTCAATTCGCGACATCAAAGCTGTCGTTGTATCGGGTGAGCGCCTCGTCGGAGCCGACGAAGCGTTGAAGTCCATCCTCGATCAACTCAAGGAGATCTCAACTAAGCGACGTGAGACCCTGGAAAATGAGTGGGTCACGGAAATACGAGAATTGTTGGCCGACAAAAAGTCGATCAAGGCTGTATGGAGGTCAAACTACGCTCCTGACAACGGTTCCAAGCTTCCTGACGATCTCCTAACAGAGTTAGCTGCAAAGGCGAGCGATACCCTGGGCGCAAATGCTTCAAATGAGATCTACTCTCAAATGTTGAATGCACTCAACCTCTCACCGATTCGAAAGATGGTGAAGCCTACCGCTCTACCAGCTAATGCAACCGAAGAACTTCTTACCCAAGCGCGAGAGATCTCTGGTAGGATTCCGGCTCTAGCTGAACTACTAGGCCTGAAGGTTCCACCTCCCCCACGTGCACCAAGGCGCAAGATTGGCGACGGTCAAGAAAGTGCACCCAAGGAGACACCAGTCGCAGTGGCGAACGAAACCTCAGAGGCTATAGAAACGCCTGTTGAGACTACTGTCGCACCGGCTGACGAAGCGCCGAATGGCGCCGAGACCGCGGCTTCTGAGACTGCTGTTCAAGAGTCAACGCCCGAACCCGAACAGGCCGATCAAGTAGAAGAAGATAGTGCAACTGATGGTGCAGTATCAGAAGAAACTGCTAATGAAGCCCCGGTAGACGGCAACGACGATAGCGCTTTAGCTACAGAGCA